>CAZZFN010000123.1:0-5956 GCA_964653505.1 uncultured Methyloversatilis sp.
CCATGGTGGCGCGGCCGCCGACTTCCTGCACCTGGGCGACATCGATCGGCAGGATCTCGCGCACCATCGAGAGCGGCACGGCGAAGGGCTGTGCGCCGAGCTGCACCAGCAGCACGGGCAGAATCGCCAGCGTGAGCGGCAGGGAAATGACGAAGGTGGTGCCCTTGCCGATCTCGGAGCGGATGTCGATGCTGCCGTTGAGTTTCTGGATGTTGGTGCGCACCACATCCATGCCGACGCCGCGGCCGGACAGGTCGGATGCCACTTCCTTGGTCGAGAAGCCCGGCAGGAAAACGAGGTTGAGGCTCTGGCGCTCATCCATCGTGTTGGCTTCCTCGTCCGTGATCAACCCCTTCTGGAGCGCCTTGGCGCGCAGCTTCTCGGCGTTCATGCCCCTGCCGTCGTCGGCGACGATCAGGACGATGTGGTCGCCTTCCTGGCGCGCCTCGAGACGCACCTCGGATTTCTCCGGCTTGCCGGCGGCACGCCGCTCCGCCGGACTTTCGACGCCATGATCGACGGCATTGCGGATCAGGTGGATGATCGGGTCGGAAAGATCCTCGATCATCGTCTTGTCGATCTCGGTCTCCTCGCCGGCGAGGAGGAGCTCGACGTCCTTGCCGATGTTGCGCGCCAGATCGCGCGCGATGCGCGGATATTTCTGGAACAGGCGGCCGATCGGCTGCATGCGCGTCTTCATCACCGCGTTCTGCAGGTCGGAAACCAGCAGGTCGAGCTGGCTGACCGACTGGTCGAGCGAGTGCAGGGTGTCGGTATCGGTGCGGCCGTTGAGGATGTCGCTGCGCAGCGCGTTGAGGCGGTTCTTGGTCAGGCCGATCTCGCCCGAGAGATTGAGCACCTGATCGAGCCGCGCGGTGTCGACGCGGATGGTGTTGTCGCGCCCCTTTTCCTCGGCGCGCCGCCCGGTGGGGGCGCTCATCGCGCCGGGCTTGTCGCTGGCGCGCCGGCCGAGCGCCTGCTGGATGATCTGCTCGGGCGTCTGCGCGGCCGCAGCCGCCGGTGCGGCGGCGGCCGGCGCGGAAGTCGGCGCTGGCGCGACGGCGTCCCCCGCCGCGGTGACGGCGCCGAACAGCCGGTCCCAGTCGGGCGCGGTCGCGGGCACGGCCGCCGCCAAGGCAGCCGGGGCGGCGGCCGGGGCGGCCGCTTCGAGCCGGCCGGCCAGCGCGGCCTTGAGACCGGCGATCAGGCCGGGGTCGGCAGGCGCGGGCTGCACCCCGCCCTCGAGCTGACCGAACATGTCGCGCACGGTCGCAGTGGCGGCCAGGATCACGTCCATGATCTCGCCGGTAACGCTTTGCTCGCCGGTGCGCAGCTTGTCGAACAGGTTCTCGGTCAGGTGGCAGAGCGTGACCAGTTCCACGGCGTTGAGGAAACCGGCACCGCCCTTGATGGTGTGGAAGCCGCGAAAGATGTCGTTGAGCAGACCGGTGTCCGCGGGGTTCTTCTCGAGGTCGACCAGCTTGTTGTCGACGCCCGCCAGAAGATCGGTGGCCTCGACCAGGAAATCCTGCAACAGGTCTTCCATTCCGGAAAAATCGCTCATCTCGCTCTCCTAGAAACCCAGGCTTTCCAGCAGGTCGTCCACCTGCGCCTGGCTGGTCACCACGTCGGCACGCCCGGCGGCGTCGATGACGGGACCGTTGAGCAGGCCCTGCGGCGCGGCCGCCCTTTTCTCTTCCGGCATCGTTTCGATCAGCACCTGCAGCAGCTGGCCCTCGAAATTTCTCACCATGCCGACCACGCGCTTGATGACCTGGCCGGTGAGATCCTGGAAATCCTGCGCCAGCATGATCTCGTTGAGCTGGGCCTGGGCGACCGCGATCTTGCCGGGCGCCGCGGCGAAAAAGACGCGCGTGTCGGCGGCCAGCTGCTTGAACTCGTCCACGCTCAGCTGGTTGGCAAACATGCGCTCCCAGCGCGCCCCCAGCGCCTTGGCGACGGCAGCCAGTTCGTCCTGCGCCGGCCGGGCCAGATCCACGGCATTCAGGACGCGCAGCGCCGCCTGCTCGGTCATGCGGGCGATGTAGTCGAGCCGCTCGCAGGCGTCCGGAATCTGGCGCGCGGTTTCCTCGAGCGATTTGTCGTAACCGAGTTCGCGCAGGGCATCGTGCAGCCTGCGCGCCAGGTGGCCGATGCGGTTGTACACCGCCTCCTGCACCTCGTCTTCCGCCGCGGCGGCGCGTGGCGGGGATCCGGTCGCGCGGGACGGAGCGGCCGCCTGCGCCGCAACGCTGTCGAAGAGCGCCTGCAGATCGGCCGAATCGCCGCAACCTGCCGGCACGGCAACCGCAGGTGCGGCCGGGGGTGCGCCCGCCGCAATGCTGTCGAAGAGCGCCTGCAGATCGGCCGAGTCGCCGCTGTCGTCGGATCTGTCGAACTTGATCGGTTTGACCATTTACCAGCCCATTTTCTCGAAGATCTTGGTCAGTTTCTCGTTGAGCGTGGCGGCGGTGAAGGGTTTGACGATGTAGCCCGAGGCCCCCGCCTGCGCCGCCGCGATGATGTTTTCCTTTTTCGCCTCGGCGGTGATCATCAGCACCGGCAGCGCCTTGAAGTTCGCGTCGCCGCGAATTTTCTGCAGCAGGCTGAGGCCGTCCATGTTGGGCATGTTCCAGTCGGTGACGACGAAATCGAAGCCGCCGCCCTGCAGCTTCTGCCAGGCGACGACGCCGTCCTCGGCCTCATCGACGTTGGTGAAGCCCAGTTCCTTGAGCAGGTTGCGCACGATGCGGCGCATGGTGGAAAAATCGTCGACGACCAGGAACTTGATCTTGCTCGGGTCTGCAGGCATGAAGCGGTCTCCGGGGATTCCTTGCTGTTACGGTCAATGGCGCTGCGACTTGAGCAGCAGGGGGCGCAGCGCGTCGGCCAGCGCCTCGGAATCGAACTTGGCCACGTAGGCATCCACCCCGACGCTGCGGCCCATCGAGCGGTTGGCCTCGGACGACAGCGAGGAGTGCATGACCACCGGTATGCCGTCGAAGCGCTTGTCTGCCTTGATGTTGCGCGTCAGGACGTAGCCGTCCATCTCGGGCATTTCGGCGTCGACGAGAATGACGTTCAGCTCGTCGCGCAGACTGCGCCCGGTCTGCTGGGCGTGGGCGGCCAGACCGGTCAGGCGGGTCCAGGCCTCCATGCCGTTCTGGGCGTGGCGATGATGCACGCCCATCTTCTCGAGCACCTCGACGATCTTCTTGCGCGCCACGGCGGAGTCGTCGACGAAGAAGATGTGGTAGTCGCCGTCGCCCTCCATCCGGTCGATCTGGCCCACCAGCGCCTCGCCGAAGGTGTCGGCCATGATCTGTTCGACATCGACGATCGACACCAGCCGGCCGCCATCGAGCTCGGTGATGGCGGTGATGTAGTTGTGGCCGCCGCCGGTGACCGTCTCGGGGGCGCGCACCCGATCCCATTCGACGCGGATGATGCGGTCCACGCCATGCACCAGGAAGCCGAGCGTGCGCTTGCTGTATTCGGTGACCATCATCGAGCCGCCCAGTCCCGTCGGGGCATCCGCGAGGTGCATGGCCTTGGTCAGCGACACCACCGGAATGACGTTGCCGCGCAGGCTGATCAGCCCTTCGACGCCGGCGGGCATGTTCGGCGACTTGGTGATCGTCGGCGTCTGGCAGACCTCGCGCACCTTGAAGACGTTGATGCCGAATGTCTCGTTGGTGCCGAGCGAGAACAGCAGGATCTCCATGCGGTTGGAGCCGGCCAGCTTGGTGCGCGCATCGACGCTTTCGATCAGGGAGCCCGGATTCTGGCCGGTCGCCAGCACGGCGGAATTGTCCATTTGCTTTTCCCTCTCAGTTCGCCGGCGCCGCGCTGCCCTGCAGCAGCAGGCGCGTCAAGGTTTCGGCCAGTCGCTGCGCCTCGAATTTCGACACGTATTCGTCGACCCCGACGGACTTGCCCAGCTGCTGATTCGAAGCCGAGGACAGGGACGAATGCATGACCACGGGAATGCCGGCGAAACGCGAGTCCGACTTGATGTTCTTGGTGAGGATGTAGCCGTCCATCTCGGGCATCTCGACATCGGTGAGCACCAGCTGCACCAGCTCCTTGACCGGGCGCTCGGTCGCATCGGCGTAATTGGCGATTTTCAGCAGTTCCTGCCAGGCTTGCAGGCCGTTCATCGCCATCACGCCGCGGATGCCCAGCGCATTGAGGGTCTTCTCGATCTGGCCGCGCGCCACCGACGAATCGTCGGCATAGACGATCGTCAGGTCTTGCCGGTCGAGCGGCCGGATCTGGCTGTACACCATTTCGTCTTCATACCTGGCGGTTTCCGACAGAATCCGCTCGACATCGAGCAGCATCACCAGACGGCCGTCCGCCAGCTCGGTCACGGCAGTCACCAAACCGCCCATGTTCGCGGTGAGCATTTCGGGCGGCACGCGCATCTTCGACCAGTCGAGGCGCAGGATGGTATCGACGGACTCGACCAGGAAACCCTGGGTGTGGCCGTTGTACTCCGTCACGATCATGATCTCGCGCGGGGTTTCGGTCTGCATGCCGATGAATTCGGACAGGTCGACCACCGGCACGAGCACGCCGCGCAGGGAGACCATGCCCTTGACCGCCGCCGGCATGTCGGGCGCGGCGGTGATCTGCGGGGTGCGCATCACTTCGCGCACCTTGAACACGTTGATGCCGAAGGTTTCCGTGCGCCCGGTGCGCAGGTCGGTGCCGAGCGAAAACAGGAGAATCTCGAGCTTGTTCGTGCCCGCCAGCCGGGTGCGGGCATCGATGTTCTTGAGCAGTTCGGACATGGCGCAACCTCGCGGCGGAAATCTGTCGGGTGACTTTCCGAGTTTACCGGGACGCGCCCGGTTTGCGGATCTCGATGACGGGGATTTTTGGCGGCAGGATCATGCCCGGGTCTTCTCTATACCCTGAAACGCCCCAGGGCAGCCTCGAGCTCGGCGGCGAGTCCCTCGAGCTGTTTCACCGCCGCGACCACCTCGCCGGCGCGGGTGTCGCCCTTCGCGGCGAGGTCGGCGATGCGCGTCACGTTCGCGGCGATGTCGGCACTGGCGCGATTCTGGTGCTCGACGGCGCCGTTGATGCGTCCCATGCCCTCGGTGGTCCGGCCGATCGAATCGTTGGTTTCCCCGAGCGCCATCGCCACGGTTTCCAGGTATTCCTGCGAGGTGGCAAGCGCCCCCTGTCCCTTTTCCAGCGTCTGCCTGACCTTGGCCGCCAGCTGCTCCAGGTTGCGCGTCACGCCGTCGATCTCGCTGGCGGTGGCGGCGGACTTCTCCGCCAGCTTGCGCACCTCGTCGGCCACCACGGCAAAGCCGCGGCCCTGTTCGCCGGCGCGCGCCGCCTCGATGGCGGCATTCAGCGCCAGCAGGTTGGTCTGGTCGGCGATGTCGCGCACTTCGCGCGTCATGCCGGTGATCGACGCCGCGCTGCTGATGAACTCGCGCGCGGTTTCGGTCATCTCGCCCACCGCACCCTCCGCCTCGGCCAGCTCGCCGATCATGCGCGACAGGCTCTCGTTGCCCTCCTGGGTGCGCTCCAGGCTGGCGGCGGCGAGCCGGTTGACCTCGACCGTCTGCGCGGCGATGTCCTCGATTCCCGCGCTGAGCTGCCCGACCGCGCCGGCCGCCACCTGCGCGGCGGCGGCCTGTTCGAGCGTTCCTTTCTGCATGTTCTCCGTGATGGCGTCGAACTGCCGCGCCGCATCGCGCAGCCGCCGCGTCGCGCCGGTCAGCTGGGCGCCCATTTCGCCCAAACTGGCGCGCATGCCGGCCACCGCCGCCAGCAGGCTCTGGGTGTCCCCGGGCCTGAGTTCGATGCGCACGCCGAAATCCCCGCCGGCGATGCGCCGCACCACATCGGAGACATGCTGGGGTTCGCCGCCCAGCAGGGCCAGCAACATGCGCACCAACTGAAGGAGTGCGGCCAGGCCGATCGCCGAGGCGGC
>CAZZFN010000124.1:0-5805 GCA_964653505.1 uncultured Methyloversatilis sp.
ACCGGAGGAGCGCTTCCAGTTCGAGCGTCACGGCTACTTCGTCGCCGACCGCGTCGATTCCCGGCCCGGCGCGCCGGTGTTCAACCGCACGGTGGGCCTGAAGGACACATGGAAATAAACACTCGGCTGTTTGTGTCTATAATAGACCCATCGGATGGACATATCGGAGGATCGCCATGACATGGAATATTGCGCAAGCCAAGCAGCAGTTTTCGGAAGTGGTACGGCTCACCGCCGAAGCGCCGCAAATGATCTACAACCGGGATCGGTGTGTGGCGGCGGTGATCGATGCCGAATCCTTCAAGGCTTTCGACGCGTGGCGCAAGCAGGCGGCGCGCAAGACGCTTGGGGAGGAGTTCGCCGAGTTGAGGCGAATCGCCGCCGAAGAAAACTACGAATTGCCGACACTGCCGCGTTCGTCGGTCGGCCGCCCGAATGCCTTTATTGCGATGCTGGAAGAAATCGAGGAGTCGGCCGCACATGCACGTGCTGCTTGACACCAACATCATCGGCGAGCTTGGGCGTTTGCGCCCGGATGCGGGGGTGACGGCGTGGGCGGCGCAGGGGGCGGCACAGGTGGCCGCGCATGCGATTTCCGTGGTGAGCGTCGACGAAATCATGTTCGGCCTCGCCTGGCGTCCCAATGCGCGCATTGCCGCCTGGTTTGAAGCCTATCTGCTGCGTCACCCGGTATTGCCGGTCACGCTCGAGATTGCCCGTCGCGCGGGCGAATTGCGCGGCGCCTTTGCCGCTCGCGGCATTGCCCGCAGCCAACCCGACATGCTCATCGCCGCCACCGCGCAAGTGCATGCGCTCACGCTGGTCACGCGCAATACGGCGGATTTCGCCGGCTGCGGCATCCCGGTGCTCAACCCCTTTTCTGCCTGAATGCCCACACTCATGCAGCAAGCGTTTCAGGGCAGGGACTACCTATGACATTCACCGAGATGCTCGCCGGCGCGTGGGCGAAGAACGACTCGCTGCTGTGCGTCGGCCTCGACCCCGACCCGGCGAAGTTTCCCGCGCATCTGAAGGGCGCACCGAACGCAATTTTCCGCTTCTGTGCCGAAATCGTCGATGCCACCGCCGACCTCGCCTGCGCCTTCAAGCCGCAGATCGCCTACTTCGCCGCGCGGCGCGCCGAGGACCAGCTCGAAGCGCTGATCGCCCACATCCATGAAAAGCATCCGGGCGTGCCGGTGATCCTCGACGCCAAGCGCGGCGACATCGGCAGCACCGCCGAGCAATACGCCATCGAGGCCTTCGAGCGTTACCGGGCGGATGCCGCGACCGTGAATCCCTACATGGGCCGCGACTCGGTGGAACCCTGGCTGGCCTACGCGGACAAGGGCGTGATCCTGCTGTGCCGCACCTCCAACCCCGGCGGCAGCGACCTGCAGTTTCAAAAAGTCGGCGCTGGCGAGACGCCGCTTTACGAACTCGTCGCGCGGATGGTGGCACGGGACTGGAACACGACCGGACAATGCGCCCTTGTCGTCGGCGCCACCTTCCCCGCCGAACTCGCCCGGGTGCGCGCGATCGTCGGCGAGATGCCGCTGCTGGTGCCGGGCATCGGCGCGCAGGGCGGCGACATCGAGGCCACGGTGAAGGCCGGCCGCACCGCGAACGGCACCGGCCTGATGATCGGCTCCTCGCGCGCGATCCTCTATGCAAGCCAGGGCGAGGATTTCGCGAACGCCGCACGCAAGGTCGCGCTGGCAACGCGCGAGACGATCAATACCCATCGGATGAGGAACTAGGACATGGTCACCCCACGCAAGCCCAGGACAAGCGCCGCCCCGGCGCCCCGCCCCGCTGCCCGGACGCGCCCCCCGCGCAGGCCGCGTCCGGCCAGCGCCGGCGACATCGGGCCGACGGGTTCGCAAACGGCCATCGAGGCCAACGTCGTCGGCCAGGCCGTCGATGCGGCCCAGCAGGCGCGCCTGGCCGCCCTGCGCGATATCGTCTCCGGCGTCACGCCCGAGGAAAGCCGGCGCCTGCTGCGCGGCCTGCTGCAGGAACAACGGCTCGTGCTCGATCGATCCGGCGCGCATCCGGATCAGGAACTCGCCCCGGACTGGCGCACGGGCGGCTACCCCTACAAGAACCTGATGACGCGCCGCAATTACGAGGGACAGAAATACCGCCTGCAGGTCGAACTGCTCAAGCTGCAGGCCTGGGTCAAGGAAACCGGCCAGCGCGTGGCGATCCTTTTCGAAGGCCGCGACGCGGCCGGCAAGGGCGGCACGATCAAACGCTTCATGGAACACCTCAACCCGCGCGGCGCCCGCGTGGTGGCGCTGGACAAGCCCTCCGAGGTCGAACGCGGCCAGTGGTATTTCCAGCGCTACGTGCGGCATTTCCCCACCGCCGGAGAAATCGTGCTGTTCGACCGCTCGTGGTACAACCGCGCCGGGGTCGAGCGCGTGATGGGATTCTGCACCGATGCCGAATATCAGGAATTCATGCGCCAGGCGCCCGAATTCGAGCGCATGATGGTGCGCAGCGGCATTCTCCTGATCAAGTTCTGGTTCTCCGTATCGCGCGAGGAGCAGCGCCGCCGCTTCAAGGAACGCCGCGTGCACCCCCTCAAGCAGTGGAAGCTCTCGCCCATCGACCTCGCCTCGCTCGACAAGTGGGAGGAATACACCAAGGCCAAGGAAGCGATGTTCTTCTACACCGACACCGCCGACGCGCCCTGGACCGTCGTCAAGTCCGACTGCAAGAAGCGCGCGCGGCTGCAGGCGATGCGCTACGTCCTGCACCGCCTGCCCTACGCAAACAAGGACCCCGAGCGCATCGGCCCCCTCGACCCGCTGATCGTCGGTCGCGCCAGCGTGGTCTATGAACAGGGCGAGGCGCGCGGCGGCCCGATCTTGTAAAAAGGAGCCATGATGGTCGATCCTGCCGTCCTGCTGCAGCCGCGCATCGTCGAGCGCGAAAGCTTCCGCGAGTTTGCCGAAGCGCTCGAAGACCAGGTGCCCGGCATCGAGCGCGACATCGCGGCGTTGCGCAAGTCTCCCGCGGATCGCGCGCTGATCGCCCGGTTGTTTCGCGCCCTGCACACCATCAAGGGCGATGCCGCCTTGTGCAAGGTCGATATCGGCGTGGCGATCGCCCATCCGCTCGAATCCCTGCTGGCGCGCTGCCGCGCCGGCGAGCTGCCGTTTTCCGACCTGCTTGCCGAAACGATGCTGCTCACCCTCGACCGCCTGGAAATGGTCATCGAGGCGATGGACGGCGATGTCGGCACCGGCGACCTCAAGCTGCCGCAGCTGGTCGACGGGCTGGAAAGTCTGGCCGACGCGCCCGCGGGCGATGTCGCTCGGCGCGCCGCGGCCATCATCGAAGCCGTCACGGGCTTCCGTCCGCGCCAGCCGGAGATCGACATACCGCCGGCCGCGGTTTTCGCGCCCACGCCCGGCCAGGGCGACCGCGCCGCCGACCTGTGGTTCTTTTCGACGCTGGCGCTGCAGCTGGAGGCCCGCTCCCCCGCTTTCGCCGGCCGCACCGGACGCCTGCTGCGCCTCGCCCTCGACACCAACACGGCCGCCGGCGCCCCGGTCGACGCCACGCAACTGGCGGCGGCCGTCTACATCCACGACATCGGCATGATGTTCCTGCCCGAAAGCGTCTGGCTCAAGAGCGAAAAACTTTCCGACGCGGACAGACGAGCATTGCGCGACCATCCGCTGCAGGCCGCCGGCCTGCTCGAGCGCATGCCCGGCTGGGCCGCAGCGGCGGCAATGGTGCGGCAGCATCACGAAAAGCCCAGCGGCCGCGGCTATCCGGAAGGGCTCGCGGGCGACGCCATCTGCGCCGGCGCGCAGATCCTCGCCATCGTCGATGCCTTCGAGGCCGTCACCCTCAAGCACAGCAACCGCGGCCAGGCGCGCTCGCTGATCCGCGCCATCGCGGAAGTCAACGCCTGCGACGACCAGTTCGCCGCCGAATGGATCGAACCCTTCAACCGCGTGATCCGCAAGATGGTCGAGAGCTGATGGCCATCGACATCCGCTTGCCGCGGTTTCCCGAATGCTGGGAAACCTGCGGCAACTGCGGGCAAGGCGAGGTGCTGATCCTCGAGGTTCACGTCCGGCCCGGCGACACGATCCGCCATGACGACAACCTCGTCACCCTGGAAACCGGCAAGGTCGCGCTCGACATCCCCTCGCCACACGCCGGCACCATCCTCGACGTGCTGGTGGGCGCGGGCGACACGGTGCGCGAGGGCGCCCTGATCGCGCGCATCGAACCCGCCCGATAGCGGAAAGTCGGCGCTGGCGGGACGGCGCGGAATTCAAATCCGAGAACCCGGAGGACTTAACGTGAAACAACGCCTTACGTGCCGACCGCCACCGCCTGCGTTTCATCGACCTGGGGTGGCCCGAGGTCGGCGATGCGGCGTTAGTGTTTCCAGTCATCGCCCGGCATGATTCGCTTCATGAACTCATTGAACAACGGCACGGTGAATGCCGTGTCGCCGTGGCTCGGACTCCAGATCATGCCCTTGACAATCAACTGGCTCCGGGTTGGACCGAGCTTGGTGACTTCACGACCCAATTCTTCCGCGATATCGCCGGAGCGGTGAGGGCCGGGGCCAAGCTCGGCCATGGCGCGCAAGTATTTCTTTTCCAGCGGGGTCAGGCGGTCGAAGCGGACCCGGAAAAAGCTCTCATCCAGTGCGGCAACGGCACTTGCGGTGGCTCGCTCGACATCCTCAAGCGTGATCGGCGACGCGTCGGCCGCATCCCAGGCGTGCTTGCCCCATTCCTGCAGGAAGTAGGGATAACCGCGCGTCTCCCGAATGATCCGGTCGAGCGCGTCTTCTTCCACAACCACGGCCTGGTCCAGCGCCGGTTTCGTGATCGCCAAGTGCGCCGCATCACGCGGCAGAGGCCCGATTTGTGGAAAATCGAACAGCCGTTCCGCGTAGGACTTGGCCCGACCCATTTTGCCCGGCAACTGAGGCAGGCCAGCGCCCACGAGCACAACGGGCAGGCTGCGCTGGGCAGTGCGGTGCAATGCCGTGATCAAAGCCGCCAGTTCTTCCTCGGCCACGTATTGAAGCTCATCCACGAACATGGCCAACGCCGAGCCGGCTTTCTTCGCCGCATCCCCGGTCACTTCCAGCAGGGCCTGCAAGTCGTGTTCGAGATCGCCGTTGTCCGCCAAGCCTGGTTCTGGATCGAAATCCAATCCAACCTCGATGTCCCGGTACTTGATCTTGAGCGCCCTGGCGAAGCCGGCGAGCCCGCGCAGGGCACGCTGGGCGAGTTCCTTTGCCTGTTCGTTCCGGGACAGCCGCAACAGCGCCTGCCTTAACTGCGGGGCCAGAATGGCCGGCAGAGACCGGCTCTCGGGTGCTTCCACGCGGAGCGTCTGGATTCCCACCGCCTCGGCGTCGTCACGCAGCCGGTCCAGCAATACCGTTTTCCCCACACCGCGCAATCCCACCATCAGGATGCTTTTAGTGGGCCGGCCGGCCCGCACTCTCTCAAGCGCGATACGAACCGTTTCGCGCAACTCATCGCGCCCGGCCAGTTCTGGCGGCGGCGTGCCCGCACCGGGCGCGTAGGGGTTTTTAATTGGATCCATTGCGGCAGGTTATACAAAGTTTTATAGATTTACAAGTTAAAGATAACTTTCATAATTCAAGTCAAACTGTCGACACGCTTACGCCCGAAGCGCCGTCACTGCTTCACCTCGAGTGGATTGCCTGCGGGTGATGGCCGATCCCTGCCGTCCCGCCAGCGCCGACTTTTGCATTGACGCGCAATCTTCATGCGCGTAATCTATGCGCAT
>CAZZFN010000125.1:0-5797 GCA_964653505.1 uncultured Methyloversatilis sp.
CGCTCCAGTGCAGCTTTTCGCGCAGCATGGCGAAATAGCTGTAGCCGGGCGGATGGAGCAGCGTCACGACGTGGGACGAGCGCGCCAGGCGCACGCAGTCGCCGGCCCGGGCGTCGAAATGGCTCTGGCCGTCGCAATGGACGCGACCGCCGTAGGACTGGACCAGCCTGAGCTCGACGCGGCTGCCGTCGGCGATGGTGATCGGCCGGTGGGTCAGCGCGTGCGCGCACAGCGGCACCAGGGCCATGCCCGGCACGGCCGGATGCAGGATCGGTCCGTCCGCCGCCAGCGCGTAGGCGGTCGAGCCGGTGGGCGTGGCGACGATCAGGCCGTCGGCGCGCAGCACGTAGAGTGATTCGTCATCGACGCGCACCTCGATCTCGATCATGCGGCCGAGATCGCCCTTGTTGACCACCACCTCGTTGAGCGCCAGGGTGCGGAACACCTCCTGCTCCCCGCGCAGCACGCTGGCGTCGAGCAGCATGCGCCGGTCGGCCGAGAATTCGCCGGCCAGCAGGCAATCGACCGCCGCGGTCATGTCGGCACGGGCGATGTCGGTCATGAAACCGAGCCGGCCCAGGTTGATGCCGACCAGCGGCACGTTGCGGACGGCGAGCCGGCGCGCGACGGACAGCAGGGTGCCGTCGCCGCCGACGACGATCGCCACGTCGGCGGCGCCGTCGCCCGCCCCCTCGATGGCGGCAACGCCGCGCGTGCGCAGATGGGCGCGCAGCAGCTCGACCGCCGCGGCGGCTTCGGCGCTGCCGCTCTTGGCGAACAGGGCGGCGGTGCGAAATGCGCTCATGCCGCCCGCCTCTGCGACTGTGCCTGCGCCACCTTCAGCAGCTTCTCGAACACCGGCGGCAGCAGGCAGTTCTGCAGCGTGCGCTGGGTGAACAGGAAGCGACCGTCGCAGACGAAACCGAGCTCGTGCCAGTCCACCTGGTCGTTGAGCAGGTCGGCCGCCAGCGCGACATCCAGGCCGGGAACGCGGGCGAACAGCGCCAGCACCGCGCCGTCGTAGTTCGGGCAGTCGTGCAGGAAGAACGGCCGCGGCCGGCGCGTCTTGCAGTTCGCGTAGATGCGCGGCGCAGCGGAGACATGGTGCAGCCGCCCCCAGTGCCACCAGTTCGATTCGTCGAAGGTCCGCACCCGGCGCGCCAGCAGCCGGTCCTTGTGCGCCTCCAGGTGCGGATGGGGAACGCCGAAGATCATGCGCCGCGTGCGGCCGTCGTCGATGGTCTTCGAGCAGACGAATTCGGCGTTGCCCTCGGGGTGCGTGAAGATCTCGTCGGCGCCGGACACCGCGCCGACCTTGACGTCGAACAGATCGGCGAGCGGCACGCGGTAGTCGCCGCGCAGGAACATCAGCTGGCCATCGACCAGCGCGAAGTGGCGGCCGTCATGCAGGCGCCGTTCGTGACGCCCGCGCTCGAAGCGGAAGATCGCGCAGTTCGGGTTGTGCGAGCCGAAGATGCGCGCGTCGCCCAGCTCGATGAAATCGGTGATGTCGCCCTCTTCGTAGAGGAAGGCATTGAGCTTGCGCGCCGCGGTCAACTTGGTGAATTCGCGCGGCACGATGAAGATCAGCTCGCCGCCGCGGCGCAGGTGGCGCACCGCCTTTTCGATGAAGTAGAGGCACAGGTTGCTGCGCCCGTCGAACAGCGTGCTGTCGAGCAGGGCCAGCGTTTCCGGCGGGATGTCCTGCTGGCGCACGTAGGGCGGATTGCCGATGATGGTGTCGAACTTCTCCGCGAGCGGCAGCGCGAAGAAGTCCATCACGCGCGCGCCGGGCGGGGCCACGGTCGGGTCGATCTCGATCGCCTCGCAGCCGTTGATGCGCGTGCAGAACGCGCCGTCGCCGGCCGAAGGATCGAGGCTGCGCCCGCGGCGCTTGCGCAGGGCGAGCATGCGCTCCACCACGGCGGCGGGGGTAAAGACCTGACCCAAAGAATTGACATTCAGCTGTCGTGACAAAGTCGGCTCCGGCGGGACGGCGAAGGGCAAGGCATTCTAGTTAGAATCGCCCCATCATGCTCGACCCGCGCGCCCAGACCCTGCTCAAGACTCTGATCGAACGCTATATCGTCGAGGGCCAGCCGGTCGGCTCGCGCACGCTGTCGAAGTATTCCGGCCTCGAACTGTCGCCGGCGACGATCCGCAACGTGATGGCCGACCTGGAGGAGCTGGGCTTCATCGCCAGCCCGCACACCTCCGCCGGCCGCGTGCCGACGCCGCGCGGCTACCGGCTGTTCGTCGATACGCTGCTCACCGTGCGGCCGCTCGACCCGCGGCATCTCTCCGAGCTCAAGGACGCCCTGCACCCGGACCTGCCGCAGCGCGTGCTCAGCCAGGCCTCGCAGATGGTCTCCGAGCTGACGCACTTCGCCGGCGTGGTCATCGCGCCGCGCCGAGCGGCGCCGCGCATCCGCCAGGTCGAGTTTCTCGCCCTCACCGAGACAAGGATCCTGCTGATCATCGTCACCGCCGAAGGCGAGGTGCAGAACCGCATCCTGCTCACGCAGCGGCCCTACACGCCGGGCGAGCTGATCGAAGCCGCCAACTTCCTGACGCAGAATTTCGCCGGCCTAGGTTTCATGCAGATCCGCGCGCGCCTGCAGCAGGAGCTGCAGCAGTTGCGCGGCGACATGACCGAGCTGATGAACGCCGCCGCCGACGCCGGCGCGGCAGCCGCCAGCGAAGCCGCGCAGCAGTATGTGATCTCCGGCGAAAAGAACCTGCTCGACAGCGCCGACCTGTCGGCCAACATGGCGCGGCTGCGCCAGCTGTTCGACCTGTTCGAGCAACGCACCGGCCTGATGCAGCTGCTCGATCTGTCCACGCGCGCCGAGGGCGTGCATGTCTTCATCGGCGGCGAATCGGGCATCGCCCCGCTCGACGAGTGCAGCGTGGTCGCCGCGCCTTACGAGGTGGACGGGCAGGTGGTCGGCACCATCGGCGTGGTCGGCCCGACGCGCATGGCCTACGAGCGCGTCATTCCCATCGTCGACATCACCGCGCGCCTGCTTTCATCGGCCCTGAGCCCCTCCGACCGATGACCGCCGCCATCCTGCTCGTCAACCTCGCCGAAATTGCCCGCGACATGACGAATCCGGATTGAACGACTTTAGATTCCAACATGGACGTGGCGATATTCCGGATTGGACGATATTTGGGTAGAGTACCGGCGAACCATCGATCACCTCGTTCCGGACCGCCATGACGCATCCGTTCATCCCTCGCCACCTGCAGTCCTTGCTCGATACCGCGCTGGGCGACACACCGGCCTTGCTCGTCAATGGTCCGCGCCAGTGCGGCAAAACGACACTGGTGCGGCAATACGCGGACCGCATGGCGTATTTCTCCCTGGACGATCCCGCCCTGTTGGCTGCGGTGCGTGCCGACCCGCTCGGCTTTGTCCGCCGGCAGGATCGGCTGATCATCGACGAAGTGCAGCGCGCTCCCGAATTGCTGCTGGCGCTGAAACTTGCCATCGACCAGGATCGCCGCCCCGGTCGTTTTCTGCTGACCGGTTCGGCCAACTTGATGGCCTTGCCCACCGTGGCCGACAGCCTGGCCGGCCGAGTCGAAATTCACACGCTCCTGCCGCTTTCAAATGCCGAAATCGCCGGACGCCCCGCCGATTTTGTCGAGCGGCTGTTGCGCCGCGACTGGCCTCTCGTCGCCACGACCGCGGAGAAACGCGAAGACTGCGTCGATCGCGTGCTGGCCGGCGGCTATCCCGAAATGCGGCTGCGCGCCACGCCGGCGCGGCGGCGGACCTGGGCGCACGCCTACCTGACGACCTTGATCGAGCGCGATGTACGCGATGTCGCCGACATCGCCCAAACCGCAAAAATTCCGCAACTGCTGGGCATCCTTGCGCACCTGAGCGGCCAGTTGCTCAACCTCCAGCAAATCGGCGGGCAGATCGGGCTGGACGGCAAAAGCGTCGAGAAATACATCGGCATCCTCGAGAAAATGTTCCTGGTGCGGCGCTTGCCGGCCTGGAGCGGCAACGAACTGAACCGTCTGATCAAGACGCCCAAACTGCACTTCCTCGATGCCGGGTTGCAGGCCAGCCTGGTGCGCCTGACGCCGGAACGCGCCGTGCTGGATCGTGCTCGCTTCGGCGCCACGCTCGAAACCTGGGTGTATGGGGAATTGCTCAAGACGCTCGCCCTCGGGCAGGATCCGTGGTTCCTCTTTCACTACCGCGACAAGGATCGGGTGGAGGTAGATTTCGTGCTCGAATCGCCGCTGGGCGAAATCGTCGGCATCGAAGTCAAGGCCTCCGCGACAGTCGGCCCGGCCGACTTCAAGGGCTTGCGGCGACTGGCCGCCCTTTGTCGGGAACGCTTCCGGGCCGGCGCAGTACTCTACGACGGCGAACATGTCCTGTCTTTCGGCGCTGGAATGTCCGCGGTACCGCTGCACCTCTTGTAGCGAGACAAGCCACCCACGCAGATACGCCCGCCTGCTTTCATCAGCCCTGAGCCCCTCCGACCGATGACCGCCGCCATTCTCCTCGTCAATCTCGGCACGCCCGACGCGCCCACCGCATCCGCCGTCCGCCGCTACCTCGCCGAATTCCTCGGCGACCGTCGCGTCGTCGAGCTGCCGCGCCTGCTCTGGCTGCCGATCCTGCACGGCATCGTCCTGCGCACCCGGCCGGCCAAATCCGCCGCCAAATATGCGCGCATCTGGACCGCCGAGGGTTCGCCGCTCAAGCTGCACACCGAGCGCCAGGCCAAGCTGCTCAAGGGACTGCTCGGCGAGCGTGGCCGCAAGGATTTGCTGATCGACTGGGCGATGCGCTACCAGAACCCCGCCATCCCCGCCGTCCTCGACCGCCTCGTCGCGCAGGGCGCCGGCGAAATCCTCGTCCTGCCGCTCTATCCGCAATACGCCGGCAGCACCACCGCCAGCACCCAGGATGCGGTGAACGCCTGGCTCAAACGGCAGCAGCGCCCCCCTGCCCTTCGCTGGGTGGAGGACTACCACGTCGACCCCGGCTACATCGGCGCGCTGGCCGCCTCGGTGCGCGAACACTGGCAGGCGCACGGCCGCGGCGACAAGCTGGTGATGAGCTTCCACGGCATCCCGCAGCGCTCGGTGGAGCGCGGCGACCCGTATGCGGACCAGTGCCACGCCACGGCGCGGGCGCTCGCCGCCGCGCTCGGCCTGTCGCCCGACCAATGGCTGGCCACCTTCCAGTCGCGCTTCGGCGCGGCCAAGTGGCTGCAGCCCTACACCCAGCCGACGCTGGAGGCGCTGGCGCGCGGCGGCCTCCAGCGCGTCGACGTGCTCTGCCCAGGCTTTCCGGCCGACTGCCTCGAAACGCTCGAGGAAATCGCCATGGAATGCCGCGAGGCCTTCCTGCACGCCGGCGGCGCGACCTTCCATTACATCCCCTGCCTCAACGAGCGGCCCGACTGGATCGCTGCGCTGGCCGATCTGAGCTTGAGCCATCCCTGACATCCTCCGGCGTTCCCGAAATCCGGCTTGTCGCCCTTGAAAACGGGCGGAGTGCCCCCATCGTGCACGAGGTTTAATTTTCAGAGGCTTTTTTCCATGCAGCAAGATCGGAACTCCCCAGCGCCAGAACTGGAGGCAAAAGTCGGCGCCGACGGGACGGCGCCCGACGCTCCCGCGGATGCGCCCGCCGCCCCGGAGGCCATGCCCGGCCTCGAAGAACTGCTCCGGGCCGCCGAACTCCGGGCCGCCGAGCACCACGACGCCTGGCTGCGCGCCAAGGCCGAGACCGAAAACCTGCGCCGCCGCGCGCAGGAGGATG
>CAZZFN010000126.1:0-5774 GCA_964653505.1 uncultured Methyloversatilis sp.
GCGGCGATCTGCACTACACCAAGCAGATGCTGCTGGCCAACGGCGATCGTTACGAGGAAGAGATCGCCCGGCGCCGCGCGCTGGATGCGCCTTACCGGTAAACCCCGACCATGGAATTCATCACGTTCACCTTCTACGTCTTCGGCGCGATCCTGCTGTTCGCCGCCCTGCGCGTGATCACGGCAAAGAACCCCGTCCATGCGGCGCTTTACCTCGTGCTCGCCTTTTTCGCAGGCGCCGGCCTGTGGATGCTGTTGCAGGCCGAGTTCCTGGCGATCATGCTGGTGATGGTCTACGTCGGCGCCGTGATGGTGCTGTTCCTGTTCGTGGTGATGATGCTCGACATCGACCTGGCCCGCCTGCGCAGCCGCTTCTGGAGCTATCTGCCGCTCGGCGCGACGATCGGCATCCTGATGGTCGTCATGATGGCCATGGTGCTCGGCGGCAAATACTTCGGCGCCGCAGCCCTGCCCGGCCAGAGCTTCCCGCCGGGCCACAGCAACACCAAGGAAATCGGCCGTCTGCTGTATACCGAATACGTCTATCCCTTCGAACTGGCTTCCGTCATCCTGCTGGTCGGCCTCATCGCCGCCGTCATGCTGACGCTGCGCAAACGCAAGGACACGAAGTACCTGGATCCGTCCAAACAGGTCGCGCGCAAGCGCGAAGAGTCGGTGCGCGTGGTCAGCATGCCGGCGGAAAAGAACGAGACCGAGGCGCCGAACGAGCGGGGAAGCCAATGAGCCTGACCACCTTGTCGCTATCCCACTTTCTGATCCTGTCGGCGATGCTCTTCTCGATCAGCGTCGTCGGCATCTTCCTCAACCGCAAGAACCTGCTCGTGCTGCTGATGGCGATCGAGCTGATGCTGCTGTCGGTCAACCTCAACTTCATCGCGTTCTCCCATTATCTGAACGATCTGGAAGGCCAGCTGATGGTCCTGTTCATCATGACCGTCGCCGCTGCCGAAGCGGCCATCGGCCTGGCCATCCTGGTGGTGCTGTTCCGCAACCTCTCGACCATCCACGTCGATGACCTCGACAGCCTGAAGGGATGATGCGCCGATGAAAACCATCTACCTTCTCGTCCCCCTCGCGCCGCTCATCGGCGCCATCATTGCAGGGCTGTTCGGCCGGACCATCGGCCGCGCCGGTGCGCACTGGACCACCATCGTCGGCGTGACCATCTCCTTCGTCGCCTCCCTCGTCGTCCTCAAGGACGTGATGGCCGGCAATACCTTCAACGGCGACATCTATACCTGGCTCGAATCGGGCGGTCTCAAGCTCTCCATCGGCTTCCTGATCGACCCGCTCACCGCCGTCATGATGGTGGTGGTCACCTTCGTGTCGCTGATGGTGCACATCTACACCATCGGCTACATGGCCCACGACGAGGACAACTGGCCGGCGGGCAGCCGCGCCGGGGCGAACAGCTACCAGCGTTTCTTCTGCTACATCTCGCTGTTCACCTTCTCGATGCTGATGCTGGTGATGAGCAACAACTTCCTCCAGCTCTTCTTCGGCTGGGAGGCGGTGGGCCTGGTGTCGTATCTCTTGATCGGCTTCTGGTCGAACCGCGAGACGGCCATCTACGCCAACCTCAAGGCCTTCCTGGTCAACCGCGTGGGCGATTTCGGCTTCCTGCTGGGCATCGGACTGATCGCCGCCTACGCCGGCAGTCTCGACTACGCCACCGTCTTCGCCAAGGCCGGGGAACTGGCTGCCATGACCGAGTCGGCCACCGGCTGGCCGCTCATCACGGCCATCTGCATCCTGCTCTTCATCGGCGCGATGGGCAAGTCGGCGCAATTCCCGCTGCATGTCTGGCTGCCCGATTCGATGGAGGGCCCCACCCCGATCTCCGCGCTGATCCACGCCGCGACGATGGTCACCGCCGGCATCTTCATGGTTTCGCGCATGTCGCCGCTGTTCGAACTGTCCGACACCGCGCTCTCGCTCGTCATCGTAGTCGGCGCGATCACCACCTTGTTCATGGCCCTGATCGCCATCGTGCAGACCGACATCAAGCGCGTCGTGGCCTACTCCACGCTCTCCCAGCTGGGCTACATGACCATGGCGCTGGGCGCCTCGGCCTACTCGGTGGCCATCTTCCACCTGATGACGCACGCCTTCTTCAAGGCCGTGCTGTTCCTGGGGGCGGGCTCCGTCATCATCGCCCTGCACCACCAGCAGGACATGCGCAGGATGGGGGGCTTGCGGAAATATCTGCCGATCACCTACGCGACCGTGCTGATCGGGGCCATCGCCAACGCCGGCCTGCCGCCCTTCGCCGGCTTCTTCTCGAAAGACAGCATCATCATGGCGGTGCAGGCGGCCCAGGTGCCGGGGGCGACCTTCGCCTACCTGTGCGCGCTGGCGGCGGTTTTCGTCGGCGGCCTGTATTCCTTCCGCCTCGTCTTCTTCGCCTTCCACGGCGAGGAACGCTTCCGCGCAGCCGCGCATGACGCGCACGGGCACGATGACGGGCACGGCGATCATGGCCACGGCGCCCATGAGCCGCACGAGTCGCCGAAGGTGGTGACCATTCCGCTCATCCTGCTGTCGATCCCGGCCATCGCGTCGGGCTGGCTGATCGGCGCCTTCCTGTTCGGCGACTTCTTCGCGGGCGCCATCCACGTCGACCCGGCGCATCCGGCGATGGCGCAGCTGCAGGCCATCTACACGGGGGTGTTCGGCATGATCGCCCATGGCTTCGTCACCCTTCCTTTCTGGCTCGCCCTGGCCGGGGCGGGCACGGCGTGGTTCCTTTACATCAAGCGCCCCGACCTTCCCGCCGCGATCCGCCGGAAGATGGCCCTGCCGGTCCGCATCCTCGAAAACAAATATGGCTTCGACCAGTTCAACGACTGGTTCTTTGCCGGCGGCGCCCGCCTGATCGGTCGCGGCCTCTGGAAGGGCGGCGATCAGGCGCTCATCGACGGCGTGGCGGTGAACGGCTCCGCCAGGCTGGTGGGCTGGTTTGCCGGCGTCGTACGCCTGATCCAGTCCGGCCATATCTACCAATACGCCTTCGCCATGATCATCGGCCTGTTCGTGCTGCTGACCCTGTGGATGAATCGCGCCTGACGAACCGACATAGAAAATGCAGATGAGCTCGTATCTTCTCAGCCTCGCGATCTGGGTTCCGATTCTGGGGGCGCTGGCGGTGTTGGCCGCCGGCAATGCGCATCGACTGGCGCGCTGGATCGCCCTGTGCGTGGCCATTCTCGGCTTTCTGGTCACGTTGCCGCTTTACCTCAATTTCGACGTCGCCCAGGCCGGCATGCAATTCGTCGAGCAGCGGCCGTGGGTTCCGCGCTTCAACATCGAATACTTCCTCGGCGTCGATGGCATTTCGGTGCTGTTCATCCTGCTCAACAGCTTCATCACCATCCTCGTCGTGATCGCCGGCTGGGAAGTCATCAAGGACAAGGTCGCCCAGTACATGGGCGCCTTCCTGATCATGTCCGGCCTGATGAACGGGATTTTCAGTTCGCTCGACGCGGTGCTGTTCTACGTCTTCTTCGAGGCATCGCTGATCCCGATGTACATCATCATCGGCGTGTGGGGCGGCCCCAACCGGGTTTATGCCGCCTTCAAGTTCTTCCTCTACACCCTGCTCGGCTCGCTGCTGATGCTGATCGCGCTGATCTGGCTGTTCCTCTCGTCCGGCGGCAGCTTCAACCTGCTCGAATGGCATCAGCTGAGGATCGAGATGACGCCGCAGATCCTGCTGTTCCTCGCCTTCCTGGTCGCCTTCGCCGTCAAGGTGCCGATGTGGCCGGTGCACACCTGGTTGCCCGACGCCCACGTCGAGGCGCCGACCGGCGGTTCGGTGGTGCTGGCCGCGATCATGCTGAAGCTCGGCGCCTACGGTTTCCTGCGCTTCTCGCTGCCGATCGCCCCGGATGCCAGCCAGTATCTGGCCCCGATGATGATCGCGCTGTCGCTGATCGCCGTCATCTACATCGGTTTCGTCGCCCTGGTGCAGGCCGACATGAAGAAGCTGATCGCCTACTCGTCGATCTCGCACATGGGCTTCGTCACCCTCGGCTTCTTCATCTTCAACCAGATCGGCGTCGAGGGGGCGCTGGTGCAGATGATTTCGCACGGCTTCGTTTCGGCAGCGATGTTCCTGTGCGTCGGCGTCATGTATGACCGCGTCCATTCGCGCCAGATCGCCGACTACGGCGGCGTCGTCCATGCCATGCCGAAGTTCGGCGGCTTCATGGTGCTGTTCGCCATGGCCAACGCCGGCTTGCCGGCCACGTCGGGTTTCGTCGGCGAGTTCATGGTGATCCTCGGCGCGGTGAAATACAACTTCTGGATCGGCCTCCTCGCGGCCACCACGCTGATCCTGGGCGCTGCCTACACCTTGTGGATGGTCAAGCGGGTGATGTTCGGTCCGACCGGCAACCGCCACGTCGCCGAGATGAGCGACATCAACGGACGCGAATTCCTGTTCCTGGCGACGCTGGCGATCTGTGTGCTGGCCATGGGCGTCTATCCCTTCCCGTTCACCGAAGTCATGCATGCCTCGGTGGATAACCTGCTCAGGCACGTCGCGGTGAGCAAGCTGTAGGCACGCGAGGCAACGGATGTTCAACGACTTCACCCCACCCGATCTGTACCCGGCCGCCGCGGAAATATTCCTGGTGGCGATGGCCTGCGCCATCCTGCTCATCGACGCCTTTTTCGGCGCCAAGCGCCGCTGGCTCACTTCCTCGCTCACCCTGCTGACCCTGGTGGGCTGCGCGCTGATCACCTACCTGACCATGGATGCCCAGGTGGTGCTGACCTTCAACAACCTGTTCGTCGATGACCTGCTGGCCGATTTTCTCAAGCTGCTGCTCTACCTTGCGGTGATCGTGGCCATCATCTACAGCCGCGATTTCCTCGCGGCGCGCGGCCTGGACAAGGGCGAGTATTACGTCCTGGTGCTGTTCGCCACGCTGGGCATGATGGTGATGATCTCGGCGGCCAGTTTCCTGACCATCTATCTCGGCCTCGAACTGCTTTCCCTGTCGCTCTACGCCCTGGTCGCCCTCGACCGCGATTCGCCGCGCGCCACCGAGGCGGCGATGAAGTATTTCATTCTCGGCTCGCTCGCCTCCGGCCTGCTGCTCTACGGCATGTCGATGGTCTATGGCGCGACCGGCACCCTCGAGATCGGCGGCGTGGCGCAGGCCCTGCACCTCGGCGTGGCCAACAAGACCGTGCTGGTGTTCGGCCTCGTCTTCATCGTCTCCGGCATCGCCTTCAAGCTGGGCGCCGTGCCCTTCCACATGTGGGTGCCCGACGTGTATCAGGGTGCGCCGACGCCGATCGCCATGCTGATCGCCTCGGCCCCCAAGCTGGCCGCCTTCGCGATGACGATGCGCATGCTGGTGTATGGTCTGTTCGAGCTGGCCGAGCACTGGCAGTCGATGCTGATGATTCTCGCCGTCCTGTCGATCGCGCTGGGCAACCTCGCCGCGATCGCCCAGACCAACATCAAGCGCATGCTGGCTTATTCGACCATCTCGCACATGGGCTTCCTGCTGCTGGCGCTGATGAGCGGCGTCGTCGGGCCGGACAAACACTTCGCCCTGAACGCCTACAGCTCGGCGCTGTATTTCGTGGTCGCCTACGTGCTGATGTCGCTCGGCGCCTTCGGCACGATCCTCCTGATGTCGCGCGCCGGTTACGAGGTCGAGCATCTGGACGATTTCAAGGGGCTCAACCAGCGCAGCCCGTGGTTCGCCGCGGTGATGATGGCGGTGATGTTCTCGATGG
>CAZZFN010000127.1:0-5712 GCA_964653505.1 uncultured Methyloversatilis sp.
CGCAGCCGGGGCATTGCCCCTGCCATTTGGGTGCGGTCGCGCCGCATTCGGTGCAACCGAATACCGACTTCGACTTGCTCATGCGCGAAAACTGCTCACCGCACCTTCGACCATGCCTGGCGGACCGGACACCTGCCCCAGACGCCGTAACCATTGTGCATGATTCCCTCTCATCGCCACGTCATGAATCTCGTCGAGGGCGGCTTGCGCATCGAGCACGGCTGCATGCGGTGCAAGACAGCGCAGGGTGGCGAGAATGTCCTCGCGCAGCGAGATGTTCCGATGGGTTCCGGGATGCACCATGATGCCCTCGAGGCCGAAGCGGCAGGCTTGAAAACGGTTGTAATGATAGACAAGGTAGTCATCCTCGACCGGAGCCGGTTCCTCGCGCGCCAGCAGCATGCGGCACAGCGACTGCAAATACCCGGCGAGCGCCGCCGCCCGCTCGACGCTCAGCGGCGTGTCGCAGACGCGCAGCTCGATGGTGCCGTATTCCGGCTTGGGACGGATGTCCCAGTAGAAATCCTTCATGCTTTTCACCACGCCGGTGGTTTCCATCTTGGCGAAATAGTCCGCTTCGAATTTTGCCCACTGCAGGATGAACGGCGCCCGGCCGCTCAACGGAAACGCGAACACCGAATTGAGGCGCGCCGAGTCGAACAGGGTATCGACGCCCTGCGAATAGGGCGACGAAGCCGACAGGGCGATGAAATGCGGCACATAGCGATTCAGCGCATGCAGTAGGTAGAGCGCTTCGTCGGCCGAGGTGCAGCCGATGTGCACATGCTGGCCGAACACGGTGAATTGCTTGGCGAGATAGCCGTAGAGCACCGAGATTTCCTCGAAACGCGGCTTGGCGAAGATGCGCTGGTCGAACCAGCGCTGGAAAGGATGGGTGCCGCCGCCGCACAGTCCGACATTGAGCCGGTCTCCCGCCTGCACCAGGGCATCGCGCATCCGGCGCAACTGATCCAGTAAGTCTCCATGCCGGGTATGCACGTCGGTGGCTATCTCGATCATGCTTTCCGTGATCTCCGGCTTGACGTCGCCGGGAAAACCCGCGCGCCCCAGGAGGAACAGCATGTCGGCAGATGCCGCGGTCAGATCGAAATCGGTCGGATTGACGAGCTGCAGTTCCAGCTCGACGCCCATGCTCAGGGCGGCGCTGGTCTTGAAGGGTTCGAGCGGCATCCCGACTACCCCCGGCGTGCCGGCTGGGACTCGCCGGCACGCAACAAGGCCCAGCGCGTGACCAGCGGCCCGACGATCTCCAACAGCAGGACGAGCGCCGCCAGCCCCGCCATGGCGCCGACCCAGCCGATGTCGAGGTGGCGGGACTGTTCGAGCAGAAGGATGACGAACACCGAGTGCGGCGTCAGCGCCAGCCCGGTGAGAAATCCCTTGCGCCAACTGATGCCGCCCAGCCGCGCGAATGCGGTGGTCGCGGCAGTCTTGCTCAACAGGCGCACGGCGACGATGGCCAGGGCCAGGCCGATCCCGCTCACCACCTCGCGCCAGTCGAGGGTCGCCGCGACGAACACGAACAGCAGCACGGTCAGCAGATCGCCGAGTACGCCGAAGTTGCGCTGCGCCTGGCTCAGCACGGCACGGCGGTGTCGTGCCACAAGACCGAAGGCCATGGCGGCCAGCAACGGCGAAAACTTGAGCGCGATCGTCAGCGTGGTCAGGAGCAAGACCGCCAGCGCAAACACGATCGTCGCCGTGTTGTCCTTGTTGTCGGTCTGGCGCAACAGGGCGGCGACGAGCACGCCGAAGAGTGCGCCGAGTCCTATCGACACGGCGACCACCACCACGCTGGACCAGATGGCCTGAAAGAGACTGCCGGCGCTGGCCAGTATCCAGTAGCCGGCAATCGCCTTGAACGCGACGACCGTCAGCAGGCAGCTCATCGCGGACAAATGCAGGCTGCGTTCGGTCA
The DNA here is from genome assembly GCA_964653505.1 of uncultured Methyloversatilis sp. Taxonomy (GTDB): domain Bacteria; phylum Pseudomonadota; class Gammaproteobacteria; order Burkholderiales; family Rhodocyclaceae; genus Sulfuricystis. Next base: position 1,940 of record CAZZFN010000127.1, read on the forward strand.
CCTGGCCCGAGCTGTTCATTTCGTTCGCAACGCGCAAAATGGCAGCCGGCGAAGTCGCCATCGCCAATGCCGCCAACAGCAGCGCGGGGGCAAGCTCCACCCCGAACAACCGGGCAACGGCAAACACGGCGGCGAAGGTCGCGACCGATTCGACGATACTGGTCACCCCCAGCCAGGGATTAATGCGCAGCCAGCGCAGATTGATCCGATAGCCGAGTTCGAACAGAATCAGCGCGAGTGCGAAATCGGCCAACGCGGCCACGGGGCCGCCCGAAGGATCGGGCAAAAACCCGAACTGCGTTTGAGCCAGCAGGAAACCGGCAATGCCATAACTGCTGATGCGCGGCAGGCCCAGCCAGCGGTAGCCGATCTCCCCCGCCAGCCAGGCCAGCAGCAAACCCAGGGGCCAGAGGACGTCGCTTGGCAACAGTTCGATGGACATGAGTGTGCGAGTGGAAATGCCGTGAGCGCGGTCGGTTCAACCGGGAGCCATGATAACCGGCACGCGTTGGGCGAGCGCACAGAACAATTCGTAGCTGATGGTGCCGGCGGCGGCAGCCACTTCGTCGGCGGGCAGCCCCTGCCCCCACAACACCGCCATCCCGCCGGCGCCGACCGTTGCGGGAAGATCGGTCAGATCGACGCACAGCTTGTCCATCGAGACGCGCCCCAGCGTGCGCGTGCGCACCCCCTCGACCAGCACCGGCGTGCCGGTGGGCGCATGGCGCGGATAGCCGTCGGCATAGCCGCAGGCGACGATGCCGACCCGCATCGGCCGCTCGGCAGTAAAGGTGCAGCCGTAGCCGACGCTGTCGCCCGGCACGAGATCCTGCACCGCGATGATTTCGCTCGCCAGCGTCATCGCGGGCCGCAGGTCGAGTTCGGCGGCGGCAATCTCCGCGAACGGCGAGCCGCCGTAGAGCATGATGCCGGGACGCGCCCAATCGCCGACCCGGTCGGGAAAGCGCAGGATGGCCGCCGAGTTGCCGAGCGAACGCAGGTCATTCATGCCGGCGGTCATGGCCGCGAAACGCTCCAATTGCCAGTCGATGCCGCGCAGGCCGTCGGCGTCGGCGAAATGCGTCATCAGCACGGTCTCGATGTGCCGTCCCGCCAGCGCCGACTTTGCGGCCGCGAGGCCGGCCGCGTCGAAGCCAAGGCGATTCATGCCGCTGTTGATTTTCAGATAGACGGGCAGATCGGCCGGCCAGCCGGCGGCGAGCAATGCTGCGACCTGGTCGCAACGGTGCAGGACCGGAATCAGCCGGTGACGGACGAACAGCGGCAATTCGTCGGCCGCATAGAAACCTTCGAGCAGCAGGATGGGCTGCTTAAGTCCGCATTCGCGCAGGGCGACGGCGCTTTCGAGTTCGATCAGGGCGAAGCCATCGGCCAGGTCGGCCAGCGCGGCGACCGCGCGTTCCAGTCCGTGGCCATAGGCATTCGCCTTGACCACGGCCCAGAGCCTCGCCCGTCCGGCGCGGCGCCGGGCGATGCCGAAGTTGTGCCGCAGCGCGGACGGGTCGATGACGGCGCGGATCGGGCGCGACATGCGTGACGGCGCCTCGTTCCGCGGCCTAGCGGGTTTTGTGTTCCTTGAGCCGCTCGGCTGCGAAGGTAACGAAGGAGGTCACCAGCCGCGAACGGAATTTTTCCTTCGGATAGACCATCGACAGCTTGCGCACCAGCCGCGGCTTGAGCGGGATCGACACCAGGGAGCCCAGGCGCAGGGAATTGATCACCGAAGCGCGCGAGGCGATGGCGTAGCCGATCCCGGTTTCGACCACCTCGAGCAGGGCGAGCGGACTGCCCAGCTCCATCACCGGAACCAGGCGGCCGACATCGATGCCGTGCTTGTGCAGATAGACCTCGGTGAACTCGCGCGTGCCGGAGCCCGGTTCGCGCGAAACGAAGGGATGGTCGGCCAGATGCTGCGGACTGATTTCCTTGAAACGCGCCAGGGGAAACTTCGGGCTGCAGATCACCTGCATCTCGTCCTCGCAGCACACCTCGGTCTGCAAGTTGGGCTGGTGGGTGGACGACTCGATGAAGCCGATGTCGAGCGTATGCTCGGCCACGCGCGTCTCGATGCTCTCGGAATTGGCGACCACCAGCCGCGGCCGCACGTTCGGATAGTTCGACTTGAACTCGCCCATGATGCGCGGCAGGAGGAATTCCGCGATGGTGGTGCTGGCGCCCACCTGCAGGGAACCGCCGATCTCGCCGGTCATCTCGGCCAGCCGCACCTCCATTTCGCCCGACAGGCCGAGGATCTTTTCGGCGTAGGACAACACCAGATCGCCCGCCGGCGTGAGGGAAATGCGCCCATGACCGCGGTCGAACAGGCGGGTGTTGAAATGCTCCTCGAGCTGCTTGATCTGGAAGGTCACCGCGGGCTGCGTCATGAAAAGCACCTCGGCAGCCTTGGTGAAGGAAAGCTGCTTCGCGACGGCGTGAAAAACCTGGAGCCTGCGATCGGCCATGGATCCGCTCCTCTGCGTTATTGAAATCGTCCGGGCCGCCATTCAAACATAAATCCGGCTTATCGAAAAGGACTGGACTGGGCGACCGGGCGGGTGCGCGTGCCATGCGCCCCGCTTTGGCCGGCAGTTGCGGCCGGACGCCCGGACGTTTCATGATATAAACCGGCGGCCCATGAGCGCCCCGCCTCCCCTTCGCCCCTGGATATCTCACGCCAAGAAAGCGCTCTGGCTGACCTGCGTCGGACTGGTCATCGCCTGGTCGCTCTGGCTGCTCTATGCGAAACTGCGCGCCGAAGTCGTGGCGGATCCGGCCGCCCGCGCACTGCTCGACGCCGGCGGCTTCTGGCTCAGCCTGAAGATCATCGGCGCATCGATCGGCCGCAGCATCGGCGACGTGCCGGCCACGGGCTACCTGCTGGCCGCCGTGTCGGCCCTGCTGGCCTACACGGCGCTGGCCTGGTACGACCGCATCGCACTGATCCACCTCAACCGGCACCGGGAAATTTCCTGGCCCTTCATCGCCGCGTGCTCCTTCGTCACCTACGCACTCGGCCACAACCTCGGCGCGTCCGTCCTGTCCGGCGGCCTGGTGCGCCTGCGCGCCTATGGCGCCTGCGGCCTGAGCGCCGTCGAGGTGGCGATCCTGGTCGCGCTGTGCTCCTTCACTTTCGCCTACGGCACGGTGCTGCTGATGGGCCTCGTCTTCGTCTTCCACCCGGAAATCGTGCAGCCGCTGACCACACTCCTTCCCAGCCTGGACCTGCCCGAGCGGATGGTCCAGCTGGTCGGGGCGGTCATGCTCGGCCTCTGCGCCCTCTACGTCCTCGGTTCATGGAGGCGCTTCAAGCCCGTGCATTTCCGCTCGGTGCATATCGTCTATCCCCGCCTGCCGGTCGTCACCCGCCAGCTGATCGCGGGGCCCCTGGAACTGACCGCCGCCGCCGGCATCATCTACTTCGTCCTGCCCGAAGCGGGCAATCCCGGCTTCGTCACCGTGCTCGGCGCCTTCCTGCTGTCGTTCTCGGCCGGGCTGCTCTCCCAGACGCCGGGCGGCATCGGCGTCATGGAGGCGGTATTCCTCGCCGTGCTGCCCACGGTGGCGCCCTCGGACGTGATCGCCGCGCTGCTGATCTGGCGCCTGATGTATCTGCTGATCCCGCTGGCGGTCTCTTTGCCGCTGGTGGTGGCCTTCGAGCGCGCCCAATTGCGCCGGGCGCAGTGACCGCTCGATGGAAAAAGCCGATGACCTTGCGGTCACCGGCTTTCGTATTCTGGCGCGCCCGAAGAGAT
>CAZZFN010000128.1:0-5596 GCA_964653505.1 uncultured Methyloversatilis sp.
TGTCCTGCGAGCCGACCGAAGTCATCTTCGGTTCGCAGTAGGTGCCCGGGCGGATACCCTTGCCCTCGGGTAGTCCACACGCCCGGCCAACCATCTTCTGGGCGAGCGAGAAGCCCTTGCCGGTGTCCTTGGGCGCGACCGGCAGGCGGAAGAGGGTGGAGACGGGCAGGCCGAGGAACTGGCGGGCGCGCGTCGTCAGGCCGCGACCGACGATCAGGTTGATGCGGCCGCCGGCGCGCACTTCGTCGAGCAGCACTTCCGACTTGTAGTCGAAGGTGGAAATGACGGCGCCGTTTTTCTCGATCTTCTTCTCGTAGGGGTAGATGTCGATGACATCGCCCATCGCCATCTGGGCGACGTCGCACTCGATGGGGAAGGCGCCGGCGTCTTCCTGGGTATTGAAGAAGATCGGCGCGATCTTGCCGCCCAAGCAGAAGCCGCCATAGCGCTTGTTCGGGACGTAGGGAATATCGTCGCCCGTCCACCAGATGACGGAGTTCGTCGCGGACTTGCGCGAAGAGCCGGTACCGACCACGTCGCCGACGTAGGCGACCGGGTGGCCCTTCTTCTTGAGTTCGTCGATCAGGCCGATGGGGCCGCGCTCGCCCGGCTTTTCGGGGGCGATGCCTTCGCGCGGGTTCTTCAGCATCGCCAGCGCGTGCAGCGGGATGTCCGGCCGGCTCCAGGCGTCGGGCGCGGGGGAGAGGTCGTCGGTGTTGGTCTCGCCGGCGACCTTGAAGACGGTGACGGTGATCTTCTTCGGCACTTCGGGCCTGCTGGTAAACCATTCGGCATCGGCCCAGCTTTGCATGACGGATTTCGCATTCGCGTTACCCGCTTTCGCCTTGTCGGCGACATCGTGGAAGGCATCGAACATCAGCAGCGTGCCTTTGAGGCCGTTGGCGGCCACGGCGCCGACTTCGGCATCGTCGAGCAGGTCGATCAGCGGCTTGACGTTGTAGCCGCCCAGCATGGTGCCGAGCAGTGCGGTCGCCTTGGCGCGCGAGATGAGCGGGCATGCCGTCTCGCCAGAGCCGACTTTTGCGAGGAACTTCGCCTTGACCTCGGCGGCATCATCGACGCCGGCCGGCACGCGGTAGGCGATCAGGTCGACGAGGAAGGCTTCCTCGCCTGCGGGCGGATTCTTCAGCAGTTCGACCAGTTCGACGGTCTGCGGCTTGGTCAGCGCCAGGGGCGGAATGCCGAGGGCGGCGCGTTCGGCGACATGGGCGCGGTAGGCTTCGAGCATTGCGGTTTCCTTTCTGGCCGGGGTTACTTGCAGTCGCCGAGGCGGCGACCGGTTACGATCAAATGCATTTCGCCCATGCCCTGGTCGGGCGTCATGTGCAGTTTCTGTTCGAAGGCGAAGGCGGTCGCGGACATCGTGCCGGTTCCCGTGCCGGCGAGCCGGGCGCCGTTGGCGGCGCAGGACAGCTCGTAGCTGATCTTGCCATCGATATTTTTCAGGTTGCTGGCGGCGCACTTGCCCTTTTCGATCAGTCCGTATTGAACGCCGGCGGCGATGTCCTGGGCCGTGAAACATTGGCTGAACCGGCTGGGCGGGATGGTGGCGCCCTGCATTTTCACTTCGGCGGCGAGCTCCCACAGTCCCGGGGATATTTCCTGAGCCTGCAGGGCCGGCGCCATGGCGCCCACGAAGGCAGACACTGCGAGAAGGCGTTTCATGCGATTCAGGCGAACAGGTGCTTCACGCCGTCGCGCTCCTCGGCGAGTTCCTTGAGGGTGGCATCCATCTTTTCGCGCGAGAAGGGGTCGATCTCGAGCCCCTTGACGATTTCCCACCGGCCGTCGGCGCAGGTGCAGGGCATGCCGTAGATCATGCCTGCGGGAATCCCGTAGGAGCCGTCGGAGACGACGCCCATGGTGACCCACTCGCCGCCGGAACCGAGGTTCCAGTCGCGCATGTGGTCGATGGCGGCGTTGGCGGCCGAGGCGGCGGAGGAGAGGCCGCGCGCCTCGATGATCGCCGCGCCGCGCTTGCCGACCTTCGGGATGTATTCGTTCTTGTACCAGGCGTCGTCATCGACGAGGGTCGTGGCGGCCTTGCCGGCGATGGTGGCAAAGCGGATGTCCGGATACATCGTCGGCGAGTGGTTGCCCCAGACGACCATCTTCCGGATGTCGGTGACGGAGGACTTGGTGCGGGTAGCCAGTTGCGAGATGGCGCGGTTGTGGTCGAGGCGCATCATCGAGGTAAAGGCGGATTGCGGCAGGCTCCGCGCGGTGTTCATGGCGATCAGCGCATTGGTGTTGGCCGGGTTGCCGACGACGATGACCTTGATGTCGCGCGCTGCGACTGCGTCGATGGCCTTGCCCTGCTCGGTGAAGATCTTGGCGTTCTCGAGCAGCAGGTCCTTGCGCTCCATGCCCGGGCCGCGCGGCTTGGCGCCGACCAGCAGGGCCTGCCGGACATCCTTGAAGGCGACCTGCGGGTCGGACGTGCCGATCATGTCGGCCAGCAGCGGGAAGGCGCAGTCCTCGAGCTCCATCATCACGCCCTTGAGCGCGGCCTGGGCCTTGTCGTTCGGCAACTCCAGCATCTGCAGGATGACGGGCTGGTCCTTGCCGAGCATTTCGCCCGAAGCGATGCGGAACAGCAGTGCGTAACCGATTTGGCCGGCGGCGCCGGTGACGGCGACGCGGACGGGGGCTTGGGTCATGGAAATGCTCCTTTGAAAGAGGGGTTGCCGAAGTTCGGTCAAAATCATAAGATGCATTGCTGCGCCGTGTCAATATCTATCATATAACATATATAAGATATATGTTGTGGACGTTGCTCAAAGTTTGTGATTCAATCGTGGCGCCATGACCCTGCCATCCCCTGCGGATTCCCCGACGTTCAGCCCGCTCTATCGCCAGATCAAGGAATTGATCCTGCAGGCGCTGGTCAATCGCGAGTGGCGTCCGGGGGAGGCCATTCCGAGCGAGGTCGAGCTTGCCGGCCGTTTCGGCGTCAGTCAGGGGACGGTGCGCAAGGCCATCGACGAACTGGCGGCCGAGAACCTGCTCGTCAGGCGCCAGGGCAAGGGCACTTTCGTCGCCAGCCACAGCGATCCGCGTGCCTTTTACCGGTTTCTCCGGCTCGTGCCGCTCTCCGGCGCGAACGAGCATGCGAAAAGCGTTCCGCTCGAATGCTGGCGCGCCAAGGCCGGCCCCGAGGCGGAGCGTGTGCTCGGCGTCAAGCCCGGCGATCCGATCATCATCGTGCGCCGGATACTCGAGTTTTCGGGCAAGCCCGTCGTGCTCGACGAGATCTATCTGCCGGGAGAAGTCTTCGCCGGACTCACGCTGGAGGTTCTCAAGGAATCCCAGGTCTCGCTCTACAGCCTGTTCGAGGCCAAATTCGGCGTGCGCATGATCCGCGCCGAAGAGCGCCTGCGGGCGGTAGCGGCGGATCGCGCCAGCGCCGAATTGCTGCATGTGCCCGAAGGCAGCCCGTTGCTGTCGGTCGAACGCACCAGTTTTACCTACGGCGACCGCCCCGTCGAGTGGCGACGCGGTCTGTATGCAACCCAGGCGCATTGTTACCTCAATGAGCTGAGCTGATTCCGCATCGACCATCCGCGGGCGCAGGCGTAACATTCTGTGATTCTGCAACGCAACAATCAAGCAGGGGGTATCATGACGGAAATGATCAAAAAACGTCCTAAGTATCTGAACTTGTTTCAGATAAAGTTGCCCATGGCCGGGTTTGTCTCGATATTGCATCGCATAAGCGGCTTCGGCCTGTTTCTGATGCTGCCACTGCTCATCTGGCTGCTTGAGCTTTCTCTGGGATCGCAGGAGTCCTTCGCAAGGGCGCAGGCCATCGTGGCGCACCCGCTGGTCAAGCTGTTGTCGATTGGGATCCTGTGGGCTTTCCTCCATCACTTCTGCATGGGGATCCGCATCCTGCTGATCGATGTCCATGTCGGCGTCGACAAGGTGCAGGCCGGCAATTCGGCCAAGATGGTGCTGGCCGTCAGCCTGCCCATGACCCTGATTCTGGGAGCGAAGCTATGGTGAATCGCAAGATCGTCGGCGCGCACTACGGCCTGATCGACTGGCTGGCCCAGCGCATTACGGGCGTCGTGATGGCGATCTACACCCTGATCGTCGCGATCGCATTGCGGCAGGGCGCCGGAACGAGTTACGCAGACTGGCACGCGCTCATGTCGGGCGGCTTGATGCGTTTCGCCACTTTCGTATTCATCGTCAGCCTGTGCTGGCATGCCTGGGTGGGCGTGCGCGACATCTGGATGGATTACGTCCAGCCCCCCGGCATCAAGCTCGCCCTGCATGTCCTGACCCTGTTGGCCCTGATCGGCTGCGCCGGCTGGGCGACGCAAATCATCTGGAGGCTGTGAACGCGACATGAGCCACAAAGTCACCGTCCGCAAATTCGATGCGGTCATCGTCGGCGCCGGCGGCGCCGGCCTGCGCGCCGCGATTGCCCTGTCCGAGGCCGGCCTCAAGACCGCCGTGCTGACCAAGGTCTTCCCGACCCGTTCGCATACCGTCGCGGCGCAGGGCGGCGTGGCCGCCTCGCTGGGCAACTCCGAGGAGGATCATTGGCACTGGCACATGTACGACACCGTCAAGGGTTCCGACTGGCTCGGCGACCAGGACGCGATCGAGTTCATGTGCCGCAAGGCCAACGAGTGCGTCATCGAGCTCGAACACTACGGCATGCCTTTCGACCGCCTCGACAACGGCCGCATCTACCAGCGCCCCTTCGGCGGCCACATGTCGAACTTCGGCGAGAAGCCGGTGCGCCGTTCCTGCGCCGCCGCCGACCGCACCGGCCACGCCATGCTGCACGCGATGTATCAGCGCAACGTCAAGGCCAACACCCAGTTCTTCGTCGAGTGGATGGCCCTCGACCTGATCCGTGACGCCGAAGGCGAGGTGCTTGGCGTCACCGCCATGGAAATGGAGACCGGCGAGATCTACGCCTTCCATGCCAAGGCGACGATCTTCGCCACCGGTGGCTCGGGCCGTATCTACTATTCCTCGACCAACGCCTTCATCAACACCGGCGATGGCGTCGGCATGGCGGCGCGCGCCGGCATTCCTCTGGAAGACATGGAATTCTGGCAGTTCCATCCGACCGGCGTCGCCGGCGCCGGCGTGCTGATCACCGAGGGCGTGCGCGGCGAGGGCGGCATCCTGCGCAACTCGCAGGGCGAACGCTTCATGGAGCGCTATGCCCCGAACGCCAAGGATCTCGCCTCGCGCGACGTCGTTTCGCGCGCCATGGTCACCGAGATCAACGAGGGCCGCGGCTGCGGTCCGAACAAGGACTACGTGCTGCTCGACATCACCCACCTGCCGCCCGAGACCATCATGAAGCGGCTGCCCGGCATCCACGAGATCGCCGTGCAGTTCGCCGGCGTCGATGCGCTGAAGGAGCCGATTCCCGTCGTGCCGACCTGCCACTACCAGATGGGCGGCATCCCGACCAACTATCACGGCCAGGTGGTCGTGCCGGGCAAGCGCACGCAGAACGAGATCGTGCCCGGTTTCTACGCCGCCGGCGAGTGCGCCTGCGCCTCGGTGCATGGCGCCAACCGCCTCGGCACCAACTCGCTGCTCG
>CAZZFN010000129.1:0-5546 GCA_964653505.1 uncultured Methyloversatilis sp.
GCGTCGTGTCCATGCGCATGTCGAGCGGCGCATCGAAACGAAAACTCATGCCCCGTGCGGGGTCGTCCAGCTGCGGCGACGAGACGCCCAGATCCAGCAAGACGCCATCGACCTGGCGGATGCCCGATTCGTCCAGCACCATCCCCAGGCGGCTGAAGGGGGCATGCACGAGCGTGAAGCGCGGGTCCGCGATGGCCGCCCCGGCGGCGATCGCGGCCGGATCGCGGTCCAGCGCGACGAGCCGGCCCGCCGGAGCGAGTTTTTCCAGGATCGCCCGGCTGTGTCCGCCGCGCCCGAAGGTGCCATCCACATAGACGCCGTCCGGCCGGATCGCCAGCGCCGCCACGGCCTCGGTCGGCAATACCGGCAAATGAGCCGGCAGATCGGCTGCGGGGGGCGTCTCGCTCATCCGCGCCGGTCACAGGGAGATGCCCTCGAATCCGGGCGGCGGCTCGACGCCGGCCAGGGCCTCGAAGGCGGTTTCATGCTGGCGGCGCCAGCCGGCGTCGCTCCAGATCTCGAAATGCGAACCCATGCCGACCAGCCAGACCTGCTTGTCGAATGCGGCCGTGTCGCGCAGTTCCGGGGCGATCAGGATGCGGCCCGCCGCATCGATCTCGCCGTCGCGTGCGTTCCCCACCAGGATGCGCTTCAGGGCCGCCGAGCGGGGATCGAAACTGGGCGCGGCGAGAATGCGGTCGCGGATCGGCAGCCAGGCGGGTTCGGGGTAGAGCAGCAGACAGCGGTGCGGGTGAGCGGTCAGCACCAGGCGACCGTCGGCCGCCGATTGCAACCCGTCGCGGTGCCGGGCGGGAATCGCCAGCCGGCCCTTGGCATCCAGACTGAGTTGCGTTGCCCCTTGAAACACAAAATCTCCCACGTATCCCCACCTTTTCCCACTTTATTCCACGAATTTTCGGGAGTCAATAGGCAGGCGCAGGAAATTTTCAGGTGCGACAAGGGCTTACGTGTTGCTTTGGATGTTTTTCGCTTAGAAAATAATCTTAGAAATCAATGCATGAAAAATCATTGTGAAAGTGATTTGTGAGGAGTGTGGGGTGGAAGTCCGCCGATAAGCCGGGTTCTGTCTTGGACAGTCATTCCTCTGGGACTGCCATTGCTGGCAGCCTCAAGCAGCCTACCCGGGAGCGACGCGAGCCACGTCATTGCTCCCCTATTTGGCCTTGCCCCGGATGAGGTTTGCCATGCCGTCCCCGTTGCCAGGTCCGCGGTGGGCTCTTACCCCGCCATTTCACCCTTGCCGGCTCTTGCGAGCTTAGGCGGTATCTTTCTGTTGCACTGTCTGTCGCCTTGGGTCTTTCGACTTGCTGCGCCCGGCCGTTAGCCGGCATCCTGCTCTATGGGGCCCGGACTTTCCTCGACATCTTGCGATGCCGCGACTGCCTGGCGAACTTCCGGGACGGATTATACGGAGCGGGGCGGGGCGCATCCCGGACGTTTCGCATTGACGTAGCATTCGGGGGTTTGCGCAACATGCGGGGTCGGTACCGATGAACGCTACTGTCCAGCGCAGCCTGGACCTGCTGTTTTCCGCCACGGGGCTGCTGCTGCTGTGGCCGCTGCTGCTGCTGCTGCTGGGTCTGGGCTGGCTCGATACCCGCGCGCCCCTGTTGCGCCAGCTGCGGGTGGGGCGCGGGCAGCGGCCCTTCGTCCTGTTCAAGCTGCGCAGCATGCGCCCGGAGACCGCGCATGTGGCCTCCCACCTGGCCGACCCTGCCGCCATTACCCGCTACGGGCGTTTCCTGCGCCGCTCGAAGCTCGACGAGCTGCCGCAGCTGATCAACGTGCTGCGCGGCGACATGAGCCTGGTCGGCCCGCGCCCCTGCCTGCCGAGCCAGACCGAGCTGATCGAGGCGCGCGCGCGCCTGGGCGTGTTCGCGGCGCGTCCGGGCATCACGGGGCTCGCGCAACTTTCCGGCATCGACATGTCCACCCCGCAGCGGCTGGCCGAGACCGACGCCCGCATGCTGCAAACCCTCCGCCTGGGGGCCTATCTGCGTTACCTGGCGCACACCGCACTGGGCAAGGGCGCGGGGGATGCGGTAAAACCCTCCCGTCCATGAGATTTTTCCGCACGCCGACCCACTGGCTCCACGCCAGCGCCCGCCCGGTGCTGGCCCTGCCGCGCACGCTGAAGCGCTTTCTTGCGCTGACGATGGACGCCAGCCTGTGCGTGCTCACGGTCTGGCTGGCTTTCTACCTGCGTCTGGGCGAATGGGTGCGGCTCGCGGGCGACGCGGCCATGATGCCGCAGTGGGCGATCCTCGGCTCGCTCGCGATCGCCCTGCCCATTTTCGTGGTCTTCGGGCTGTATCGGGCGATCTTCCGCTATGCCGGCTGGCGCGCCCTGATGACCGTGGCGAAAGCCATCCTCGTGTATGCGCTCGCCTATGCGGCGATCTTCACGGCCATCGGGGTGCCGGGCGTCCCGCGCACCGTGGGCCTGATCCAGCCGCTCCTGCTGCTCTTCGCGGTCGGCGCCTCGCGCGCCCTGGCCCGCTACTGGCTGGGCGATGCGTACCTGGGCATCGTCGGGCGCCTGAACCTGCCCCAGGTCCTCATCTACGGGGCGGGCAGGGCGGGACGCCAGTTGGCCGGCGGGCTCGCCCACAGCCACGAGATGCGCGTGGCGGGCTACCTCGACGACGATCCGCACCTGCAGGGCAGCGAGATGAACGGCCTGCCGATCCACGCCCCGGCCGAGTTGCCCCGGCTGGTGGAGTCGCTGGGCGTGCGCGACGTGCTGCTGGCGATACCATCGGCGAGCCGGCAGCGCCGCAACGAGATATTGCAGAACCTGCTGGCCTGCCATGTGGCGGTGCGCACGCTGCCGGGGGTGTCCGAACTGGCGCAAGGACGGGTACAGGTGTCCGACCTGCGCGAACTGGAGATCGACGATCTGCTCGGGCGCGAGGCGGTGGCGCCCGATACGACGCTGCTGGAGAGGAACATCCGCGCCAAGGTGGTGCTGGTGACCGGGGCGGGCGGGTCGATCGGCAGCGAGCTGTGCCGCCAGATCGCCGCTGCCGGCCCGCGCACCCTGCTGTTGCTGGAAATCAGCGAGTATGCCCTCTACCGCGTCGAGCAGGCGCTGACGGACAGCCTGCCGGCGGGGGCGGCGCTGGTGCCCTTGCTGGGCTCGGTCTGCGACGAGCCGCGCCTGCGCCAGGTCATGACGGCCTGGCGGCCCGACACGGTCTATCACGCGGCCGCCTACAAGCATGTGCCGCTGGTCGAGCACAATGTGGCGGAAGGGGTGCGCAACAACAGCTTCGGGACGCTCGCCGTGGCGCGGGCGGCCCGTGCATGCGGCGTGGCGGATGTCGTGCTGGTGAGCACCGACAAGGCGGTGCGGCCGACCAACGTGATGGGGGCGTCCAAGCGCCTGGCCGAAATGATCCTTCAGGCGCTCTCGGCCGAGGGCGGCCCGACCCGCTTCTCGATGGTGCGCTTCGGCAACGTGCTGGGTTCGTCCGGTTCGGTGGTGCCGCTGTTTCGCCGCCAGATCCGGGATGGCGGGCCGATCACCCTGACCGATCCCGAGGTGACGCGCTTTTTCATGACCATTGCCGAGGCGGCCCAGCTCGTGATCCAGGCCGGGGCGATGGGGAGTGCGACCCGCGGGGGCGGCGAGGTGTTCGTGCTGGACATGGGCGCGCCGGTGAGGATCGCCGACCTGGCGCGGCGCATGGTCGAGCTCTCCGGCCTGTCGGTGCGCGAGGCGGACAACCCCGACGGGGATATCGAGATTCGCGTCACCGGCCTGCGACCGGGGGAAAAGCGCTACGAGGAGCTGCTGATCGGCGAGAACCCCCAGTCCACCGCCCATCCGCGCATCCTCAAGGCGCACGAGCATTTCCTGCCCTGGGCCGAGCTGGAGCGCCGGCTCGCTGCGCTGCAAGCGGCGCTCGCGGCCAACGACGCTGCGGCCATCCGGCAGGTGCTCGCGGACACCGTATCCGGTTATCGGCCCGCCGGGGAAATCGTCGACTGGCTGCACGGCGCGGCCCGGGCCGCGCCGGGCTGAAAATCGGCGCCGGCCCGACGGCGCGCGGGCTTATGGCGCGATCCAGCGTCCCGACTTGCCGCCTGCCTTTTCCAGCAGGCGCACTTCCTCGATGACCATGCCGCGATCCACCGCCTTGCACATGTCGTAGATGGTCAGCAGGCCGGCGGCGCAGGCAGCGAGCGCCTCCATCTCGACGCCGGTGCGCCCGACGGTTTCGGCGGTGACCGTGCAGGCGACGCTGCTGGCGGCCTCGTCCAGCTCGAACTCGGCGGCGACGCGCGTCAGCGCGATCGGGTGGCACAGCGGGATCAGCTCGCCGGTGCGCTTGGCGGCCTGGATCGCCGCGATGCGCGCGATGCCCAGCACATCGCCCTTCTGTGCCGATCCCGACTCGATCAGGGCGAAGGTGGCCGGCTGCATGCGGATGCGCCCGGTCGCGCGCGCCAGACGCGCGGTTTCGGCCTTGGCGCCGACATCGACCATGTGGGCCTGGCCGGCGGCGTCGAAGTGGGTGAGCGGATTATCCTGTCGCGACATTTGCTTGCACCTTGCGGAACGGAACCGATGGAGCGGGCCGGTATCATAACGCCATGAAGCATTTTCGATGGCTGTTTTGCCTGCTCCTCTGGCCGTTGGCGCTCGCCCATGCCGATGGCCTGCCCGACCTCGGCGAGCTCGAGCGCGGCGGCCTGTCGCTGCAGGCCGAGCGCCGCCTGGGCGAGAAAATCATGCTCGACCTCCGCCGCGATCCGGCCTACGTGGTCGATGCCGAGGTCGCCGATTACATCGACCGCCTGGGGCAGCGCCTGGCCAGCCAGGTGGAAGGCGGCGCGCGCCAGCCTCTCGAGTTCTTCGTCGTGCGCGACGCCACGATCAACGCCTTCGCGCTGCCGGGCGGCTTCATCGGCATGCATACCGGCTTGATCCTCGCGGCGCGCAGCGAATCCGAGCTCGCCGGGGTGCTGGCGCACGAGATCTCGCACGTCACGCAAAGCCATCTGGCGCGCATGTTCGGCAACCAGAGCCAGGCCCAGCTGGCCTCGCTGCTGTCCCTGGCGGTGGCGCTGCTGGCGGCGCGCAGCAATCCCGACGTGGCCGTCGGCGCGGCGCTGGCCGGGCAGGCGGGTGCGATCCAGCACCAGCTGAACTTTTCGCGCGATTTCGAGCGCGAGGCCGATCGCCTGGGCCTCGACCTGATGGAGAAGGCAGGTTTCGACCCGCGCGGCATGGCCAGTTTCTTCGAGCGCATGCTGCAGTTCGGTCGCCTCTACGAAAACAATGCGCCGGGCTACCTGCGCACGCACCCCTTGACTACCGAGCGCATCGCCGACATGGAGAACCGCATCGCCCAGCGGCCCTACAGGCAGGTGCCGGACAGCGTCGAATTCGGCCTGGTGCGCGCCAAGATCAAGGCCCACGAAGGTACGCCCGGCGCTGCCACGGCCGATTTCGCCGCCCAGATCAAGAGCGGCAAATATGCGCGCGAAACCGATGTGCGCTTCGGCTACGCCCACGC
>CAZZFN010000130.1:0-5525 GCA_964653505.1 uncultured Methyloversatilis sp.
CTCATCTCGCAGTTTTGCCCGGTTTATTGCCTGCCGTAGGTGTGGTCGTGGTCGGGGGCCACCGTCAGCATGCACATGAAATCTCCGTTGCGCCAGGCGGTTGCTCGGCGCGAGCGCGTGATGCGAAGCGAGTAAACCGCATCGATTCCCGCAGGCGGCTTGACGCTGACGATCTTTTCCCACTTCAAGCCGTTGTCCCGGTACACCTGCGTCCAGCTCATCTGCCGGATTTTCTTCAAGGTGTCGATGGCCGCATGCCGCTCGACCTTTTCCAGATTGAAGAGCGTTTCTTGAAAAACGGGGTTGTTCAGGTCCAGTCGAACCAGGGCATCGTTGGCACCCATCAGCGGCCCTCGACGTAACGCCGCATCGCCGGCCTCATGAACCGGGATGAACGAAGGATTCCAGCTGTGCCGCCGTGTCGTCGTCTTGCGCCGGATGGCTTGCAGACCAGGCCAGGGCGCGTTGCAGATCGGCAGCCGCCGTGGCCTCGTGCAGCCAGCGTTCGTTGTCGGGGATGACCGTGGCGGTCCGCACCAGCCAGACGCCTGGCTCCCGCTCTTCGACGAGCACCTGGCGTCCGGCAAACTGCTTGCCCAGGGAAATTTGGCCGTTGCTGCCAACGACTTTGACGGTGGGATGGGCCAGGGTGCTCATGACGGACTTTCGTGGGTGGAAATTCGTGCATTGCGATTTTCGTGCGAAGCGAAAGTCTGACACCTTCATTCGCTTCCGTCAATCCTTCCTTCCTGGGGTTATCGGAGTCGCCGGACGGAGCCGTGCTAGGATAGGCGTATTACATTGTGCGACAAGGAGTCCCCCATGTCGGCGACACTGACGGTGCGCTTGAATGACAGCGACGTGCAACATCTCGATGCGCTATGCCGGCTCACCGGCAAATCGCGCAGCGAATTGGTGCGCGAATCCCTACGCAGCTTTCGCCTGCGCGAGAGTTTGCGCCGTTCGCAGGAAATTCTCGGGCCGGCCGCACGCAACATCGGCTGGCTGACCGAAGACGATGTGTTGCGCGACGTGTCGTGAGGGTTTTTTTCGACACCAACGTCTGGCTGTCGGCAACCCTGTTTCCCGGCCTGTGCGCCGAATTGCTCGCGCGCTGCGTGGAAGAACGGCATGAGGTGCTGACAACGCCGCTGATCCGCGCGGAGGCGCTGGCGGTGCTGGCCGAAAAATTTCCGCAACGTGTCGAGGCAACGGCGCTGTTCGATGCGAACTTGTCGGTGGCCGAGCGCACGACCGATGTGCCCGAACCCTCCGACGACAACGATGCGCGGCTGGTCGCCGCAGCGGCGGGCGCGGAAGCGGATATTTTTGTCACGGGCGATGCCCGCATACGGGGCTGGCAACACGTCGGAAAGATGCGGATCGTCTCGCCCCGACAGGCGTGGATGCTGCTCTTCATGCCGGAGCAGACCCCGGAGCAAATCTGATGCGCCCCCCGGCCTGCATCGATTCCCTCTGGCTGCCCTACGCGCAGATGGCCACCGCGCCCGCGCCGCTGCCGGTCGTCGCGGCCTCCGGCGTGCGTATCGAACTGGCCGACGGCCGCACGCTGATCGACGGCATTTCCTCGTGGTGGACGATGTGTCACGGTTACAACCACCCGCACATCGGGCAGGCCGTGGCAGCGCAGCTTGAAACCCTGCCGCACGTGATGTTCGCGGGGCTGGTGCATGAGCCGGCGCTGACGCTCGCCCGCCGGCTCGCCGCCTTGCTGCCCGGCACGTTGAATCGCGTCTTTTTCTCGGAATCCGGCTCGGTGGCGGTCGAAATCGCCCTCAAGATGGCCGTGCAGTATTGGAAGAATCGCGGCGAGAACCGTCGGCGCTTCGTCGCCTTCAATGACGGCTACCACGGCGACACGCTGGGCGCGCTCTCGGTCACCGATCCCGGCTGCGGCTTTCACGCCGCGCTGGCCGGCTACCGCGTGCCGCAGGTTTTCGCCGAGCTGCCGCGCGATGACGCCACGCGCGAAGCGCTCGACGCGCTGCTGGCGAATCCGGACATCGCCGCCGTCATCGTCGAACCGCGCGTGCAGGGCGCGGGCGGCATGCGCTTTCACGACACGGCGACGCTCGCCGCGATCCGCGCCTGCTGCGACGAACATCATGTCTTGCTCATCGCCGACGAGATCATGACCGGCTTTTACCGCACCGGCACCCTGTTCGCCTCGCCGCCCGAGGCCGTGCCCGACATCCTCTGCCTCTCGAAGGCGCTCACCGGCGGCACGCTGCCGCTGGCCGCCACCGTCGCCGCCGACCACGTGTTTGCCGCCTTCTGCTCGGAACGCGCCGAGGACGCCTTCATGCACGGCCCCACCTTCATGGCCAACCCGCTCGCCTGCGCCGCCGCCAACGCCTCGCTCGACCTGTTCGAACGCGAACCCCGGGGCGAACAGGTCGCCGCCATCGCGGCGCAGCTGCGGCGCGAGCTGGAACCCTGCCGTGGGTTGCCCGGCGTGGTCGATGTGCGCGTCATGGGGGCCATCGGCGTCGTGCAATTCGACCGCCCCGTCGCGGCCAGTCTGCGCCCGGCCTTCGTCGAACAGGGCGTCTGGGTGCGGCCCTTCGGCGACATCGTCTATCTCGCCCCGCCCTTCGTCATCGACGCCGCCGACCTCGCCACCCTGACCGCGGCGGTCTGCGAAGTCGTGGCGCACTGCGCCGCCGAAGCCTCATGCCCGCTCTCGACGCCCTGATCCTGCCGAAACTGGCGGCGCTGGAGCCGTCCCGCCAGCGCCGACTTTTGCGGCCCGTCGATGCGACGCCGATCGATGTGGCCTCGAACGACTACCTCGGCCTGTCGCGCCACCCCGAACTGATCGAGCGCGCCTGCGCCTGGACGCGCCGCCATGGCGCCGGCAGCCGCGCCTCGCGGCTCGTCACCGGCACCAGCGCGGAGCTGCTGGCGCTGGAGGAAAAGCTCGCGCGCTTCAAGGACGCCGAGGCCGCGCTGATCTTCGCCAGCGGTTACCAGCTGAACAGCTCGGTGCTGCCCGCTTTGCTCGAACTCGGCGAAAAACCGCTCGTCTTCACCGACCGGCTCAACCACGCCAGTCTGCATGCCGGGTTGCGGGGGGTAAAACAACATCGCTTCCGCCACAACGACCTCGCGCATCTGGAGGAACTGCTGGAGACGCATCCGGGCGAGTTTCGCCTCATCGTCACCGAATCGGTCTTCAGCATGGATGGCGACCGCGCCGACGTGTCCGCATTGTCGGCGCTGGCGGCACGGCATGGCGCGCATCTCTACCTCGACGAGGCCCACGCCACCGGCGTGCTCGGCCCGCAGGGAAGAGGCCTCTCGGAAGGCCGCGCCACCGTGACGATGGGCACGCTGGGGAAAGCCCTCGGCGGCGCGGGCGCGTATGTGGCCGGCTCGCGCGCGCTGATCGACTGGCTGGTCAACCGCTGCGGCGGCTTCCTCTACAGCACCGCGCCGGCGCCGGCGGCCTTCGGCGCGCTCGACGCGGCGCTCGACCTCGTGCCGAACATGGACGCCGAACGTGCGCGACTCGCGAACATGGGCGACGCGCTGCGCGCCGCCTTGCGCGAACGTGGCCTCGACACGCTCGCCTCGACCACGCAGATCGTGCCTGCCGTGCTCGGCGACGAAGCGCGTGCGCTCGCCGCCGCCGAGCGACTGCGCGCCGCGGGCATTCTCGTCGTCGCCATCCGCCCGCCCACCGTGCCGGCCGGCGGTGCGCGGCTGCGCTTCGCGCTCTCGGTCGCGCTCTCCGACAGCCAGTTCGAGCACGTGCTCGCCACCGTCGCCGCGTCATGAGCCGGGTCGTTCTCCTCCACGGCTGGGGCTACGACGCCAGCCTCTGGGATGCAGTGCGTTCGCACTTGAAGACCGAGGCAACGACACTCGATTTCGGCTTCTATGGCGCTCCGGTCACCGTCCCGCCAGCGCCGACTTTCGTTGAACCCGTCCTCGCCGTCGGCCATTCGCTCGGCGTGCTCTGGTGGCTGACGCAGACGCAGATTCCCTGGCGGCGCCTGCTGTGCATCAACGGCTTCCCGCGCTTCACCGAGGCGGCGGACTACGCGCCCGCCGTCGCGCCGCGCGTGCTGGCGCGCATGCGGCAGCAGTTCGGGCGTGATCCGGCGGCGGTGCTCGCCGACTTCCACGCCCGCTGCGGCGGCCATGCCCCTGCCGGCTCGCCCAATGTGGCACGCCTCGCCGCCGGCCTCGACGCGCTGGCCGCATGGGACGGCCGCGCCACGCTCGCCGCGCGCCGCGCCGACGTGTTCGCGCTGGCGGGAGCGCACGATCCCATCGTGCCCGCCGCGATGAGCGCGATGGCTTTCGGCGAAGTCGACAGCGTGGATGCGCCGGGCCATCTGTTGCCCGTCACGCATCCCGAACTCTGTGCGGCATGGATCGAAAGGCTGGCGGCATGAACGACTTCAGCCAGCGCGTCGCCGCCCGCTTCGACGCCGCTGCCGCCAGCTACGACGCCCACTCGGGCGCGCAGCGCCACGCGGCGCAACGGCTGGTCGAACGCCTCGTGCCGCTCAATCTTCCGCCGCGTCCGCGCGTGCTCGAGATCGGCTGCGGCACCGGCCACCTCACCGAACTGCTCGCCCTGCACCTGCCGGGCGCGAATATCCTCGCCACCGACCTCGCGCCGGCGATGGTCGCCGCCTGCCGGGAACGGCTTGGGGCACAGGCGCATCTCGCGTTCGCCGTCATGGACGGCCGGCAACCGACGGTCGGCGGCCCCTTCGACCTGATCTGCGGCAACCTCGTCGCCCAGTGGTTCGACGACCTGCCCGCCGCCTGCGCGCGCCTGGCCGCGTGTCTGGCCCCGCGCGGGGTGCTGGCCTTGAGCCTGCTGGGGCCGGACACCTTCCGCGAGTGGCGCGCCGCCCATGCGCGCCTCGGCCTCGTCCCCGGCACGCGCGCCCTGCCCTCGGCCCGGGAGTGCCGCGCCGCGCTGCCCGGCGCCACCCGGGTCGAACGCGAACACTGGCAGGATGCGCCCGCCGATGCGCTCGCCTTCTTGCGCGCCCTGCGCGCCATCGGCGCGGATACGCCCGCTCCCGGCCACCGGCCCCTGCCGCCCGGCGCCTTGCGCCGCGTGCTGGCCGGCCTGGGCCCCGCGCCCACGATCGCCTACGAATTCATCCACCTCATCCACCGTGCCCCGTGAAGGCCGCATCGTGAAGGAGATATTGTCGGAACGCTAGCGCTTTGCTAGCATCGGGGCATATCCACAAGGAGTCGCCATGCCCACCACCAACATCCTCGCCTGGCTCGATGCCGATGTCTGGCCCTGCCTCACCGACGACGCACGCACCGCCGACCAGATCGTCGGCTACGACGATCATGGTCTGCCCCGTTGACGCCATCGTCGACACCAGCGCGCTGCTGGCCATCTTCGCGCCTTGAGCCAGCAGGCGCACTGGGGCATCACGGCGTGCCCTTGCTCTTCAAGGGCGACGATTTCGGGAAAACCGACGTCTTGCGCGCACACTGATCGCAGCCAACGCACCGGCCCA
>CAZZFN010000131.1:0-5401 GCA_964653505.1 uncultured Methyloversatilis sp.
TTGCCGGGGCACACTGTGCCTGCTTGCGCCGCCCCGCAAGCAAGGCCTGAGCAAAGCACCAGCACGGCTGTCCGGATCGAACTCAACAACATAACGTCGCGACTCAGGAGCGCGCCGCTGGTGGCGCGTCCCGCTGGAGCGTGGGGTTGGTCGATGCTGTTGACATCAGAGGAAAACGTTCCGGATGCCGAATGGACTCGACCGACAGATCAACGTCGAGCCGAGGCCAGTAGAGATGATCCAGGGCAGGCCACTCGACATCACAAAGCTGTTCGATGGTGGCCTGACGGAACCAAGGAAATTCGGAAAACGGGATCAATAGCTCCTCCTCGCCGAGCAGCAGCCAGAAACCGTGTTTGGAGATGTGGGTAACCTCAGCGGCCAAAGTGTTTGTTCCAGGCATGGGTGATCTCCTGCAGATGGCGGAGGATGACTTCTTCGGCAGCGGTCAATTCTTTCTGTGACAGGCCCGTGTGGCTGGAAAGGGAAACGGATGGCTCAAGCCAGAATTTTGCCTCCCCGTCGGGATGGGCAACGTGAACATGCATTCTCGGCTCCTCGCGAGAAAAGAAGAAGAGCCGGAAAGGACCATCGCGAACAACTGTCGGTGCCATGAATACTCGCGGGCTAACTTGGTGTTAAACCCAGTGTAATAGTCGCTTCTGTTCTGGCGTGAAATTCCCACCCATCACGCGGCTTGGCGACGGGCTACGGAAAGTTTGCGCGCAAGCAACTCGAAAGGCACTTCAGGCCCATCTGGATAGCCGTTGGCGTCGAGCAGTTCGGGCACCATGACAGCCAACTTGGCGGACAACTCGTCCAGGCTCGCGGACTCAGTCACCAGGCCAGGGACGTCATCAGATGTCGCCACCCAAACGCCTGCCTCTTCGTCCCACTCAGCCCTGATAAACAAAATCTTTGGCATCGCGATTCCTTTCATTCATGCCATTCTAATTCTGCTTTCGCTATTTCGCCCCGCAGGATTGATTGCGGACTCTCATGCGCGCACACCCATCAAGCGGTCCGTGGCAGTCACTCGGCCTTCACGGCCTTATGTGGATTTTTCAACCGTGCGATGCGCGCAGGGGGATTACCGCCGCCGTCGTTTCCGGCGTTTGGTCGACGCCGAAAATCTGGCGCGGCCTGCGCAAGCCTTCGAGCAGGAAGGAGCCGAGGCTGGCCAGCTTCGGCAGTCCGCCGGTCGCTTGTACCGCCGCCAGCCGTTCCGCCGCCTTCTCGCCCACCAGCAGGGGATGGGCGAGCTCGCCGGTCATGGCGGTCAGGCGGGAGGCGACGGTGACGGTTTCGCCGAGGGCCGCATGGGTGCGCCGGTCGGCCGGACCGAAGGAACCCACCAGGGCCTCGCCGGTTTCGAGGCCGACGCCGACGGCCAGGGGTTCGAGGCCGGGCGGCGGGATTTCGGGAAAGAGGCGTCCGCAGGCCTCGATCAAGGCGTTGCCGGCGGCGAAGGCGCGCACGGCGTGATCGGGGCAGGGGGTGGGGGCGTTCCAGATCGCCATGACGGCGTCGCCGACGTATTCCTCGATCACGCCGCCATGGGCCTTGATGACGCGGGAGGCGGTGGTGAAGAAGGCCTGGAGCAGGGCGGCGGTTTCGTCGGGCGGCCGGCCTTCGCAGTAGGCGGAGAAATTGCGGATATCGACGAACAGCACGCTGATCTCGCGCCGCTCGGCCTCGATGGCGCCGGTGACCTCGTTGAAGGCGATCTCGCGGGCGACCGGGGCGGGCAGATAGGCGGAAAGGTTGCCGTAGAGGCGCTCGCGCTCGAAACGGGTGCGCGCATGCTCGACCGCCGCCAGCAGCATGCCGGCGAACAGCACGAAACCGGCCGACCAGGCCCAGCCCAGCCAGAGGTTGCGGCCGAGCAGCAGGCCGACATGGATGGCCAGCAGGAGCAGGGCGAACAGCGCGGCGGCCAACGGCAAGGCCCAGACCGGCAGTTGCACCGGATGGCGCCGGCCGCTTTCCGGCGCCGGCATGCGGCGTGCACCCGCCGCGACCAGCAGGCAGAGCGCGCCGCCCAGCAGGGCAAGGCCCAAGCCGATGGCGCCGGCGCCGTTGGGGCTGTAGGGCAGCCGGTCGTCCAGCAGGGCGGAGATGAACTGGGCGTGCACTTCCACTCCGCCCACGGCGCCGCCATGGGGCGTGGGCACGACGTCGCCCAGTCCGAAGGCGGTGGCGCCGACCAGCACCCAGGCGCCGCGCAGCAGATGGACGGGGGCGCGACCTTCGAGGACGTCGGCGGCCGGGATGGAGATGAAGGCCTGGCGCGGCAGCCGATAGGAGAGGCGGATGTCGCCGCCGCGGTCGAGGGGAATGCCGGCGCCGGGCAGGACCGGATGGCTCAGGCGCCAGGCCGGTTCGAGCAGCCCGGCGCCGGGGAACAGGCCGAAGCCGTCGCGCGCCCCGGTTGCCTGCATCAGGGTGGCGAGGCCCAGCGCGGGATAAGCCTGGCCGTCGCGGCAAACGAGGGCGGGAATCTTGCGCACGGCGCCATCCGGCGCGATGCGCGGGGTGATGTGGCCGGCCGCCGCCTGCAGGGCGGGGGTGTTGCCGATGAAACCCGCCGCCTCGGGCACGGGCGGAACGCAGCCGATGCCGGCCATGGCGCCTTGCAACTGGCCGGCGGCAGGCGTGACGTTGTCCAGGGAGAAGATTTGCGCGAGCACCGCCGGATGGCGCTTCAGGCTGGCGGCCAGCGCGGCATCGCCCGGGCGGGCGTCGGGAAAGACGACGTCGAAGGCGACCGGACCGGCGCCGGCGGCGGACAATTTATCGAGCAGCTCGGCCATGCGCTGGCGCGACCAGGGCCAGGCACCCACGCGCGCAAGGCTGCCCTCGTCGATATCGACGATGACCACGCGCCGCTCCTCGCCGCCCGCCGCGCCCGCCGCGAGGCGCCAGGCCCATTCGCCGGAGCGCTCGTCGATGCCCTCGAACAGGCCGGGCGCCAAACCCTTGAGCGCCAGGGCCGCCAGCAGGGCGGCGGCGAGCGCCAGCCACCTGTTGCGCCAGGGGCTGGCGTTCGGCTTGGCGCTGGGCGGATTCGACATGCGGTTCAGGGCTGGAGTCGGGTCACTGCACCCAGCGGGTGATGCCGACGAACTTGCCGTTCGCCACATCGCGCACGAAGGTGTAGCCGGCTTCCTGACCATCCAGCGTGATGCCGCCGGACAGGCGGGTGCCCGCATTGTTGCTGTAGAGGAACTTGCCGTTCCGTTCGACCGAGCCCGCGGCGGCGAGTTGGGCGGTGCCTCCCGACTGGTGGCTCATGGTCAGCCCGGTCTCGAACTTCCGCGCGCCGAAATCCACCTTGAGCCAGCCGTTGCGCGTGCTGCCGAGCGAGCCCGTGCCGCCCGTCGGAATGAAGTGAACCTGGGAATCGCGCAGGGCGAAGTCGACGCGTCCCAGGTCGCGCGGCAGCGTGCCGGAAGACTGGGCGGTGGGGCGGAACAGCATGTAGTACTCGTTGCCGGTGACCATGGTGCGCTCGCCGTCCTGGCGGCCCTCGTGGTAGCCGACGGTCGCGTCGCCGGGCAGCGGATCCCGCCAGTGCCCCCACACCAGCACGGAGGGCGGCAGTTGCGGAACGGAAATGTCCCGCCCGGCATCGACGGTCTTCGCGGCCAGGGTTTCGGCGCTGGCCTCGTTGCGGTGCAGGACCGAGGAACGCGGCTCCTCGGTGGCCGGCGCGGCCTTGTCGACGGCGATCTGACCGTTGACCGGCACCACGCGCGGCGTGCCCTGCTGGCGATTGAATTCGAGCATGACCCGCCCCATGTCGGCGGACAGGATGCGCGCCGCATCGGTCTGGCAGGGGCCGAAGGCGTCGGAGACGCAGCCTTCGCCGATCGGCGCCATGACGATGGCGCCGGAATGCACGGCGACACGCACGTTCTCGTCGGCCGCCTGGACGACGAAATCGGTGCCCTTGACGCCGATGGCGGCGATCGGCGTGTTGAGACGGAAGCGCTCGCGCGCCGCCTCGCCACCCTTGCCGGTGATGGAGCGCGCGACGCCCTGCTCGAGCTGGAAGCGGATCGCGCTGTCCCGCGGATTGGCGGGATCGTAGCGGTAGGTTTCGATGCGCAGTCGGCTGCCGGGACGCACGCTGACGAAGGCGCCATCGACGAAGCGCAGATGGACGTGGCCGCCCTCTTCGGTCTCGATGCGGTCGCCCGGAAAAACCGGCAGACCGCGCTGCACGGCGGCGCTGTTGCCGGTCTCGCCGATCACGCGCGCCGCGCCGATGACGAGAGAAATCTCGCCGACCGGCGTCGCGGCCAGCGCGGCGCCGGACAGGCAGAACATGCAAATGGCAATCAGCCAGTCGAACCGTGTTTTATTTCGCAGTATCATTTTCGGCCCCCATGTTAGAACGGGCAATTCCAAAATTATCCTCTTATGGCGTAAGGCATGTTGTGCGCGCCATCACATGTTCGCCACGCAAGTACACCGCACATTAACGGCCTTGAGCGACGCCGCCCGCGCCGCGCCACCGCTCCACCATCCGCTACGGCGAGGAGAGCGTTTTTTTGCTCGACCGCCTTGTAGCGCAGTTGCTTTATCAGCACCGACTTTTGGCTGCGGCCGCCATGCTTGACCGGCCAATGCCGGTCAGCCCGCGCCGAAAGTCGGGATAAGCTTGGCAGCATTCACCGTACCACCAGCGCCGACTTTTCATGTCCCTGTCGCCCCTTGTCCTGCAAGAGCTCGCCCTGCTGCGCGGCCTGCCGCGCGAGGACCTGTCTCGCCTCGGCGGGCAGATGACCCTGCGCGAACTGGCGCGCCGCGAGGTGGTGTTCAACAAGGGGGAGCCCGGCCACGCGCTCTGCTTTCTGCTCGAAGGTCGGCTCCAGGCCGTGGATTTTACCGTCGATGGCCGCGAAGTCGGGCTTTATTTCGTCGATTCTGGCGACTATTTCGGCGAACTTGCCGTCATCGACGCGAAACCGCAACCGGAATTCATGATCGCCGTCGCCAAGGCGAAAATCGCCGTGCTGCCCCGCCAGGAGGCGCGCACCCTGATGCTTTCGACCCCCAGCGTCGCCGAGCAGCTGATGATGCGGCTCGCCACCCGCCTGCGCCAGGTTTCCGCGCAGCGCACCCTGCTGGGCCTGTCGAACCCGGCGCAGCGGGTCTGCGCGCAACTCGCGCTGCTGGTGGAGAACAGCGGCAGCGGGCCGGCGAGCATCCCCCAGGCGCCCACCCACCAGGAAATCGCCATCATGATCAACACCAGCCGCGAGACGGTGACCCGGGTGTTCCAGGTGCTGCAGACGCGCGGCATCCTCAGGCGCGAAGGCAACGCGCTGGCCGTCACCGACCCGGGCTACCTCGCAGACGTCGCCGCCGGCCGGGCGGAGCCGCCGAAGGCGGA
>CAZZFN010000132.1:0-5360 GCA_964653505.1 uncultured Methyloversatilis sp.
AGGTGATGTTCGAGGCGCCGCTCGCCGCCATGCTGCTCGGCAGCTTCGTCCATGCGGCCAGCGGCGGCAGCCTCTACCGCAAGGCCAGCTTCCTCGTCGATGCGCTCGGCAAGAAAATCTTCCCCGCCTGGATGCGCATCGAGGAGCGGCCGCACCTCAGGCGCGGATTGGCATCGAGCCCCTTCGACGACGACGGCGTGGCGACGCGCGACCGCAGCGTCGTCGCCGATGGCGTGCTGCAGGGCTATTTCCTGTCGACCTACACGGCCCGCAAGCTGGGCATGCCGACCACCGGCAACGCCGGCGGCAGCCACAACCTGATCGTCGCGCCGACCCCCGCCGCGCCTGCCGACTTCGCCGGACTGCTCAAGGACTTCGGCACCGGCCTGCTGGTGACGGAACTGCTCGGCCACGGCATCAATTACGTGACCGGCGACTACTCGCGCGGCGCGGCAGGCTACTGGGTGGAAAATGGCGAGATCGCCTGGCCGGTGCATGAGATCACCGTCGCCGGCAACCTGCGCGACATGTTTGCCGGCATCGCGGCGATCGGCCGCGACACGGTCACGCGCGGCTCGCGCACGGTCGGTTCCATTGTGGTTAACCGCATGACGGTGGCGGGCAGCTGACCCCTTCGCCCTTCGTCTTTCGGTGTAGTATCGCGCGACCGATCCGCGCCGTCGCGCCGGGTCGCCCCCGATAACCACAAAGGAGAAGATGCATGGAACGTCGCAAGTTTCTTCACAACGCCGCCGGCGTAGGTATGGCCGGCATTCTCGCCGCCGGTGTCGCGCCGGCCGCGCATGCCCAGCAGACCATTCGCTGGCGCCTGGCCTCGAGCTTCCCGAAAGCGCTCGACACCATCTACGGCGCCGCCGAAGTGTTCTCCCAGAAGGTGCGCGAGATGTCGGGCGGCCGCTTCGAGATCAGCGTCCACCCCGCCGGCGAGCTGATGCCCGCCTTCGGCGTCCTCGACGGCGTGCAGCAGGGCACGGTCGAGTGCGCGCATACCGCACCCTACTACTTCTTCGGCAAGGATCCGACGTTTGCGATCGGCACCGCGATCCCGTTCGGACTGAACTCGCGCCAGCTGACCGCCTGGATGTACCAGGGCAACGGCCTGAAGCTGTTCCGCGAGTTCTATCGCGACTACAACATCGTCAATTTCCCGATGGGCAACACCGGCGCGCAGATGGGCGGCTGGTATCGCAAGGAAATCAAGTCGCTGGCCGACATGAAGGGCCTGAAGATGCGCATCGGCGGCTTCGGCGGCGTCATCCTCGCCGGCATCGGCGGCGTGCCGCAGATGATCCCCGCCGGCGAAATCTACCAGGCGCTGGAACGCGGCACCATCGACGCCACCGAGTGGGTCGGCCCCTACGACGACCAGAAGCTGGGCTTCTTCAAGGTGGCCAAGTTCTACGCCTACCCGGCCTGGTGGGAAGGCGGCGCCCAGCTGGATCTCTATGTCCATAACAAGGCCTACGAGAGCCTGTCCCCGGACAACAAGGCCATCGTCGAGTGCGCCGCCGCGAACGCCCACGTCAACATGCAGGCCCGCTACGACGCCAAGAACCCGCAGGCCCTCCGGGAGATGGTTGCGGCCGGCACCAAGCTGTTCCGCCTGCCCAAACCGGTGATGGATGCGGCCTTCAAGTTCGCCGAGGCGCATTACGCCGACCTGGCGGCGAAGAACCCCAACTGGAAGAAGATCTACGGCGACTACGCCGCCTTCCGCAAGGAGCAGAACATGTGGTTCCGCTTCGCCGAGGCCAGCTACGACAGCTACATGCAGGCGCAAAAACTCTGACGCAACGACGGCTCGAAAAAAACCGCGGCCAAGGCCGCGGTTTTTTTTCGGCAATCGGCCGATGTCTTACTTGCCCTTGTGCTTCTCCATCTCTTGCAACAGGGCGGCCGCGGGATCCTCGGCGCCCTCTTCTTGCTTGATGGCGGCCGGCCCATCGTATGCCGGATCTCCCCAGGAAGACCCGGTCTCGATCTGCAGCTGCTGCTGGACCTTGTCCGGGTCGAGCACCTTGGGCTTCTCGATGCCGCCGGTCACCAGCTGCGGGAAAGCGATGACGACGGCGACCATCGTCACCTGGATCATGATGAAAGCGACCGCCCCCTTGTAGATCTGCTCGGTGGTGACCCCGGCGATGCGCTTGCGGGTGACCGGATCCTGGTAGGACTGGCGGGCCGCGACGCTGCGCAGGTAGAACAGCGCGAAGCCGAAGGGCGGCGTGAGAAAGGAGGTCTGCAGGTTCAAGGCGATGATCACGCCGAACCAGATCAGGTCGATGCCCATGCTCTCCGCGACCGGCGCCAGGATGGGCACCACGATGAAGGCGATCTCGAAGAAATCGATGAACATGCCCAGGATGAAGATCAGCACATTGACGAAGATCAGGAAGCCGATCTCTCCGCCCGGCAGCTTGTCGAACAGGTGCTCGACGAAAATATGGCCATCGGCCGCGTTGAAGGTGAAGGAGAACACCGTCGAGCCGATCAGGATGAACATCACGAAAACCGACAGCCGGGTGGTGTTTTCCAGCGCCTGTTTGAGCAGGCCCCAGCTCAGGCGGCGCTTGGCGATGGCCATGACGAGCGCGCCGATGGCCCCCATCGCGCCGCCCTCGGTGGGCGTGGCCAGGCCGAGGAAGATCGTGCCGAGCACGAGAAAGATCAACACCAGCGGGGGAATCAGGGCAAACGTGACGCGTTCGGCGAGCACCGACAGGAGGCCCAGCTTGAGCTGGCGGTTGATCAGGGCGAGCACGAAGGCGACGATGCCGATGGCGGACAGGGTGAAAATCACGCGTTCGTCGAGGGGGGCGGCATAGGTGCGGCCCATGAGGGGGTTGATGATCTTCTCGTGGTTGAGGAACCAGAGCAGGCCGCCCCCCCAGGAAATCGCCGACATCGCCCACAGCGACACCTGCCCGCTGGCGCCGCTCGGTTCGCGGTAAATGCGCGCCTCCGGCGGCAGCGGCGGCACCCACTGCGGCTTGACGATCGCCACAATGACGACGAACAGGGCATAACAGCCGACCAGCATCAGTCCCGGCAGCATGGCGCCGGAATACATGTCGCCGACCGAACGGCCGAGCTGGTCGGCCATGACGATCAGCACCAGAGAAGGCGGAATGGCCTGCGCCAGCGTGCCCGAGGCGGTGATCACGCCGGTGGCGATGCTGCGGTTGTAGCCGTAGCGCAGCATGATGGGCAGGGAGATCAGGCCCATCGAAATCACCGCCGCGGCGACCACGCCGGTGGTGGCCGCCAGCAAGGCGCCGACGAAGATCACCGCCAGGGCCAGCCCGCCGCGCAGCGGGCCGAACACCTGGCCGATCGATTCGAGCAGGTCCTCCGCCATGCCGCTGCGTTCGAGAATGATCCCCATCAGGGTGAAGAAGGGGATCGCCAGCAGGGTGTCGTTCTGCATGATGCCGAAGATGCGCAGCGGCAGCGCCTGGAACAGCACGGGGGGAAACAAGCCCGCCTCCATGCCGAGAAAGCCGAAAAACAGCCCGGTCGCGGCAAGCGAGAACGCCACCGGGAAGCCGGTCAGCAGGAACAGCAGCAGGCCGGCGAACATCAGCGGCACAAAATTCTGGGCAATGAATTCCATCAGCGGACTTCCTCTTTGGCGTGCTCGGCATGCTCTTCGATTTCCTGCTCGGCGACTTTGCGCGCCGCCGCATCGTGGTGACCGAGCAGGTCGGGGCCCGCCCCGACAAGAAAGGCGATGCGCTTGATCAGCTCGGAGACGCCCTGCAGGGCCAGCAGGGCGAAGCCGAGCGGGACCAGCAGGTAGAGCGGCCAGCGGATCAGGCCGCCGGCGTTGGCGGACATTTCGCCGCTCTCCCAGGCGCCGACGAACAACGGCCAGGACAGGGTGACCATCAGGTAGCACAGCGGCAGCAGGAAAACGACGATGCCGACGCTATCGACGATGTTGCGCGTGCGCGCCGACATGCGGTTGGAAACGAAGTCGATGCGCACGTGCGCATTGCGGAGGAAGGCGTAGCCGGCGCCCAGCATGAACACGGCGGCGAACAGGTACCACTGCACCTCGAGCAGGGCGTTGGAACTGATGCCGAATCCCTTGCGGACGATCGCGTTGCCCGCGGAAATCGCCACCGCGGCGAGGATCAGCCAGATCAGCACCGAGTCGATGCGCGTGTTCACGCCATCGACCAGCCGCGCAAATCGCAACAGGTAGTTCATCGGACTCTCTCCTGGGGAGGAAAACGCCAAGGCCTTCGACCGGCTCTTCGCAAGCCGCGGCCAGCGCGCGACAATGCGCGATGTTATATGGACCGGCCCGGATTTGACCGGGTCACTGTGGAAAACCGCAGGGCCCGGCCGCCGATGCGCCGGGGGACGAAACGCCGGCGGCTGCGGTCGGCACGTCAGGCGTTTCGCACTAAAATGCGCCTTTCGCACACCTCGACGGGATGCCCCCATGTTCAGCAAGCACAATACCCTCGCCGCGACCGATCCCGAGCTGTTCGCCGCCATCCAGAAGGAAAACCGGCGCCAGGAAGACCACATCGAGCTGATCGCCTCGGAAAACTACGTGTCCTGGGCGGTCATGGAAGCGCAGGGCTCGCAGCTCACCAACAAGTATGCGGAAGGCTATCCCGGCAAGCGCTACTACGGCGGCTGCGAGCATGTCGACGTCGTCGAGCAGCTCGCCATCGACCGCGCCAGGGCGCTGTTCGGCGCCGACTGCGCGAACGTGCAGCCGAACTCCGGCTCGCAGGCCAACCAGGCCGTGCTGATGGCTTTCCTCAAGCCCGGCGACACCATTCTCGGCATGAACCTCGCCGCCGGCGGCCACCTGACGCACGGCATGGCGCTCAACATGTCCGGCAAATGGTTCAATGCCGTGCCCTACGGCCTCAACGCCGACGAGGACATCGACTACGTCGCGCTGGAGAAACTCGCCCAGGAACACAGGCCCAGGCTGATCATCGCCGGCGCCTCGGCCTTCGCGCTGCGCATCGACTTCGAGCGCTTCGCCGCGATCGCCAAGGCGGTCGGCGCGATCTTCATGGTCGACATGGCGCACTACGCCGGCCTCGTTGCCGCCGGCCTCTACCCGAACCCGGTGCCGCACGCCGACGTCGTCACCTCGACCACGCACAAGACCCTGCGCGGCCCGCGCGGCGGCCTGATCCTGATGAAGGCGGAGCACGAGAAGGCGATCAACTCGGCGATCTTCCCCGGCCTGCAGGGCGGCCCGCTCGAGCACGTCATCGCTGCCAAGGCGGTCGCCTTCAAGGAAGCGATGGGCCCCGAATTCAAGGCCTACCAGCAGCAGGTCATCGAGAACGCCCAGACCATGGCGC
>CAZZFN010000133.1:0-5316 GCA_964653505.1 uncultured Methyloversatilis sp.
GACGTGGGGGTGGTTCGGGTGGAGACGGATGAAGCGGTCGCAGGCGGCGATGGCGAGCGCCTCCTCGCCCAGCTTGTAGTAGGCGTAGGCGGTCTCGATCTGGGCCTGCTGGGCGAAGCGGCCGTAGGGATAGCGCGCTTCGAGCTTCTCGAACAGCTTGATCGCCCTGTCGTAGGCGCCTTCGCCCATCGCATCCTTGGCCTCGGCGTAGAGCTTATTGGCCGACCAGCCGGCCGTCTCGTCGGTTTCCTTCGGCAGCAGGCCGCAACCGGAGGCGAAGACCAGGACGGCGAGCAAGGCGACTAAACTACGCATGATGAGTGGAGCGGAAATTGGGTCGCCCGATTATAACGAAGTCGCGATCCCGGCCGACTGCGCCGGGCTGCGACTCGACGCGGCGCTCGCGCGCCTGTTTCCCGAACATTCGCGCAGCCGCCTGCAAGGCTGGCTCAAGCAGGGACTGATCCGGCTCGACGGCGCCACGGCCGATCCCAAGCGCAAGCTGCATGGCGGCGAAAGCGTCGTCTTTGCCGTCGCGCCAGCGCCGAGTCTTGAAAACGCTCCCGAGGACATCGCGTTTCCCATCGCATACGAGGATGAGGCGATCCTCGTCATCGACAAGCCGGCAGGTCTGGTGGTGCATCCCGGCAACGGCAATGCCGCCGGCACGCTGATGAACGCGCTGCTGCACCATGCCCCGGAATTGGCCCAGCTGCCGCGCGCCGGCATCGTCCATCGGCTCGACAAGGAAACCTCCGGCCTGATGGTCGTGGCGAAGACGCTCGCCGCACAGACCGACCTGGTGCGTCAGCTGCAGGCGCGCACGGTGAAGCGCCACTACCTGGCGCTGGCGCACGGCCGGGTGGCGGCCGGCGGCACGGTGGATGCCCCGCTCGGCCGCCACCCCGTGCAGCGCACCAAGATGGCGGTCGTCAGGCAGGGCGGCAAGCCGGCGCGCACGCATTACCTGCCCGTCGAGCCCTTCGCGGGATGCACGCTCGTCGCGTGCCGGCTCGAAACCGGCCGCACCCACCAGATCCGCGTGCATCTGGCAAGCATCGGGCATCCGCTGGTCGGCGATCCGGTCTATGGCCGCTCCAGATGCGGCGATGTCCGGCTCGACGCCTTTGCGCGCCAGGCCCTGCATGCCTGCCGCCTCGCGCTGATCCATCCTGAAACGCATCGCGAGATGTCCTGGGAGGCGCCGCTGCCGGCGGACTTCGCGGCGCTGCTGGAGCAGCTGCGTGCCCGCTGAGTTCATCGTGCCGGACTGGCCGGCGCCGGCCAATGTCCGCGCGCTGGCGACAACCCGCCAAGGCGGCGTCGGCGCCGGCCCATATGCGAGCCTCAACCTTGCCGACCATGTCGGCGACGATCCGGCCGCGGTCGCGGAAAACCGCCGGCGCCTGCGCCGCCACCTGCCCGCCGAGCCGGTCTGGCTGACCCAGGTTCATGGCGCCCGCTGCGTCGACGCGGCCACCGCCGCCCCGGGGACTGCGGCGGATGCCGCCTTCGCGCGCAGCCCCGGCGTGGTCTGCGCGGTGCTCGCCGCCGACTGCCTGCCGCTGCTGCTGTGCGACACGGCGGGCACGACGGTCGCCGCGGCGCACGCCGGCTGGCGCGGCCTGGCCGCCGGTGTCATCGAATCCACCGTCGCCGCGCTGCACCTGCCGGGCGAACGGCTTGTCGCCTGGCTCGGCCCGGCCATCGGCGCGGACCGCTTCGAGGTCGGCGCCGAGGTGCGCGAGGCCTTTCTCGCGCACGATCCGCAGGCAGCGCGGGCCTTCGTCGCCCGACCCGATGGCAAGTGGCTGTGCGACATCCATCTGTTGGCTCGCCAACGGCTGGCGGATCTGGGGGTATGCCGTATCGCCAGCGCCGACTTTTGCACGGTGCGCGATGCGCAGCAATTCTTTTCCTATCGCCGCGATGGTGCGACCGGCCGCATGGCCAGCCTGATCTGGCTTGATTGACAGCCTCTATGGTGCAATGCAAAATCCTGCCATGACGACGCCCCAGGATCCCGGCCCCGCCCTGCTCGCCCTGCAACAGGAATGGCAGCAGCGTCACGCCGCGCTCTGGCAGGCCATGCTCCGGCGCCAGAAGGATGCGCCGCCCCCCGCCCCGCTGGTCGCGCCGGAGCCCGGCGACCGGCGCTTCAACCATCCGGCCTGGGCGGAGAGCCCGGTCTACGACTGGCTGCGCCAGGCCTACCTGCTGAATGCGCACTACCTGAAGCGCATCGCCGACACGATGCCGATTCCGCAGCAATTGCCACGCAAGCGCGTGCAATTCGCCATGCGCCAGTTCGTCGATGCGCTGGCGCCGTCGAACTTCGCCGCGACCAACCCCGAGTTCATCGGCAAGGCGCTCGAAACCGGGGGCGAGAGCATCCGCCAGGGGGTGCAGAACCTGATCGCCGACCTGGGGAAGGGGCGCATCTCGATGACGGACGAATCGGCGTTCGAGGTTGGCCGCAATCTCGGCATCACGCCGGGAGCCGTCGTCTTCGAGAACGAACTGATCCAGCTGCTGCAGTATGCGCCCCTGACCGACACCGTTGCCAGGCGCCCGCTGCTGATCGTACCGCCGTGCATCAACAAGTTCTACATCCTCGACTTGCAGCCGGAGAATTCCTTCGTCCGCTACGCCGTGGCGCAGGGCCAGACGGTCTTCCTCGTTTCGTGGCGCAACCCGCAGGCCGAACTCGGCCATCTGACCTGGGACGACTACCTGGAAAAGGGCCCGCTCGCCGCCATCCGGGTCGTGCAGGAAATCTGCGGCATCGACCGGATCAACGCGCTGGGCTTCTGCGTCGGCGGCACGATCCTGTCTGCCGCACTGGCCGTGGCGCAGGCGCGCGGCGCGCATCCCGTCGCTTCATTGACGCTGCTCGCCACCCTGCTCGATTTCACCGACACCGGCGAGATCGGCTGCTTTGTCGATGAGGCATCGGTCGCTCAGCGCGAAGCCACCATCGGCAAGGGCGGCCTGCTCACCGCGCGCGAACTGTCGGCGACCTTCTCTGCTCTGCGCGCCAACGACCTGATCTGGCAGTATGTGGTCGGCAACTATCTCAAGGGCGACAAGCCCGCACCCTTCGACCTGCTTTACTGGAATGCCGACTCGACCAACCTGCCCGGCCCCTTCGCCGCCTGGTACCTGCGCCATCTCTATCTCGAAAACAGCCTGCGCGTGCCGGGCAAGTTGTCGATGTGCGGCGTCCGCGCCGACCTGGGCAAGGTGGACATGCCGCATTTCATCCTCGCCACGCGCGAGGATCATATCGTGCCGTGGGAGTCGTCCTATCTCGGCCGGCGCCATCTGGGCGGCGCGTCGACCTTCGTGCTCGGCGCCTCCGGCCACATCGCCGGCGTCGTCAATCCCGCCGCCAAGAACAGGCGCAGCCACTGGATCAATGACAGCGACACGGCGAAACCCGAACAATGGCTGGCCGGCGCCACCGAGGTGCCGGGCAGTTGGTGGCCGCGCTGGATCGACTGGCTCAAGGGCTTCGGCGCCGGGAAAATCCCGGCGCGCGGCCGCCTGGGCAACACCCGGTATCCGCCGGGCGAACCCGCGCCCGGTCGCTACGTCAAGGAAAAGGCTCAAGAACCTCAACCACGGAAAGGAAGCTCGTCATGACTCAACGCGTAGCATTCGTCACCGGCGCCATGGGCGGCCTCGGCACCGCCATCTGCCAGGCCTTCGCCAGGGACGGCCACAAGGTCGTCGCCGCCTATCATCCCCAGTTCGACAACAAGGACGAATGGCTGAAGGAAATGGCCGCTGCCGGGTTCGAGGATTGGGTCTGCGTCGCCGGCGACGTCTCGAACTGGGACGACTGCGTGCGCATGGTGCAGGAAGCCGAAGCCCAGGCCGGCCCGGTCGACATCCTGGTCAATAACGCCGGCATCACGCGCGACCGCATGTTCGCCAAGATGGACAAGGATCAGTGGGATGCCGTCATCGCCACCAACCTGACCTCGCTGTTCAACCTCACCAAGCAGTGCTCCGCCAAGATGGCCGAGCGCGGCTGGGGCCGCATCATCAACATCTCCTCGGTCAACGGCGTCAAGGGCCAGGCCGGCCAGACCAACTACTCGGCCGCCAAGGCCGGCGTGATCGGCTTCACCAAGGCGCTGGCGCAGGAACTGGCCACCAAGGGCGTCACCGTGAATGCCATCGCGCCGGGCTATGTCGCCACCAAGATGGTGATGGCGATCCGCGCGGACATCCTCAAGACCATCGTCGACGGCATCCCGATGAAGCGTCTGGCCAAGCCCGAGGAAATGGGCGCCGCCTGCTCGTATCTGGCCTCCGATCTGGCCGGCTACATGACCGGGGCGACGCTCAACATCAACGGCGGCCTGCATTTCCAGTAATAATTGGGTCACATCACAAGCCGGCGCCGCTCCCCAGGCGCCGGCAAGCCCGAGGAGGAACCCGGTCTCATGGTCGAGCAGACACGTCTGATCAAGAAGTATCCGAACCGCCGTCTCTACGACACGCGCACCAGCACCTACATCACGCTGGCGGACGTGAAGGCGCTGGTCCTCAAGCACGAGGAATTCCGGGTCGTGGACGCCAAGACGGGCGACGACCTGACGCGCAGCATCCTGCTGCAGATCATCCTCGAGGAAGAGGCCGGCGGCGCGCCGATGTTCACTTCCGACCTGCTGGCGCAGATGATCCGCTTCTACGGCAACGCCATGCAGGGCATGATGGGCCAATATCTGGAAAACAACATCAAGGCCTTCGCGGACATGCAGCAAAAGCTGCAGGAGCAGGCCAAGACCCTCTACGGCGACAACGCCGCGATGAGCAAGGATATGTGGACCCAGTTCCTCAACTTCCAGGGCCCGGCGATGCAGAGCATGATGGGCACCTACGTCGAGCAGAGCCAGAAGATGTTTCAGCAGATGCAGGAAAACATCCAGGCGCAGACCAAGAAGATGTTCGCCGGTTTCCAGTTTCCCGGCCAGCCGGCCGCCGACAGGACCGAGAAGAAAAAGTAGTGGCAGCGAGAAAGAGGGCGCGCATCCCCCGCGTCGGCTTCGTCTCGCTCGGCTGCCCGAAGGCCGCCAGCGATGCCGAGCAGATCCTCACCCGCCTGCGCGCCGAAGGCTACGAGATCTCCGCCAGCTATGACGGCGCGGATCTGGTGGTCGTCAATACCTGCGGCTTCATCGATGCCGCCGTCGAGGAATCGCTCGACGCCATCGGCGAAGCGCTCGCCGAGAACGGCAAGGTCATCGTCACCGGCTGCCTCGGCGCCAAAGGCACGATCGTCCAGGACAGGCATCCGAGCGTGCT
>CAZZFN010000134.1:0-5286 GCA_964653505.1 uncultured Methyloversatilis sp.
GGCGCATCGCCGACGGCACGCTGTCGTCCAAGCTCGCCAAGGAAGTCTTCGAGGCCTTGTGGAACGGCGAGGGCCCGGACGCGGATGCGGTCATCGAAGCGCGCGGTCTCAGGCAGGTGTCGGACGCCTCCGCCATCGAGCCGATCGTCGATACGGTGCTCGCCGCCAACCCGAAATCCGTCGAGGAGTTCCGCGCCGGCAAGGACAAGGCCTTCAACGCGCTGGTCGGCCAGATCATGAAGGCCACCCGGGGCAAGGCCAACCCGCAGCAGGTGAACGATCTGCTCAGGAAAAAACTCGCGGGGTGAAAATCGGTCGCGGCGACACGGCGCCGGAAGCTACGCCCGAAGCTACTTTGGGGCGCCCTTGAGCCGGAGATAGCGCGCCTTGTCGGCCGCGAAGCGTTCGCGCGCGGCGGCGATGTCGATCTCCTTCTGCGCCAGCGCCTTCTGCTGCGTGGCAATCTCGGCCTCGTTGTCCTCGATCTGTTTCCCGAGATGGGCCGGGAGCGGTTTCTTCTGGAAGAATTCCCTCTCCTGGTCGAGTTTTTTCTTCCTCGCCAGCGCGCTTTCCAGGCGGTTCCTCGCCTGCTCGGCATTCCTTTCGATGTCGGCGATCGCGCGGTCGCGCGCCGCGTCGATTTCCCGCTCGCTCGCATAGCTGTCGAGCAGCGCCCGGTCCCTGCGCGCCTGTTCGACGGCCCTGCGCTCCTCCGCCTTCTTGCGCGCCGCCTCGGCCTCGCGCGCCGCACGTTGCTCGGCGGTCGGCGGCGCCTCGACGGGTCTGGCCACGCCGCCCTTGCCGTAGACGATCTTGGGTCGGGCATCGCACTGGGGCGGCGGCGGATCGCCGCAGACGCGCTGGCCATTCACGTCGCAGCAGACGATGCCTGCCACGGCCGGCAAGGACAGGCCCAGGCCAAGGATCAGCACGGCTGCGTTACGCGACGCCATAGGCCTCCCGGTAACGCCGCACGGCGGCGAGATTCCGCTCGAGCGCGGGCTGACCGGCGAGGTAGTCGATCATGTCGGAGAGGCGGGCGACGGCCACCACCGGCAGACCGAGCGATTGCTCGACCTCCTGCACGGCCGACAGCGCGCCGGTACCGCGTTCCTGGCGGTCGATGGCGATCGCCACGCCCGCCGGCGTCGCACCGCCTTGCCGGATGAGGTCGACCGACTCGCGCACCGAGGTGCCGGCGGAGATCACGTCATCGACGATCAGCACGCGGCCGGCCGCGGTCGTCAGGGGCGCGCCGATCAGCATGCCGCCCTCGCCGTGATCCTTGGTCTCCTTGCGGTTGAAGGCGAACGGCAGGTTCCGGCCGCGTTCGGCGAGCTTGATGGCGACCGCCGCGACCAGCGGAATGCCCTTGTAGGCCGGGCCGAACAGCATGTCGAAGGCGAGGTTCGAGGCCAGGATGGCGCGGGCGTAGTAATCGGCCAGCCGGGCCAGCGCGGCGCCGTCGTTGAACAGGCCGGCATTGAAGAAGTAGGGCGACAGGCGCCCCGCCTTGGTCCTGAACTCGCCGAAACGCAGGGCGCCCTTCTCGCAGGCGAAGGCGACGAAGTCGCGGCTAAAATCGGTGGCGTTCATGGCGGGTCATTCTACATGCTGAACATCGTCACCCTGAATCTCAATGGCATCCGCGCTGCGGCGAAAAAAGGCTGGCTGGACTGGCTCGTCGCCCAGGATGCCGACATCGTCTGCGTCCAAGAGATCAAGGCCCAGGCTGCCGACCTG
This sequence comes from uncultured Methyloversatilis sp., assembly GCA_964653505.1. GTDB lineage: Bacteria > Pseudomonadota > Gammaproteobacteria > Burkholderiales > Rhodocyclaceae > Sulfuricystis. The sequence goes on from CAZZFN010000134.1 coordinate 1,744, forward strand.
TCAGCCGAAATGCGCAGCCCGACCGGCATGTCGGGCTTCTTCCACTACGCCGAAAAGAAAGGCTACAGCGGCGTCGGCCTCTATACGAAACGAACGCCCGAGCGCATCAGCGAAGGCATCGGCGTGGCGGAATTCGATGCCGAGGGCCGCTATCTGCGCTGCGACTGGCCGGGGCTTTCCGTCATCTCGCTCTACGTTCCCTCCGGATCGTCATCCCCCGAGCGGCAGGCCGCCAAGTTCCGCTTCATGGAGGTTTTCTTTCCGCACCTGCGGGCATTGCGCGCCGAGGCGGCAGCGAACGGGCGCGAGATGGTCATCTGCGCCGACTGGAACATCGCGCCGACCGCGCAGGATCTGAAGAACTGGAAATCGAACCAGAAGAATTCGGGTTTCCTGCCCGAGGAGAGGGAATGGATCGCCCGCGTCACCGGAGAGCTCGGCTGGCTCGATGTCTATCGCAGGCTGCATCCCGAGGCCGGGGACGAGGGCTACACCTGGTGGTCGAACCGCGGCCAGGCTTGGGCGAACAACGTCGGCTGGCGCATCGACTACCAGCTGGCCACGCCGGGAATCGCCGCCCGCGCCCAGGCAGCCCATATTTTCAAGGCGGCGCGCTTTTCCGATCACGCTCCCTTGACAATACAATATGCATGGCCATAGTGAGATTGTGGGTAGCCTGCGCACGGCGGGCATGCGACAATGGGCCGTCAAGCAGTTTCCATCACGCGCAAGGAGAGGAAAGATGAGCGAAATGACCGATGTCAGCAAAGACAAGCTGATTGCCGATTTCAAGGTGGTGGTGGCGGACGCGGAGGAATTGCTGCGGGCGACCGCCAGCCAGGCCGGCGACAAGGCCGCCGATCTGCGCGCGAAGGTGCAGAACCGTCTCGCCGATGCCAAGCTGCGCATCGCCGACGCCGAGGCTGCCGTGGTCGACAAGGCCAAGCAGGTCGGGCGCGCCGCCGACAATTACGTGCATGACAACCCGTGGCGTTCGGTCGGCATCGCGGCCGGGATCGGCTTCATCGCCGGCCTGTTGATCGGCCGGCGCTGACCCCGTCGCGGCACGACGTGTCCGACGCGCTTCCCGGCCTGTTCGCTTCGCTGCGCGGGTTTGCCGCGACATCGGTCGCGCTCGTCCGCACGCGCCTCGAACTCTTCAGGGTCGAGGCGCGCGAAGAGGCCGGGCGCGTCGCCGGGTTGGTTCTCTGGGGCGTGGCGGCCGTGCTGCTGGGGGTGTCCGGGCTGGTTTTTCTCGCGGTCTTCCTGACCGTCCTGCTCTGGGACAGCCATCGCCTGCTGGCGCTGGGGGTCTTCGCCGCGCTGTTCATCGCGGCGGCCGCGGGTGCGGCACTGTTCGCCCGGCGGCTGACGCGGCTGGGTTCGCGGCTCTTCGTCGCCAGTCTGGCGGAACTGCGTCGCGACGAAGCCGCCCTGGGGCGCAAGGACGAGCCGACTTGAACGCCACCGAACTTGCGCTGGAAAAGCAGCGTCTGCTGCTGGAAATCGCCCGTCAGCGCGTCGAGCTGTCCCGCCACGCCGAGGGACTGGCGCCGCTTTTCGATGCCGCCGACCAGGTTCGCGCCGGCCTGCGCTGGGTGGCGCGGCGCCCGGAGGTCGCTGCGGGCGGAATCGCTTTCGTGGCGGCGGTTCGTCCCGGCGTGCGGCGCTTCCTCTGGCGCTGGGGCAAGCGCGCCGCCTTCGTGGCCTGGCAGGTCTGGCGCAGGGGTGTCTTCCGGCTGGCCAGGCCGCCGGGCCATCAACCTCCCTGAATCGGTAATCAAAAAGGGGCATGTGCGCCCGCAGCGATTGGGTATATCCTCCCGTGCTCTAGAAGAATAACGGGGAAGTCTCGCGCCATGTCGCAGCAGGTCCGCTCGGTACTCTACGTGCGCATGCCGGTCTGGAAAATCTGGCCGGGCGGGGTGGCGTATCTGGCCGACTTCATCCACAAGCAGCGGCCGGGCATCCGCCAGGAAATCCTCGATCTCGCCGTGATTCCGCCCAGGGAGCGCAAGGCCGCGCTGGTCGCCCGCATCCGCGCGTTGCAGCCCGACGTCGTGGCCTTCTCCTGGCGCAACATGCAGACCTTCGGGCCGCACCCGGAAAACGACGCGCTCGACGTGGTCATGAACTTCGACCACTCGCCCAACCCCTGGAAGCGCCTCAAGGCGGCCTGGCAGGCGGTCGGCATCATCGCCGACTATGCCGGCCAGCGGCTGCGCAACTTGGGCTACCTCAAGCTGGTGCGCCGCCTGTCGCCCGGAACCCGGCTCGTCGTCGGCGGCACGGCGGTCTCGATCTTCGGCCGCTACGTCGCCGAGCGCTGCCCGACCGACACGGTCGTCGTCGTCGGCGAAGGCGAGGATGCCATGCTGTCGATCGTCGATGGCAGCGAGGTTCCGGCCGGGCACCACTTCTACAAGGATGCCGACGGGCAGGTGCACCACCGCCCGGCCGAAGAAAACTTCGACCTCGGCCAGCTCACCGCCGTCGACTTTCCCTACATCGAATCCATCTTCCCCGCCTTCCGGCAATACATGGGAGCGGATGCCTCCATCGGCGTGCATACCAAGCGCGGCTGCCCCTTCCAGTGCCACTTCTGCCTCTACAACAAGATCGAGGGCGCGCAGCAGCGCTACCGCGATCCGGCCGAAGTCGCCAAGGAGGTCGAAGTCCTCAACAAGCAGTACGGCGTCAGGCACATCTGGTTCACCGACGCACAGTTCTGCTCGACCCGCCGCAGCATGGCGCACGCCGAGGCGATCCTCGACGAGATGCTGGCGCGCCAGGTCAAGGTGCGCTGGACCGGCTACCTGCGCCTCAACCATCTGACGCCGGCGATCGCACGCAAGATGCTGGACAGCGGCCTCGAAAGCCTCGACCTCTCCTTCACCGGCTCGCAGGACATGATCGAGAGCCTGACGCTCGGCTACGAACTCGAGCAGCAGATGGGCGCCTTCCGCTACTTCAAGGAAGCGATGACCGGCGCGCACGCCGACCTGATGGTCAAGCTCTACCTGCCGCTCAACGCGCCGGGCGAGACGCCCGCGACCCTGCGCGCCTCGATGGCGCGCATCGAGGAGCTCTACGCCATGTTCGGCCGCGACAAGGTGCTCCCCTTCATCTTCTTCGTCGGCGTGCAGCCCAACACGCCGGTCGAGAAGCGGCTGATCGCCGACGGCTACCTGCCGGCGAAATACGATCCGCTCACCCTCAATCCCTTCATCATCAAGAAGCTGCTCTACAACCCGAAACCGCTCGGTCGCCTGATCGGCCGCGCCTACCTGCGCGCGCTCGAATATTCGAGCAAGATGGACGACACGACCGGCGAATACGTCGGCCGCGCGACCATGGAGATCCTCGAACGCGAACTGCCGGCGGGTGCGCTGCCGTCCCCGGATGGCGGCGGGCCGGCGGCGCCGTCCCGCCAGCGCCGACTTTTCCGGATCCTGCCGGTCGCCGAGCGCTCAGAGTCCTAGGCAGAGGTACTTGGTTTCGAGGTATTCCTCGATGCCGTACTTCGAGCCCTCGCGGCCGATG
>CAZZFN010000135.1:0-5264 GCA_964653505.1 uncultured Methyloversatilis sp.
ACCCGCCCGCCTTGCTCCCGCGCCCGGCCAACGCCGCCTTGCGCTTGTCGCCGTCGATCAGTTCCACGGTCGCCAGCTTGCCGCCTTGCTTGACTGGAACCACCAGCAAGCGCCCGGCCAGTTGATCGCCGCCCGACTTCGGGGGATAGCCCAAGATCGCCGCCGCCTTGCCCGCGTCAATCTCCCGCAGGGTTGCCACAGGGGAAACCCGCTTGCGCGAAAGGTAGGGATGATCGGCCTTCGCTTCGGTCGCCGCCTTCAGGATCGCCGCCGCTTTCTGCGCCGTGCCTGCACGTTCGCGGGCGATCGCGGCTTCCTCTTGCGCGGCCCGTTCCGCTGCGATGCGCCGCCGCTCGGCAAGCTCTTCGGGGGTCGGTTTCTGGTAGCGGCCATCGTCGCGCCAGCCGTTCGCCTTCGCCTCATGGAACAGGGTGCCGATTTTCAGCGGCCCGGTTTCGCTGGCGCTTTTCCAGACGGATGCAGCCTCATCGTCGCCGCGCTCGCCGCGCCATTCGTGCCACAGGTCGCGGCCCGCCTCGCCCAATTCCGACTTGAGCATGAAGGCCACGCGCACGCGCTCATCGTGTCCGCCGACAGGGACGAATTGCAGGGCTGCGCGGATGCGCTCGATGTCGGTCATCATTTCCGCCTCGCCTCACGTGGAAGTTTATGCTTATGGGCCTTCGCCATCGCGCGCCGCAAGGCCCGCGTTGACCTGCTCCCGCCGCCGCCTCTCGCCGTGAAATCGCGCATCCCCTTCCAGCCGGCAACGATGCGAACGGCATCCAGAATGTGCTCGGGGATTTTCGCCTTGCGTGCAGGTGCTGTAGAATCTGCGCCGTCGAAGTGTGTGTTTTGGGGCGCGTCCTGATCGGGGGCGCGCCCTTTCGTTTTCATGGGCATGATGCGCTCCTCATGCCGCCGCCAGATGCTTGCGAATCTCGCCGACGTTGAACCGCGTCGCCCGCGCGCCGACCTTCTTCGGGCGCAGCTTGCCGGCCTTCGCCATGCGCCAGATGGTCGCCTCGGACATGCCGATGATCGCCGCCGCCGTTTTCGCGGGGACGTGCGCCGCGTCGGGCAGCGCGTCGAAGGACTTCGTTGATTCGTTCATCATAACCGTGCTCCTGTTTGAGAGGCATCCGCCACGGGGTGTAGCGGCTTGCACGGCTATGAAAGGTATAGGTCAGCGCATGGGATTTTGCAGAATAGGCAAGCGGTTCTGACTATTAGGCAGGAGGCAGGCCGGTTGCCGTTTCCCGCGCCGCTTTCAGTGCGGCCCGGATTGTGTCATCCGCGATAGCTACGCCCACGGATGCCGCCGCTTTTTCCAACTCTTTCCCGCTGGGGAGTTTGCCGCCCGGCCATGCGGCCATCAGCGCGGCAAGGGTGCCCAATAGCTTGTTGTCGGTCGGAACCGGCTTCGGCTTTCCCTTCGCTTCCCGCCGTGCATCTTCGACAGCCGCCCGCAGCTTGGGGGGGATCGGAATTTCCGCCTTGTCGCAAAGTTCGATCCAGTCAGACGGGGAGGCCATGCGCGCTTTGACAAGGTCTACGGTAGCCCGCCCGTTGAAGTGAATGAGACGGTCTACGAAACAATCCCTATCTTCTTCAGGTTCAAACGGCCTTCCTCTGTCGTAGTCTCTGGGGTCAAAGCCGCATTCGATCAGCGTCCATGCCTCGACAATGTGCCACGCATGCGCCCGTGCCCAATACCGCAGTGCTTTGTCGTCCAGTTCCATCGTGCGCCCTTTCACGCAAGGCCCTTGATCTGGGTGCCGCGTCGGGCCGGCAAGGGCATCCGGCTTTTTCGTCCCGTCGGACTAGACGCGGCAAAAACCTCAACGCCGGGCCCTCCTCGCCGGCTTCAACTCGATCACGTCCGCGCCGCCGCGCTCGCACAGTTCCAGCAAGTCCGCCCATTGCTGCAAGGCGGCTTTTCGCTCGGCGAAAAAGTCATGCCGGTTGTAGATGCCCTCCACGCCCTTGACGGCGTGATTCAGGCAGCGCTCCGCCACGTAGGGGGTCACGCCCAGCGCCGACAGGTGGGTGCGCGCCGTGCGGCGGAAGTCATGCACGGCGAATTCCTTGACGCCCTGCTTTTTCAGCACGGGGCGGATGTTCTTCGCCAGCGCCGCGCCCACCGTGTTCAGGTCGATATGGGGAACCATGCGCCCCTGCATCTTCCGCGCCGGGAACAGCCAGGCGGAACCGCCGCCGGCAGCCAGCAGGTCGCGCAGGATCGCCACGGCCTGACGCGGCAGGGGAATGTCGATGGCCTTGCCGGTCTTCGTGCGCTCCGCCGGCAGGCGCCAGACGGCAGCGTTCAGGTCGAATTCCGCCACGGGCGCGGCGATCAATTCCTCCCGCCGGCAGGCCAGCATCAGGAGCAGTTGCACGGCCCAGGTGTTGAGCATGTTCCAGCCCCGCGCGTCGCGCATCGCCGCGAACAGCGCGGCCAGTTCCTGACGGGTCAGCCAGCGGTCGCGGCTTTCCTCCTTGCCGCCGGCGTCGGACAGGTCGAACGGCTGCGCCGGGTTGAACTGGCACATTTGCCGCTTGACGGCGTAGTCGAACATGCGCTTCACCCAGCGGAGCACGTCGTTCGCCATCGTCGGCGCGCCGCGCTTGACGATCTCCTTCAACATCGCGTCAATGTGCTGCGGCTTCACGTCGCCGATGGCGAGGTGGCCGATATTCGGCTTGATGTCCTTCTCGATCCGCGCCCGGACGATGTTCGGATGCTTCCAGCGCCCGGCGATCATCGCCGCGAAATACTCGTCGGCCAACTCGCCCATCGTCAGGCGCAGCTTCTTCTCCTCGATCTTGCGCACGGCCTCGCGCTTGCGCTCCTGCTTCTCGCCGGCAGGGTCGAAGCCCAGGGCCACGCGCGCCCGCAGTTCCTTCGCCGTGCGCCGCGCGTCGGCGAGGCTCAAAGCCTTGTAGCTGCCCAGATTCATTTTCCGCGCAGCGCCGTCGAAACGGTAGCGGAACAGCCAGCTTGGAACGGCATCGACTTCCCGATAGCGCAGGTATAGCCCCTCGCCGTCGCCGCGCGTGTCGAAATGCTCGCCGCGCCTGATCCAGTCGCGTATCTGTAGGTCGGTCAGCTTGCCCATGTCGTCCTCCGTGTTCTCGCATTGGTGCGTGCCCTCAAACTTTCCCGGTTTTTGCCCTCAGGTGGCACACTTGAGGGCAAACAAATTATGCGCTTGTCTGATATGACGTGCAAGGGCATGAAATGAAAAAAGCCGCATGGGAAGCGGCTTTTCGTGGGTTTTGCGCGTCGGCTTGCGACGGCGTGAGAGGTCATTCTAAATTCTGCACCTGCTCGCGCATCTGTTCGATGAGCAGCTTGAGTTCGAGCGCGATCACGGTAACGGCGGCGGAGACGGACTTCGAGGCGAGCGTGTTGGCCTCGCGGTTGAGTTCCTGCATGAGGAAGTCGAGGCGCTTGCCGACCGCGCCGCCCTTGGCGAGCACCCGCTCCGCCTCGTTGAGGTGGGCGACGAGGCGCGCGAGTTCCTCGGCGACGTCGATCTTGGCGGCGAACACGCCGATTTCCTGGCGGATGCGCTCCTCGTCGAGCGCGGCGACCGCTTCGCGCAGCTTGGTCGCGAGACGCTCGGTGTAGTCGGCGATGGCGACCGGCACCAGCGGCTCGACCTGCGCCACCGCCGCGCGCATGCGCGCGGCCCGTTCGCGCAACACCTCGGCCAGCCGCGCGCCTTCGCGCGCGCGGCTGGCGAGAAATTCGGCCAACACGGCATCGAGCAGCGTCTGGCATTCGGCCTGCAGGCGTTCCGCGCCGAGGGAGTCGCTCGCCAGCACGCCGGGCCAGCGCAGCACTTCGGCAACCGAGAGCGGCGCGGCGGAACCCAGCACTTCGCGCACCTGTCCTTCGAGCGCGGCGAGTTGCCGCACCAGGGCAAGATTGGGCGCAAGTTGCAGGTCCGCACCGGCGTTCGGCTGCAGATGGAGACGGCAGTCGACCTTGCCGCGGCCGATTGCCGCCGCGAGCTTCTCGCGCAGCGGCATTTCGAGGAAGCGCAACTCCTCGGCGCAGCGGAAACTCAGGTCGAGGAAACGGCCGTTGACGCTCTTGAGTTCGAGCGCGATCCGCACCGGACCGAGATCGCGGTCGAGCGCGGCATAGCCGGTCATGCTGTAGATGCTCATGGGAGTGATTCCTGGGGACAGGTCTGCGAGCTTACCAGCTTTACAATCCCCCGATGCCCCCGCCCCAGACCAGCATTCCGCTGCCCGCCGGCCACATCATCGACGGCTACCGTTTCGAGCGCCAGCTGTCGATGGGCGGCTTCTCGATCGTCTATCTGGCCCGCGATCCCCAGGGCGTGGCGGTGGCCATCAAGGAATACCTCCCCCAGGCGCTTGCCCGACGCAGCGTCGGCCTGGTGCCCCAGGTCGGGCCGGAGCACCGCGTCGCCTACCAGAGCGGCATGATGGCCTTCTACGAGGAGGGTATCGCCCTGGCCCGCCTCAAGCATCCGAACGTCGTGCGCGTCATCAATTTCCTGCGCGCCCACGACACGGTCTATCTGGTGATGCTTTACGAGCGCGGCCGCACCCTGCACGAGCATATCCGCAGACATCCGGGCGGCTTTTCGGAAAACTTCGTGCGCGGCGTATTCATGCGCCTGCTTGCCGGCCTGCGCGAAGTGCATGTCAACCGGCTGCTGCATCTCGACATCAAGCCCTCGAACATCTGGTTGCGCGTCGACGGCAACCCGGTGCTGATCGACTTCGGCGCTGCGCGGCAGTCCCTGCAGCAGTCCGACCAGGGGTTGCGTCCCGTCTATACCCCCGGCTACGCCGCCCCGGAGCAATACGGCAGAGGCGGCGACCAGGGACCCTGGACCGACGTCTATGCCGTGGGCGCCAGCATGTATGCCAGCCTTGCCGCCGCCGCGCCGCAGCCCGCCGACCTGCGCGTCGCGGAGGACAGGCTGGTGCCCGCCAGCCGGCGCTGGGCTGGGCGATATTCGCCGCAACTGCTCGACACCATCGACCAGTGCCTGCGCCTCGACCCGCTGGCCCGGCCGCAAAGCGCCTTTTCCCTGCAGCGCCTGCTGGCTGCCCCCCACACATCGACCCCACAGGAGCCGCAATGACCACGAGACCCGACGGCCGCGCGCCCGCCGCGCTGCGCCCGCTCACCATCGCCCGCCACTACACGCGCCACGCCGAAGGCAGCGTGCTGGTCGAATTCGGCCACACCAAGGTGCTGTGCACCGCCAGCGTCG
>CAZZFN010000136.1:0-5169 GCA_964653505.1 uncultured Methyloversatilis sp.
TGGACCTCGGCAACGCGGTTTGCCGCGACGACATCCGCATCGCCGCCGACGGGGCCTTGATCGTTCTCGACGCCGATTCGCCCGCCTGGACGCCCGATGCGGACACGACCGACCTGTGCGCCCGCATGGGGCTCGATCCGGAGCGCAAGGACGAAGATCTCGAACGCCTCATCCTGCTCGCCCTGCTGCGCAGCCCGGTGACCCTGGAATTCGCCGGCTGCGACGATCTGGCCTGCGCGATCCGGGTGCGCCGCAACATCGTCAAGGCCGCCCGCGTCACCGCGCTGGCCTTCGATACCAGCGATGCCGCCGAACGGCCGGCCGATTGCTGGACCTACCACGACGACACCGGTTTTACCGTGCGCCCCGGGCATTCCCTCGTCGATGCCCTGCGCAAGGCGACCCAGCCCGGCGTATCCGGCCAGACCTATGCCTTTTCCTGCTACCGGGCGACCGAATACGTGATCCTGCTCGGACTGGCCGAGGAGTTGCAGGTGTGCAATCCGGCCCTCCTGGCCCGGCTGCAAAAGCAGTGGGAAACGCGCGCGATCCAGTCCGGGCGCTTCCACGACATTTTTCTGCAGGAATACGGTTCGATGGAGGCGCCGTTGCCGCCGCGCTTTTACGTGCCGGGGGACCGGGTGTGGTTTCGCAATCCCGATCGGGCCTCTTCCGACGTGCTGGGTTACGAAGGCTCCTGGGTCATCTACCTGGGAGGCGGTCTGTTTTCGAATTTCTGGGAACGGGAGCGCCCCTACAGCCTCGCCGGCAAGTGTCTCGAGATATTTCACTGGCGCGATGGCGTATGCAGCGATAACGGCGCCAACTTGTGGATGGACGAGGAACGGGTGGCGGCCTGTGTGCGTGCATCGCGGGCCGATCCGGCGAAGACCCGCGCCATCCTCGAGCGCATGATGCGCCTGCGCGACCCGCAAGGGGTCTATGCCGAGGGCGGCTGCATCGACACCACGCGCGAGTCTCCCCGCAGGATTTGTCCGGGCAGCACGCCGCTGGATCTGCCGGACGCCTGATCGCGCATTCGTTCCGGGCGAGAATGCCGTGCGCCGACCCGGACAGGCGGGGGTATGATCCCCGCCATGCCCCAGACACCCCCCGCGCGCGGCCTGGCGCGGCGCATCTACCTCGCCTTCCTGCTGGTGGCCGTGATTCCCACGGCCATCGCGGGCGTCATCGGCATCTACGCGTCTTTGGATACCTTGCGTTCCGAAACGCTCGACCATCTGCAGCAGGAAGTCACGGTACGCACGCAGGGCATCGGCCGGTTTTTCGACCAGCTGGCTGCCGAGATCCTGTATCTGGCCGATGCGCTCTCGCTGGAGGAATTGCGCGAGGCCCGGCAGAAGGGGGATCCCCAGTCCATCGATGCCGCCACCTCCCGGCTGGAGCGCGACTACCTCACCCTGGCGGCGGCCTATCCGCATATCTACCAGATTCGCTACCTGGCCGCCGACGGTCAGGAAATCGTGCGCGTGGACAAGAAGGACGGGCGTGTCTTCATCGTTCCCCGCGACCAGCTTCAGAACAAGCGCGAGCGTTACTACTTCGGCGAAGCCATGGAGCGACGCTCCGGCGAGCTCTACGTTTCGCCGCTGGACCTGAACGTCGAGCATGGCCGCATCGAGCTGCCCGAACGCCCGGTGATCCGGGTCGCCACGCCGGTCAGCGCCGGGCCGGGCGCGGTCAACCAGGGCATCCTCATCATCAACCTCCATGCCGACTTTCTGCTCGACCAGATCCGCCACATGGCCCAGATGCGCGGCGGCACGGCCTATCTGTTCGACCGCGCCGGCCACTATCTGACGCGCACCGCCGGCGACGCGGGCGGTTTTTCCATGGAGCCGGTGAATAATCTGCTCAGACAGCTGGGCGAGGGGGCGGTCGATCAGCTGCTGGCGGAGAAGGACGGCACCCTGGCGGTGGCCGACTCGATCTTCGCCCATGCGACGATCCGTTTCGGCATGGTCTATCCGGCCGAGGAACGCCTGCAATGGGTGATCGCCATCGGCGTTCCCGAAGAAAAGCTGTTCATGTCGGTGTTCAACCTGCACGCCCTGTATGCGATTCTGGCCATCTGCCTGCTCGCCACGGCGCTGGGCGGTTATGCCATCACGCGCCATCTGCTGGGGCCGCTGGATGCTCTGAGTCGGGAATCCGAGGCCATCGCGGCCGGCGATTTTTCCCATCGCGTGGAGATTCGCGGGCATGACGAGATCGCAGCCCTGGGCGAGAAGTTCAACGCGATGGCGGAAAGAATCCACCAGTTGGTCGAATCGCTCGCCGCCCACCGCGATCGCCTGGAGGACGAGGTGCGGGCGCGCACGGCGGAGCTCGAACGCGAGCAGGACGAACGCCGCGAGCTCGACCGCCAGATGTTCCAGATGGAAAAGCTTGCGACCCTGGGCGAACTGACCATGGGCATTGCCCACGAGATCGGCAATCCGCTGGCCGGCATGAAGGCCGTGACCCAGGCGCTGCAATACGAGGAAGACCTGTCCCCGGGTGTGACCGAGGCGCTCCGGCGTCTCGAAGCGGAAACCGACCGTCTGGGCGACTTTCTTCGCAGTTTCCACGGCTTTGCGGCACCGCAGGCGGCCCAGCCGGTCGACGTGCCGCTGGCGGAAGCGGTCGCCGATGTCCTGTTCTGGCTTCGCAAAGAGGCCCGTACCCACGGCATCGAGATTGCCACCGACATTTCGCCCACGCTGGCGGTGCGGGCCGACCTGGCCCAGATCAAGCAGGTGCTGCTCAACCTGGCGGTGAATGCGGTACATGCGATGCCCGCCGGCGGTCGCCTGACGATCGATGCCAAGAGCGGGCCGGGCGATGCGGCGACGATCGCGGTACGCGACACCGGCGTGGGCATGACACCGGAAGTCCGGGCGCGCATCTTCGATCCCTTCTTCACCACGCGCGCCGACGGCACCGGGCTGGGTCTGGCCATCGTACGCAAGATCGCTCAGACGCATGGGGCAACTCTGGCGGTGGATAGCACGGTCGGGCAGGGTTCCTGCTTCACGCTGAAGTGGCCAATGGCGAAAACCGCATGAACGAGCCGATCCTGATCGTAGAAGACGATGCCACCTTGCGCGTGACCCTGAGCGGTTTTCTCGGACGCATGGGCTTCGTCGTCGATGCCGCCGAGGATGTTGCCGGCGCGTTGGCGCTGGCGCGCCAGCAGCGCTACGGACTGGTGCTGCTCGACCTGCGCCTGCCCGACGGCGACGGGCTGGCGCTGATCGGTGCGTTGCGCGAGATCGACGACGAGGCCCTGCCGGTGATGATGACGGCGTTTCCGGAAGTGCGCACCGCCGTCGCCGCGCTCAAGGCCGGCGCTTACGATTACATCAACAAACCCTTCGACCTCGAAGACTTGCGCGAGCTGATCGGCCGCGCCCTGGAAACGCGCTCGCTGCGAAGGGAAGTCGCCTGGCGGCGCGCCCAGTCGGATACCTGTCACCTCGACGGGCTCACGGGCGAAAGTCCGGCCTTCCGCGAACTGATGCGCGTGACCCAGAAAATCGCGGCCGCGCCGCGCGTGCCGGTGCTGATCCACGGCGAATCGGGTTCGGGCAAGGAGCGCGTGGCGCGCGCCATCCACTGCCTGTCGCCGCGCGCCGCCGGGCCATGGGTCACGCTCAACTGCTCGGCCCTGCCCGAGGGTTTGATGGAATCGGAACTCTTCGGCCACGAGAAGGGCGCCTTCACCGACGCGAAGCAGCAAAAGCGCGGCCTGCTGGAGCTTTCCGACGGCGGCACGCTGTTCCTCGACGAGATCGGCGATCTGTCGCTCGCCTTGCAACCGAAATTGCTGCGCGTGCTGGAAACCCAAAGTTTCCGGCGCGTCGGCGGGGGGCGGGAGATCCGGGTCGACGTGCGCTTCGTTGCCGCCACACACCGCAATCTGCCCGAGATGGTCAAGGCCGGGAGCTTCCGCGAGGATCTGTATTACCGCCTCAACGTCGGGGCGATAGACGTGCCTCCCCTGCGTGCCCGGCGCGCAGACATTCCGCCGCTGGCCCGCCAATTCGTGCTCGCCAGCGCGCGCAGCATGGGCATCGCACCCCCCGAACTGCCTGCCGACGTCCTGCACCTGCTGACGGCGTATGCGTGGCCGGGCAACGTGCGCGAGCTGCGTAACGTGGTCGAGCGCGCGGTGATCCTGTGCGAAAACGCCGTGTTGTCGGCCAGCCAGCTCCCGGCGGAAATATCGGGCGCCGTCCCGCCAGCGCCGACTTTTGCGCATCGGGACAGGGCGGCACCGCTCTCGCTGGCCGCCGTGGAGCTCGCTCACATCCGGCGCGTCATGGCCCAGTGCGCGGGAAACAAGACGCGGGCTGCCGACATCCTCGGTATCACCCGCCTCACCCTCCGCAACAAGCTGCGCGAGGCGGGCGACGCCGACGCCGAATAGCGCGGTCAGCGGCTGACCGGTCAAGGATCGCGTTTTCGGTCAGTTTGCGATCGCTGCCGTCCCGCCAGCGCCGACTTTTCCGGGTTGGCACGGCCTGTGCGTGTAGGGGCCCGAGCGCGGGATCGTCCCGCGCGGAGCCACCAGGAGGACTACATGCACGCACTTTGCAAGACGCTCGCGACCGCGAGCCTCGTCGCCGTCGTGGGCGGGGCCCAGGCGCAAGGTAGCGGCCCGGATCTCGCGCCGATGCCGGACAGCAAGCCGGGCAATGCCGCGATGATCGAGTTGGGCCGCTATTTCTTCTTCGACAATCGACTTTCCGGCGACTGGGGCGTCTCCTGCGCCAGCTGCCACGATCCCCAGAAAGGCTGGGGCGACGGCCAGGCGCTGTCGACCGGTTATCCGTCGATGGAGTATTTCCGCAATGCGCCGACCGTGCTCAATGCCAGACACCAGCGGCGCTTCCTCTGGGACGGGCGGCTGGACGGCACGGACGCCGGCACCCTGGCGCGCGACATGATCACCGAGTCGCACACCATGAACATGGATTCGCGCCTGATGCAGGAGCGTCTCAAGCAGATCCCCGAATACCGCGAGATGTGGGCGAAATGGCGCAAGGACGACATCAACGGCATGCGCGTCTATAGATGACTGATGCTGTCGATGATGAGGCAGTCGTAACGGCGCAAGGACGACATCAACGGCATGCGCGTCTATAGCGCCATCGGCGAGTTCAT
>CAZZFN010000137.1:0-5104 GCA_964653505.1 uncultured Methyloversatilis sp.
GCCGATGCACTTCGTCAGCTCGGTCTTGCCGCCGCGCAGCAGGCCGGCGAACTGGTATTCGGACAGCGTATCCGGCACGGGCGTCACCGCGCCGAGGATGGTCGCCGGATCGCAGCCGAGCACCACCGCCACCGGAAAGGGCTGGCCGGGATGCGCGAGGCCATGATCGCGGAAGTCGAGCGCGCCGCCACGGTGGGCGAGCCAGCGCATGATGAGCTTGTTCGGCCCGATGACTTGCTGGCGATAGATGCCGAGGTTCTGGCGGCTCTTGTTCGGGCCGCGCGTCACCGTCAGGCCCCAGGTGACGAGCGGCGCGGCGTCCCCCGGCCAGCAGGTCATCGCCGGCAGGCGGGCGAGGTCCACATCCTGCCCTTCCCAAACGGTTTCCTGGCAGGGGGCCGACGACACCACCTTCGGGGCCATGTTCAACACCTGTTTGAGGATAGGCAGTTTCTCCCAGGCATCCTTGAGGCCCTTGGGCGGTTCCGGTTCCTTGAGATAGGCGAGCAGCCGGCCGACCTCGCGCAGCGAGGTTTTCCAGTCTTCATCCGCGCCCATGCCGAGGGCGACCCGTTGCGGCGTACCGAAGAGGTTGGCGAGGACGGGCATTTCGCCGGTCTTTGGCTTTTCGAACAGCAGCGCAGGCCCGCCGGCGCGCAGGACGCGGTCGGCGATCTCGGTCATTTCCAGTTTCGGATCGACCGGCACGGCGATGCGTTTCAGCTCGCCGCGCGCTTCGAGGCGCGCGATGAATTCGCGCAGGTCGGCGGCGGCGTTCATGTGCGCAGCCCGTATTCGGCCAGAAGGCCGGCGAACACGGCGGCGCCGAACCAGTTGTTGTGCAGGAAGGCCCGGAAGCAGCGCATGCGCTCGCGGCGGCGGATCAGCGTGTAGTGGTAAGCGGCGATGCCCGCCGCCGTCGCCAGCCCGATGGCATAGGCCGCACCGAAGCCCAGCTGCCATCCGACATAGGCCAGCAAGGCGAGTGCGGCGGCATAACAGAGCATGATGGCCGCCACCGCGCAGCGACCGAAGGTGAGCGCCGAGGTGCGGATGCCGATCTTGCGGTCGTCCTCGATGTCGACCAGGGCATACTCGGTGTCGTAGGCCATCGCCCAGAAGACGTTGGCGGCTAGGAGCACCCAGGCCAGAGGGGGAATCTCGCCCTGGATGGCGGCGAAGGCCATCAGGATGCCGAAGCCGAAGGCAATGCCCAGATAGGCCTGCGGAATGGCGAAGAAGCGCTTGGTGAAGGGATAGCTTCCCGCCAGAAACACGGCCACCACGGCCAGAGCGAACAACAGGGGCGTGAAGATGGGAATCAGCAACAGGAAGGCGGCGAGCACCAGGACGGCGCACAGCGCCAGGGCTTCGCGCACGGAGACCGCGCGCGCCGCGAGCGGCCGCTGCCGGGTGCGTTCGACATGCGGATCGAATTCGCGGTCGGCAAAATCGTTGATCACGCAGCCGGCCGAGCGCATCAGCACGGCGCCCAACACGAAGATCGAGAGAATCATCCACGGCGGCGCGCCCTCCGAGGCGATCCACACCGCCCACAGCGTCGGCCACAGCAGGAGCAGGATGCCGATGGGCTTGTCGAGCCTCATGAGTTTCTCGTAGAGGTCGAGGCGGGTCTTGATCGGGGCCAGCGTGCTCATGGCGGAATTCTACGCCTTGAGCAGTTCCCCGCGCCCGCCCAGCCAGCGGGCCACGTGCCGCCCGGATTCGGCCGGCCAGCGGGCGAGCATGTCCTCGGCCGCCGCGCGCGCCGCGTCGACCTGTTCGCCATCGTCCAGGTCGGCGAAGCGCAGCAGCGGCAGGCCGCTTTGGCGCGCGCCGACGAATTCGCCCGGGCCGCGCAGCTGCAAGTCCTGCCGGGCGATCTCGAAGCCGTCGGTGTTCTCGTAGATGATCCTGAGCCGCTGCCGCGCCGTTTCGGACAGCGGCGGCTGGTAGAGCAGGATGCACGCGCCTTGCAGCTCCGGGGCGGCGCCACGCCCGACCCGGCCGCGCAACTGGTGCAGCTGCGCCAGACCGAAACGCTCGGCATGCTCGATCACCATCAGGCTGGCGTTGGGCACATCCACCCCCACCTCGATCACCGTGGTGGCCACCAGCAACTGCACCTCGTTGCGCGCGAAGCGCGCCATCGCGGCCGCCTTCTCGTCGGGCCTGAGCCGCCCATGGACGAGATCGACGCCCAGTTCGGGCAATGCGGCGCTCAGGTATGCGTAGGTCTCCTGGGCGGTCTTCAATTGCAGCGCCTCGGATTCCTCGATGAGCGGACAGACCCAGTAGGCCTGGCGCCCGGCGCGGCACAGGGCGCGCAGCTTGGCGACGATTTCGGGGCGGCGGGCGGCGGACACGAGCTTCGTGACCACCGGCGTGCGTCCCGGCGGCAGTTCGTCGATCACCGACACGTCCAGGTCGGCGTAATACGTCATCGCCAGGGTGCGCGGAATCGGCGTGGCCGACATGGCCAGCTGGTGCGCCTCGATCCCCTTTTGCTTGAGCGCGAGACGCTGGCGCACGCCGAAGCGGTGCTGCTCGTCGACGATGGCGAGGCCCAGGCGGGCGAATTCGACGTTTTCCTCGATCAGCGCATGGGTGCCCACCATCAGTGCCGTCCCGCCAGCGCCGACTTTTGCCAGGGCGGCCTGCTTCTCCTTCTGCTTCCGGCTGCCCGATAGCCACAGCACATCGAGGCCCAGCGGCGCGAGCCATTCCGAGAGCTTGCGCCAGTGCTGCTCGGCGAGAATCTCGGTCGGGGCCATCAGCGCGGCCTGGTGGCCCGCTTCGGCCGCCCGCAACATCGCCAGCGCCGCCACCACGGTCTTGCCGCTGCCCACATCGCCTTGCAACAGCCGCTGCATCGGGTGCGGCCGGGCGAGGTCGCCCTCGATCTCGTGCCAGACGCGCCGTTGCGCCGCGGTCAGCGGGAACGGCAGCCGGGCGAGCAATCGCTGCGTGAGCGCACCGTCGCCGGAGAGCACCGGGGCCCCGCGCGCGCGCCGCGCGGCGTAGGCCCGGCGCAGCGAGATCTGCTGGGCGAGCAGCTCGTCGAAGGCGATGCGCCGCCAGAAGGGACGCTGCCAGGCGGCCAGCGCCTCGGCATCCAGGCCCGGCGGCGGAGCATGCAGCGAGCGCACACTCTCGGCAAATCCGCGCAGTTCGAAGCGTTCGATCAGCTCGACCGGCAGCGTCTCGGACAGATCGCTCTCGGCCAGGGCGCGTCCGACGAGTTTTCTGAGGGTGGGCTGTCCGAGCCCGGCCGTGGTCGGGTAAACAGGGGTGAGTGCGCTTGGCAGGGGTTCGTCGCCGCGCACGACACGGCAACGCGGATGGATGATCTCGTCGCCCCAGAAACCGCCGCGCACCTCGCCGAAAACGCGCAGGCGGGCGCCGGGCTGCAAGGCCTTGTGCTGGCTCGGGTAGAAATGGAGGAAACGCAGCACCAGCGCGCCACTGTCGTCCGCGACGCGGCAAACCAGCTGACGCCTGGGCCGGAGGACGACGTCGGTCGCCACCACGACAACCTCGAACTGTGCGGCCTGGCCAGGCATGGCAGCCGCAATCGGGGTGATGCGCGTCTCGTCCTCGAAGCGCAGCGGCAGGTGCACAACGAGATCGGCCTGCGTGTGCAAGCCGAGTTGCCGGAGCCTAGTAGCAATCGAGCCCCCCCCGAAGGCTGCGCTGCGCGCAGCCCTCCCCCCAGGGGGCCGAGAAACACTTGGGGCGGCCCGGCGTGTTTCTCGCGGCGAATGCTTAGCCAATCACCAGAACGGCGTCGGCCTCGACCAGCGCCCCGCGCGGCAGTTCCTTGACCCCGACGGCGGCGCGCGCCGGGTAAGGCCGATCGAAGTATGTCGCCATGATCTCGTTGACCCGCGCGAAGTGGGCGAGATCGGTGAGGTAGATGGTCACCTTCACCGCCGCATCCAGCGTGGTGCCGGCGGCCTCGGCCACGGCCTTGAGATTCTCGAAGACGCGCACGATCTGGGCGTCGATGCCCTCGGCCATCGTCATGCCGACCGGATCGAGACCGATCTGGCCGGACAGATAGACGGTGTCGCCGACCCGCACGGCCTGCGAGTAGGTGCCGATTGCGGCGGGGGCGTTGGGGGTGCCGACGATCTGGCGGGCCATGGACATTCCACCTTTCACGATTTCGCGAGATGGCGCATTATCGCCCGATCCGCAGCGCGTCGTCATCCGTCGGCGGCGCCGCCTGGCCGGTCGGCCCTCCCTGCATCGTCCCGGTTTTTCCTGCGTCGAACAGGCTTGCGCCGCGGCTCAGGGCATGAACCAGTTCCGCCTCCGCGAGCGAGATGCCCATGCGGTCTGCCACGTCGCGCGCGCTCAGGCCGCGCTGCGCCAGCGCCTGGGCCTCGGCATAGTAGGGCGAAATGTTGCGCTGCGCGCGCAACTCGGCGACCTGCGCACGCAAGGCGACGACTTCCTCGCGCAGCTGGCGCACTTCCTCCGCCAGGTCGCCGCGCGCCAGGTGCTCGGCCAGATGCGCGCCGAACCCGGCGGCGCCGGCCGGAGACTCCGCAGCGGGTGGCGGATTCCCGCCCTGGGCGGCGGGTTCGCGGCCGCGCCGCCGCTGCCTGACCCACACCGCCGCCAGACACGCCGCGACCGCCCCCGCAAGGAGCAGGATCCCCGCATGCCAGCCGAACATCTCTCCTTCCATCCGCACCCGACCCCGCCGTCGCCCCGCCTTCGGGCCCCGCATCGATCATAGAGCGGGCAGATCGCCGCTAAATACCAAGCAGGCCTTTGTTTTTGCCATGTTTTCCGTGCTTGCTTGAAACCGCCGGTCGAACCCTCACATCCTGTTACAAATTCGGTCGCCGACGGGGAACCCCCCAAGGGTTATTCGTGTCGCAGCGTCAACATTCTCGCCATTCGAAAGGATTTTTCGCATGAACCGCAGAGGACTCAGCCTGATCGAAGTACTGCAACCGCGCAGGTTCCAGGGCACGCCCGAGCGCTCGCGGGTGACGCGCACCATCGTCCAGCCGGAAGTCGATGCCTTCGAGGAGCAGGAAGCGCGCAGCGCGGCGCAAAAGTCGGCGCTGGCGGCACGGCAGGCCTGCGA
>CAZZFN010000138.1:0-5094 GCA_964653505.1 uncultured Methyloversatilis sp.
TGCCAATCAACCCAGCAAGCACCTACACCTATCGGCTGTTTATTTTTTAAAGAACCTCTCGCCGCAGCGAGGAAAGACCGCGATTATAACCACCCGAAAACTACCGTCAACCGCCCGACGAGATTTTTTGGCTCAGTCGCGCGCCAGCAGGACGACGGCTTCGGCCGCGATACCCTCTGCGCGTCCGGTAAAGCCCAGGCGCTCGGTAGTCTTGCCCTTCACGTTGACGCAGTCGGCGGCGATGCCGAGGTCGGCCGCGATGTTTGCGCACATTGCGGCGGCGTGCGGCGCGATGCGCGGCGCCTGACAGATCACCGTGCAGTCGACATTGACTACCCGCCAGCCGGCTGCGCGGACGCGCCCGAGCGCGCTCCGCAAGAGGGCGCGGCTGTCGGCATCCTTCCAGCGGAAGTCGCTGTCCGGGAACAGCCGGCCGATGTCGCCCAATCCGGCGGCGCCGAGCACGGCATCGGTTATGGCATGGAGCAGCGCATCGGCATCGGAATGGCCCATGAGTCCGAGTTCATGCGGAATCGTCACGCCGCCGAGAATCAGCTTGCGCTCCGGCACCAGCGCATGCACGTCGCAACCCTGCCCCACCCTGAATTCCATCATCGTCCCCGCTTCGTCAGAATCCACTCCGCCAGCCGCAGATCGAGCGGCCAGGTCACCTTGAGATTGGTTGCATCGGCCGCAACCAGCTTGGGATGCAGGCCGAGCGCCTCGATCGCGCTTGCTTCGTCGGTCACCGCCGGCGCGAATTCGAGCGCGTCGAGCAGGAGGCCGAGCCGAAACATCTGGGGTGTCTGTGCCTGCCAGAGTTCATCGCGCGCCAGCGTGGCAGCGACCCGGCCGTCCCCCTGCGCACGCTTCAGGGTATCGGCAACGGGCACGGCCAGCAGTCCGCCGACGGGGTCGTCGATCACCTCTTCGATGAGGGTCTCGACATGGTCGGCGCTCAGGCAGCAGCGCGCTGCATCATGCACCAGCACCCAGTCGAGGGGCGACAGCGCTGCGCGCATCGCCCGCAAGCCATTGGCGACGCTCTGCGCCCGCGTCTTTCCGCCGCAGCGCAGGATCGTGAGGCGCGCGGCAAATTCGCTCCAGTCGAATTCGTCCCAATGGGCATCGTCCGGCGCCAACACGACGAACACCCGCCCGATCGAGGACGCCCCGGTCAACACCTTCAGGGAATGCCAGATCAGCGGTCGCCCGGCGAGCGGCAGGTATTGTTTCGGGCATGCCGCCCCCATGCGCGAACCGCCGCCGGCGGCGGGAATCAAGGCAAAACAAGCCATGCCGCGATTCTATAATGACCCATGGACGCCGTTGATCCCGTCGCCGGATTCGCTCTCGATGCAAGCATCGAGGCTTTTGCCGTGAGTCTCGGCATCGGCCTGCTGATCGGCCTGGAACGCGAGCGAAAGCCCGACGCGAAAGCCGGTCTGCGCACCTTCGCGCTGACCGCGCTGCTCGGCTGTCTCGCCGCCTTGCTGGGCGAAAAGACCGGCAGCGTCTGGATCGTCCCTGCCGGCCTGCTGATGGTCGCCGCCATGATGATCGCGGCCCAGGCGCGCGACCCCCTGGAAGACGGCGACCCCGGCACGACCTCGGTCGTCGCCCTGATGGTCTGTTACGGCCTGGGCGCGCTGGTCTGGTTCGGCCAGGCGACCCTGGCCGTGATGCTGGCCATCGCCACCACCGTGCTGCTCTACTTCAAGGCCCAACTGCACGGCATGACCGAAAGGCTGACTTCCCGGGATCTCATCTCGATCCTCCAGTTCGGCGTCCTCTCGCTGGTAGTGCTGCCCATCCTCCCCGACCGGGATTTCGGCCCCTACAACGCGCTCAACCCGCACCAGATCTGGTGGATGGTGGTGCTCATCTCCGGTCTGTCGCTGGCCGGCTACGCGGCCTTGCGCATCGTCGGCAACCGCCATGGGGCGCCGCTGCTCGGCTTCTTCGGCGGCCTGGTGTCCTCCACCGCCACGACCCTGGTGTTCGCCCGCAACGCCCGCGACGACGCCCAGAGCACCCCCTCGGCCACGCTGGTGATCCTGATCGCCAACCTCGTCGTCATCCCGCGCCTGGGCATCGTCGCCTTCGTCCTGGCGCCCACGCTGGTCCTGCCCCTTGCCGGCGTGCTGGGCATCGGCCTGCTGCTGGGCGCAGTCGCGGCCCTGTTGCGCTGGCGCAGCCTGGCCGCCGCGGGCGACCTGCCGCTGCCGGAGGTGAAAAACCCGACCGAGATCCGCACCGCCCTTTCCTTCGGCCTGCTCTACGGCATCGTGCTGCTGCTGGCGGCCTGGCTGCAGGACATCGCCGGCAGCCGGGGGTTGTTTCTTGTCGCCCTGGCCTCGGGCCTGACCGACGTCGATGCGATCACCCTCTCCACGCTGCGCCTGTTCAACCAGGAAACGCTCGGCGCCACGCCCGCCGTCGCAGCCATCGGGATCGCCGTGCTGTCCAACCTCGCCTTCAAGGCCGGGCTGGTCATCGCCATCGGCGGCAAGAAGCTGGCGCGCAGCGTCCTTCCCGGATTCGCCCTGATCGGCGCCGGGCTCGTCGCCGGAATCGTTGCTTTCGCCTGAGGGAGCTTCGCCATGGAAACCGTTGGAATCCGCCCGCCCGCCGTCGCCGGCCTGTTCTATCCCCGCGACGCGCGCACGCTGGCCGACGACGTGGCCGCACTGATCGCTGCCGTCCCGCCCGCACCGACCTTTCCGCAGCCGAAGGCAATCATCGTTCCGCACGCCGGCTATGTCTACTCCGGCCCGGTCGCCGCGCACGCCTACGCCCTGCTGCGTCCCCATGCGGACACGATCCGCCGCGTGGTGCTGCTCGGCCCCTGCCATCGGGTCGCCGTGCGCGGCCTGGCCGTGCCCCACGCCCGGGCTTTCGCCACGCCGCTGGGCGCCATTCGGCTGGATCGGCAAGCCATCGCCGCCGCGCTCGAACTGCCGCAAGTCATCCAACATGACGCGGCCCACGCCGAGGAGCATGCGCTCGAAGTGCAGCTGCCCTTCCTGCAGAAAGTGCTCGGAGAATTCGGTCTGGCGCCCTTCGCGGTCGGCTACGCCACGCCCGACGAAGTGGCGCAGGTGCTCGACCTGCTATGGGGCGGCCCCGAGACACTGATCGTCATCAGTTCCGACCTGTCGCATTACCACCCCTATGCCGACGCGCGGCGGCGCGACCGTCACACCGCCGATCAAATCGCCCGCCTGCACTTGCTTGCCGACCACGAGCAGGCCTGCGGCGCCACCCCGATCAACGGCCTGATCGAGGCGGCGCGCCGCCGCGGCCTCGCACCCCGGCTCCTCGACCTGCGCAATTCGGGCGACACCGCCGGCGACCGTGCGCGCGTGGTCGGCTATGCGAGTTTCGCCTTCTCTGCGGACGATCATGCCTGACGACGCGCTCGGACAAGCCCTGCTGATCCGCGCCCGCAACGCGATCGCCGGAGAATTCGGCCTGGCGAAACAGCCCGAGCCGGACCATCCCGCGCTGCGCGCACCCGGCGCGAGCTTCGTCACGCTGACCCTGGACGGCGCGCTGCGCGGCTGCATCGGCTCGCTCGAAGCGCGCCGGCCGCTGGGCGACGACGTGCGGGCAAACGCACGCTTTGCCGCCTTTCACGATCCGCGCTTCGCCCCCCTGACCGAGGAGGAGCTGGCACGCACGCGCGTCGAAGTCTCTTTGCTGACGCCCGCCGTAGCGCTGGTCTGTGCCGACCAGGCCGATGCCCTGCGCCAGCTGCAGCCGGGCGGCGACGGCCTCATCTTCGAGTGCTACGGCCGGCGCGCCACCTTCCTGCCCCAGGTGTGGGACAGCCTGCCCGACCCGCACGACTTCCTCGCCCATCTCAAGCAGAAGGCCGGCTTCTCGGCCGACTTCTGGTCGCCCGACGTCAAGCTCCACCGCTACGAGGTGCAGAAATGGCAAGAACCGGAGAAAAACTGAGCGGCATGCCCGCCCGCTGGTGGCACGCGCTCGACGATGGCCGCATCCAGTGCGATCTGTGTCCGCGCGACTGCAAGCTGCACGACGGCCAGCGCGCCGCCTGCTTCGTGCGCGCCAACCGGGGCGGGCAGATGATCCTCACCACCTATGGCCGCAGCTCGGGCTTCTGCATCGACCCGATCGAGAAGAAGCCGCTCAACCACTTCTATCCGGGATCGAGCGTCCTCTCCTTCGGCACCGCCGGCTGCAACCTGGCCTGCAAGTTCTGCCAGAACTGGGACATCTCCAAGTCGCGCGAGATGGACACCCTGATGGACGCAGCCAGCCCGCAAGCCATCGCGCAGGCGGCGCAGCGCCACGGCGCGCAAAGCGTCGCCTTCACCTACAACGACCCGGCGATCTTCGCCGAATACGCGCTGGACACCGCGGATGCCTGCCACGCACTGGGCATCCGGACGGTCGCCGTCACCGCCGGCTACATGCATCTCGAGCCGGCGCGCGCGTTCTACGCCAAGATGGACGCGGCCAACATCGACCTCAAGGCCTTCAGCGACGACTTCTACTTCAAGCTCTGCGCCGGCCACCTCCAGCCGGTTCTCGACGTCATCGCCATGGTGCATCACGAGACCGACTGCTGGATGGAACTGACCACCCTACTGATCCCCGGCCACAACGACTCCGACGCCGAGCTCAAGCAGCTCGCCGCCTGGTGCTGCAAGGAACTCGGCCCGGACGTGCCACTGCACTTCTCCGCCTATCACCCCGACTACAAGCTCGACGCCCCCGCCACGCCCCCCGCCACGCTGACGCGCGCGCGCCGGATCGCCCTGGAGGCCGGTCTGCGCTACGTCTACACGGGCAATGTGCATGACAGGAGCGGCGACGCCACCTACTGCCCCGGCTGCGGCATGAAGGTCATCGAGCGCGACTGGTATGAAATCCTCGGCTATGCCCTCGACGACAGCGGCCGCTGCAAGCAGTGCGGCACGGCCATCGCCGGCCGCTTCGGCCATTTCGCCAAACCCTTCGGCGCACGGCGCATTCCTGTCGCGCTGCATGCCGCGTAGGCGCGGGGCGCAGCGACCGCGCACAACGCCGGAACGGCCCCGGCCGGAATCACCAAGGCATAAA
>CAZZFN010000139.1:0-5029 GCA_964653505.1 uncultured Methyloversatilis sp.
CAGTTCGATTCCGGCCAGCAGCACCAGTAACCAAGGCCACGCGAGGTTTCAACCTTCCGGTGAACCAGCACCTCGATTTTGGCGATCCCGATGGCTTCCCGATCCTATATTGCCATGGCACCCCTGGCAGCGCCGTGGAATGCGGCAGCGCCGACGCCGCGGCTCGCCGCCACCGCCTGCGCCTGATTGCGGTTGATCGTCCGGGCTATGGCTGGGCGGCGCCCGCACGCGAGATGTCGCACGGCGCATGGGCCGACCAGGCAGCCCGCTTTCTCGGGGAGCTTGGCATCGGGCGCTACGGTGTGCTCGGGATTTCCGGCGGCGCGCCAAGCGCATTGGCACTTGCCGCAACGGATAAGCGCCATGTGGTTGCGATCGGCCTGGTGTGTCCGCTCGGCCCGTGCGTCGAGCCGCAACTCGCTCTATCGACCGGTGCCTTGGTGCGCTGGGTGCTGCGCATGGCACGGCGGCGCATGAATGCGCTGGATTGGCTGGCGCTGCGTCTGCTCGCCGCCGCAGCGCGTGGGCTACCATCGGTCGGGCTGGCGGTCCTGCGATGGAGCAACGCCCCCACCGACCGGCGTGTGCTTGCCCGACCCGACGTGGCGCGCATCCTCAACAGCAATCTGCGCCGCGCATTTCACCAGGGCCGCGCGGGGATGGTGCGCGACCTGCAGCTCATGTTGCGGCCATGGGATTTCGGACTGGGCGATGTCGTCGCCCCGGTAAAGCTGTGGCACGGGCGCGACGACGCGCTGTTGCTGCCCGCACACGCGCGCTGGCTCGCCGGCAGGCTGGCCAATGCCGAACTGGTGCTGGTGGAGGCGGAAGGCCATTTCTCCTTGCCGTTCGGACGCATCGAGACAATCCTGGGCGACCTGGCCGTGCGCTGCCAGCCGCAGCAGGCCGTTGTGTCGCCGTGACGCCGGCCCCCGGCAACGGGGGCCGTTTTGGTTTATAAACCCCGCTGTCCAACCTGCGAGCTTTCGATGACTACCCCCCTTTACGAATCGACCATCACCAGTCTGCCGCTGCTCGGCCGCGGCAAAGTGCGCGACATCTATGGCATCGACGACGAGCAGATGTTGATCGTCACCAGCGATCGCCTGTCGGCCTTCGATGTGATCCTGCCCGATCCGATTCCGGGCAAGGGCGAGGTGCTGACCGCCATGGCCAATTTCTGGTTCGGCAAGCTCGGTCACATCATTCCCAACCAGCTGACCGGCATCGATCCCGAAACCGTGGTGGTGCCGAACGAGCGGGACCAGGTGCGCGGCCGCGCCATCGTCGTGAAGCGTCTCAAGCCGCTGCCGATCGAGGCGGTGGTGCGCGGTTACCTGATCGGTTCGGGCTGGAAGGACTACCAGGCGACCGGCAAGGTTTGCGGCATCACGCTGCCAGCCGGCCTGCGGATGGCCGAGAAGCTGCCGCAGCCGCTGTTCACGCCCTCGACGAAAGCCGAACTGGGGACGCACGACGAGAACATCGATTTCGCCACGGTCGAGAAGACCATCGGCCCGGCGCTGGCCGCCCAGTTGCGCGACGCGGCGCTGCGCCTGTACACCGAGGCGGCGGCCTATGCCCTGACGCGCGGCATCATCATCGCCGACACCAAGTTCGAGTTCGGCCTCGACGCCGCCGGCAAGCTCTACCTGATCGACGAGGTGCTGACGCCGGATTCCTCGCGCTTCTGGCCGGCCGATACCTACCAGGTGGGTGCCAGCCCGGCCAGCTTCGACAAGCAGTTCGTGCGCGACTACCTCGAGACGCTGGACTGGAACAAGCAGGCGCCCGGCCCCAAGCTGCCGGCCGACATCCTCGAGAAGACCAGCGCGAAATATCGCGAAGCGCTCGAACGTCTCGCCCGTTGAAATTCAAAAAATGAATCCCCTGCTCGACTTCGCCGGGCTGCCGCGCTTCGCGGACATCGCGCCCGAACACGTGGCTCCGGCCATCCGCCAGCTGCTCGACGAAAACCGCGAACTGCTGGCCCGCCTGGAGCGTCCCGAAACCCCCGCGACCTGGAACGACTTCGTCCAGCCCATGACCGATTCCGGCGAGCGGCTCGGCCGCGCCTGGGGCATCGTCGGCCATCTGCACGGCGTGAACGACGTGCCGGCATGGCGCGAGGCCTACAACGCCATGCTGCCGGAAGTGACGCGTTTCTACGCCGAGCTCGGCCAGAACCTGGCGCTCTACGAGAAGTTCAAGGCGCTGGCGACGAGCCCGGAATATGCGCAGCTCAATCCGGTGCGCCAGCGCATCATCGACCACGAGATCCGCGATTTCCGCCTCGCCGGTGCCGAATTGCCCGCCGAGCAGAAGCCGCGCTTCCAGGAAATCCAGGAAGAGCTTTCCGCGTTGGCCGCGAAATTCTCCGAGAACCTGCTCGATGCGACCAATGCGCATGCCGAATGGGTGACCGAAGAATCCGGCGTAGCCGGGCTGCCGGATGACGTCAAGGCCGCCGCTCGCGCCGCTGCAGAAAACGAAGGGAAGCCCGGCTGGAAGTTCACGCTGCAGGCGCCGGCCTACCTCCCCGTCATGCAGTACGCCGACGACCGCGACTTGCGCGCCCGCATGTACCGCGCCTATGCGACCCGCGCCGCCGAGTTTGGCAAGCCCGAGTGGGACAACGGTCCGCTGATCGAGCGCCTCCTCTCACTGCGCGCCGAGGAGGCGCGCATGCTCGGCTTCGCCAATTTCGCCGAACTGTCGCTGACGCCGAAAATGGCCGATTCGCCCGCGCAAGTGGCCGCCTTTCTGCGCGACATGGCCGCGAAGGCACGGCCCTTCGCCGAGCGCGACCTCGCCGAGCTGCGCGAATTCGCGGCGCAGGAGCTGGGTCTGGAAAAACTCGAAAGCTGGGACATGTCCTGGGCTTCCGAGAAGCTGAAGCTCGCGCGCTACGCGTTTTCGGACGACGAGGTCAAGCAGTACTTTCCCGAGCACAAGGTGCTGGAAGGCCTGTTCCGCTGCGTCGAGACGCTGTTCGGCGTGCAGATCAAGCCCGACCGTGCCACGACCTGGCATCCGGCCGTGCGTTTCTTCCGCATCGAACGGCAGGGCAAGCTGGTCGGCCAGTTTTTCCTCGATCTCTATGCGCGCGAAACCAAGCGCGGCGGCGCCTGGATGGCCGATGCCAGAAGTCGGCGCTGGGTGGACGGCACCGTGCAAACGCCGGTCGCCTATCTGTGCTGCAACTTCCCTGCGCCCGTCGGGAACAAGCCAGCGACCTTCACGCACGACGATGTGCTGACGCTGTTCCACGAAACCGGCCACGGCCTGCACCATCTGCTGACCGAAGTCGACGAGCTGGCCGTCTCGGGCATCGACGGCGTCGAATGGGATGCGGTCGAGCTGCCATCGCAGTTCATGGAGAACTTCTGCTGGGAATGGGACGTGCTCAAGGACATGACTGCCCACGTCGATTCGGGCGAGCCGCTGCCGCGCGCGCTCTACGACAAGATGATCGCGGCGAAGAACTTCCAGAGCGGCCTGTTCACGCTGCGCCAGATCGAGTTTGCGCTCTTTGACCTGCGCCTCTACAGCGACAGCGAAGGCCGGGTTGATGTCATGACCTTGCTCCATGACGTGCGCCGGGAAGTCGCGGTGGTGTTCCCGCCCGCATGGAACCGCTTCCCGCAGAGCTTCTCCCACATCTTCGCCGGCGGCTACGCGGCCGGCTATTACAGCTACAAGTGGGCCGAGGTCTTGTCGGCCGATGCCTATGCGGCCTTCGAGGAAGTCGTGCCGGACGTCGGTACCGTCCTTGATGCCAAGACTGGGGAACGCTTCTGGCGCGAGATCCTGTCCGTCGGCGGCTCGCGCCCGGCCATCGAGTCCTTCAAGGCCTTCCGCGGCCGCGAGCCTTCGCCCGACGCCCTCTTGCGCCATAATGGCATGATCGCAACCGCATAATCGGAGGCTGCCATGAAGCGAGCGGCATTGGCGCTGGCATTGTTGTCTGCCGGGGCGATCCATGCCCAGACCTATCGCTGGGTCGACAAGGACGGCAAGGTGCATTACGGCGATCGTTTCCCGCCCGCCGTGGCCGGCGATGTACAGAAACGCGGCCTTGCTGCGCCTGCCGCGGACGCGCAGCCGCCCTACCGGGTGCGCGCGGCGATGGCGCACTTTCCCGTCACGCTCTACGTATCCGAGGATTGCGCGCAAGCTTGCCAGGAGGGGCGCGCCTATCTCAAACGGCGGGGTATTCCGTTTGCCGAGAAGACGGTCGTCACCCGCGAGGAGGCCGAAGCGCTGAAGAGGCTGGCCGGCGGGGCGGAGGCAGTCGTCCCGGTGCTCGCGGTCGGTGCGAAGAGCACGGTCGGCTGGCTGCAGGGCGAATGGCGGCGACTGCTCGACGCCGCCGGCTATCCCGAGGAAGAGCGCTAGCCCAGCAGAGCCGCCAGCTCGCGGTCGAGCAGGGCGGGGTCGCCGGCATTGAGCGCCACCAGACGGCGCAGGTGCGTGATGCTGTCGAGGTCGATGCGCTCGCAGCGCAGCCCGACGCGGCGGCCCGCGACATGGGCGACCGTGGCGTCCATATGGATCGCCGCATCCCCGGCCAGGCCCAGGCGCAACTGGCAGGGGTCGCCCGGTCGGCCATCCCAGCCTTCCGGCGCCTCGACCAGGGCGCCCTTGAGCGAAATATCGTGGAGATCGGCTGCCGCGGCCCGGCCATGGGCGACCAGCCGTACCGGAGACTGGAAATGGGCGCGCCAGAACTGGCGGCGGTTTTGCCGTGCGGTCATGGGTTTTCCCTCGCGATCGGGTCGATTGCGTATCATACCTGTCATGAAGCTCGCCACCTGGAACGTGAATTCCCTCAAGGTGCGCCTGCCCCACGTGCTCGACTGGCTGGCGGCCGCTCAGCCCGATGCATTGTGTCTTCAGGAAACCAAGACCGAGGATGGGGGTTTCCCTTTCAAGGAAATCGAGGCGGCCGGCTATCGCGCCATCCACAACGGACAGAAGACCTACAACGGCGTGGCGATACTCGCGCGCGCCGAGCCGGCCGATGTCC
>CAZZFN010000140.1:0-4995 GCA_964653505.1 uncultured Methyloversatilis sp.
ATTGTCCTTGAAGCGCTCCTTGAGCCAGTATTCGACGGCCTTGACGTCATGGTTGGTGACGGCTTCGATCTGCTTCACCGCGTCGGCGTCGGACACCGCGAAGCCGGAAACGACAAGGTCGAATTCGGCGAGCGTGTCCGGCGAGAAGGCCGGCACCGCATCGATGGCCGGGTGGGCAGCCAGCGCCTTGAGCCATTCGATCTCGACGCGGATGCGGTTCCTGATCAGACCGTATTCGGAAAATTGGGCGCGCAACGGCTCGACCTTGGCGGCATAGCGGCCGTCGAGCGGGGAAAGCGCGGTGAGGGCGCCGAGACTGGAGATGGACATGGAGCACGACCCCGGTTGAGGAAGCTGCATTTTATCAGTGTGCCCCGGCACGCTCCGCTGCCCATCCGGACTGGGTATAGTCGCCCTTCCATGGACATCCGGCTCGTCGCCCAACCCAACTGCGCTGCAGCGGAGGAATTGCGCCGCGAGCTGGGCCATGCCATGGCCATGCTGGGATTGGCGCAACGCGTCCCGATCCGCCAGAGCAGCGACGCTACGGTCAATTCGCCGCGCCTGTTCGTCGATGACCATCTGGTGCGTCCCTGCCTGGCCGATCAGGGGCAGGTCTCATGCTCCGCCTGCCTGACGACGCACAGCATTCCCGACCGCGAAATCGTGCGCTGGCACCTTGCCCGGTCGCTGGGCCGCAAGACGGTGCTGTTCATCTGCTCCGGGAACGCCGTGCGCTCGCAGATGGCCGAAGCGATCGTCAATCATTTTCTCCGCGGGGAATGGGCCGCCTTTTCCGGCGGCCTGTTTCCCCTGCCGTTCTGGAAGCCCGTGGCCGCGGCGCTCAAGGAAATCGGCATCGAAACGAGCGGCAGCAAACCCAAGCACATCGAACTGTTCCTCGGCTGCCGCTTCGACAGGATCGTCTCGCTGTGCTCGAGCGCCGACGCGTTCTGCACCGCCTTCCCCGGCGAAGGACGGCGCGGGCACATGCCTTTCGACGACCCCTTCACCAGCCCGTTCTTCGGCATCGGCGACCTCCACCGGACGCGCAAGCTGCGCGACGAACTGCGCGCATCGATCCTGCCCTATCTCGGAGGCGGCGCATGAAGCTGCTCGAAATCCTCTCCACGCAAAATCTTGGCCTGCCGCGCCGGACCGTCAGGGAAAGCCTGCAGGCGCGCTATGAGCTCTTTCGTCTCGCGCTCGAGCACAATCGCGCGGCCCTGCAGCACATGGCCGAGCTGGAGCAGATCTACTACAGCGACCACCCCATCGATGCGCGCACGATCCGGCGC
Source organism: uncultured Methyloversatilis sp. (assembly GCA_964653505.1). Classification (GTDB taxonomy): domain Bacteria; phylum Pseudomonadota; class Gammaproteobacteria; order Burkholderiales; family Rhodocyclaceae; genus Sulfuricystis. Next base: position 1,299 of record CAZZFN010000140.1, read on the forward strand.
AGTCTCGCCTGCCTGCAGGCGCATGTGCTCGGCCTGGCCGACGGCCTGAATGCGCTGTGCGCGGACCGCTTTGCCGAGCTGCCCGCGGTCTGTCGCGCCATCGACGCCGAGATCGCCGCGGAGTTCGCCCCGCGTCCGGCGCCCGCTTCGGGCGCCCTGGTCCTGCCGCTGGAACAGGTCGGCGCCGGCATGGCGGACCAGGTCGGCGGCAAGGCCGCCAGCCTGGGCATCATGAAGAATCTTCTCGGACTGCCGGTGCCGGACGGATTCGTCGTCACCGCCGGCGCGGTGGCGCGCTTCCTCGCCGGCGGCGACCTCGCGGAGCGGATCCGCGCCGCGCTCGCGCAGCTCTCCCCGGAGGACATGGCGACGCTCGAAGCCGGCAGCGCATCGATCCGGCGCATGATCGCGGAGACTCCCCTGCCCGCCGAGCTTGCCGGCGCCATCGCCCGCGCGCATGCCGCGCTCGCAACGCGCGCCGGCGGCGGCGTGCGCCTCGCCGTGAGGAGCAGCGCGGTCGGCGAGGATGGGGCATCCTCGTTCGCCGGGCAGTATGCCACCGTGCTCAATGTCGCGCGCGCCGGGCTGATCGATGCGGTCAAGCACGTGGTCGCCAGCAAATACTCGGCGCGCGCCATTTCCTATCGCCAACTGATGGGCCTCGAGGACGAAGACACGCCGATGTGCGTGATCGGTCTGGCCATGGTGGACGCCCAGGCCAGCGGCGTGATGTACACACTCGACCCGGCCTCGCGCGATGCCGGGCTGGTCAAGGTAAGCGCGCTCTGGGGCCTTGGCGAGCAGCTCGTCGGCGGCGAGGCGACGCCGGATGCCTTCCTCGTCGACAAGGCAAGCGGCGCCGTCGTCGAACGCCGCATCGCCCGCAAGCCCGCGCGGCTGGTGGCGTTGGCCGACGGCGGCACCCGGCTCGACGCGACGAGCGCGGAACAGCAGGCCAGCCCGGCGCTGACGGACGACATGCTCGGCCGGCTCTGCACGAGCGCGGTCCGCATCGAACGGCATTACCAGGCCGCGCAGGATATCGAATGGGCGATCGATGCGGCGGATCGCCTGTTTTTCCTGCAGGCGCGGCCGCTCCATATCGAAACGGAAACGACAACGGAAGCGGAAGCGGACCTGACCGGCCTCGACAATCTCCTACGGTCCGGCAGCGCGGCCGCACGCGGCATTGCCGCCGGCCCGGTGTTCGTGGCGCACGGCGCAACGGACCTGGCTGCGATTCCCGACGGCGCGGTGCTGGTGACGGCCACCGCCGCGCCGGCCTATGCGGCCGCGATCGGCCGCATCGCCGCGCTCGTCGCCGATGCCGGCAGCGTCACCAGCCATCTCGCCTCGGTGGCGCGCGAGTTCGGTATCCCGGCGATCGTGGAAGCGGGCGACGCAACGACCCGCCTGCCCCAGGGCGAACCGGTCACGGTCGTGGCGGAAACGCGCGTCGGCGTGTTCCGCGGCGTGGTCGAAGCGCTGCGCGAGCGCATGCGCCCGGCGAAACGGCGCTACGTCGACAGCCCGGCGCACCGCAAGCTGCGCGCCATCCTCGACCGCATCGTGCCGCTCAATCTGACCGACAGTCGGGCGCCGCTCTTCAGCGTGGCAGGATGCCGCAGCTATCACGACGTGATCCGCTTCTGCCATGAGCATGCCATGCGCGCGATGTTCGACATCTCGTCCGATGCGGAAGGCGCCGGGGCCGCCGTGCGCGTCGTCACCCACCTGCCGCTTGCGGTTTTTCTGATCGACCTCGGCGGCGCGCTGCGCGCAGGGGGAGAAGGGCGCCGGCCGGTTACGCCGGAAGATTTCGCCTCGCTGCCGCTGCAGGCGATCTGGGCGGGCATGACCCATCCCGGCGTGAGCTGGGAGGGCACGGTAAATTTCGCCCGCAGCCGCTTCATGGCGCTCATGGCCTCGATCGCGACCTCCGAACTCGGCCCCGAACCGGGCGGCGACAGCTACGTGCTGGCAGCGCACGATTACCTCAACTTCAGCGCGAAGTTCGGCTACCACTTCGCGACCGTCGATGCGCTGTGCACCGCCGATCCCGGCCAGAACTACGTCGCCTTGCAGTTTGCCGGCGGCGCCGGCAACTTCTTCGGCCGCTCCCTGCGCGTGCGCTTTCTCGGCGCGGTGCTCGAACGCATCGGTTTCGAAGTTTCGCTGCAGGGCGATCTCCTCGAAGCCGCCTTCGGCCGGCACGGCCCGGAGGCGACCCGCGATCGTCTCGACCAGCTCGGCCGGCTGCTGGCCAGCTGCCGGCTGCTGGACATGACCCTGGCCAACGAGGATGCCGTCGACGCCCTGGCAGCCGCCTTCCTGGCCGGCGATTACGACCTGCTGAAGTCGCGCGACCCCGACCAGCCGGAAAACTTCTATACCCAGCTGGGGCACTGGGCGCGGCGCGACCGCGACGGCCGCAGCTGCCTGCACCAAAGCGGCCGAATGGGCAAGAAACCCATCGCCGGCGCCCTCTCCGGGCTCATCGGCCAGACCATCGGCACCTCGTATCAGGCGCTGCTCGACAGCATCGGCGCCTACTACTACTTTCCGCTCGCCATTGCCAAGAACGGCGAGATGGCGGATGGCAGCGTCGCCGTCGACCTGCTCCCCGAGGGCGGCCGCATCGACCGCGCCGGCGGGATCGTCTTCGGTCTGCGCAACGCTGCGAACTATTTCGTCTTCCGCATCAACGCGCTCGAACACAACGCCATCCTGTTCGAATTCGTCAACGGCAAACGCCACGAACGCCGCCGCACCGCGTTGGAGATACGTTCCGGCCGCTGGTACCGCCTGCAGGCGGACATCGCCGGCGCAACGATCGTCTGCCGCCTCGACGGCCAGGCGCTCATCGAATATGTCGCCGCAACCCCGGTGCGCGGACAGGTCGGCCTGTGGACCAAGGCCGACTCGTCCACCTGGTTCGGACCGCTCGCGCTCGCCAGCGCCGCGGGCAGGCGGGAATTCGACCGTTGATTGTCGGCGCTTATCGCCGCATACCATACGGCTATGAGACGCAGGCCTCCGTCTGTGCGATGATGCGCACCGTTTGATCGAACCGACCCGAACTCCGCAATGAAACTGCTCGGCACCCTCACCAGCCCCTACGTACGCAAGACGCGCGTCGTTCTTGCGGAAAAAAAGATCGACTGCGAATTCGTCATCGACCACGGCGGCCCCGACGGCCTGGGCCTGGCGCAGCACAATCCGCTATGCCGCATCCCCGTCCTGCTGCTCGACGATGGCTCCAGCCTGTTCGATTCGCGCGTGATCGTCGAATACTTCGACAATCTCGCCCCCAACAACCGTCTGATTCCGCCGCCCGGCCGCGAACGCACGCTGATCCGCCGCTGGGAAGCGCTGTGCGACGGCACGCTCGATGCCGCGGTCGCCGCCGTGATGGAAAGCCGCCGGCCCGCCGGGGAGAAAAGCCCCGGCTGGATCGAACGCCAGCGCAAGGTGATCGATTTCGCGCTGGCGGCCGGCGCGCGCGATCTGGGCGATCAACCCTGGTGCCACGGCACCGCCATCACCCTGGCCGACATCGCGCTGGGCTGCATGCTCGGCTATCTGGCGCTGCGCTTTCCCGATATCGACTGGCGCACGCCCCACCCGAACCTGGCGAAGCATTACGACAAGCTGATGCAGCGGCCGTCCTTCGCCGACACCGTGCCGCAGGGCTGAA
>CAZZFN010000141.1:0-4953 GCA_964653505.1 uncultured Methyloversatilis sp.
CGACCGGCCGCTGCTGGTGACCGAGGTCTTCCTGCCCGGCATCGCGCGGCTCTAAAAGGCGGTTGCGGCTTGGAGCCGGTTCAGGCCGCCATCGTCGGCAGCAGGATGCCGTCGCGTTCCTCGAGCGCGCAGCCGCGCTTGAGTTCGGACAGCAGCCAGGCCGCCAGCGCGGGAATGTCCATGCCGAGCAGGCGGGCGCCGACATCGCGGAAGAGCGGCACGCTGGCGAGATGGCTTTCGAGCCGTGCGCGCGGCAGCCCCTGCAGGTCGAGCAGGTTGAAGATGAAGCAGGCCTTGAGGGCGTTCTTCGCCATGCGCGCGGGGTCGGCTTCGAAGGCCGCGAGGCGCCGATAGGCGCGCTCGAGCGCTGCCGGCACGTCGGTAAAGGGCTGGCCGTGACCGGGAATCACGGTATCGACCGGCAAGCGGGCGATCAGGTCGAGCGTTGCCCTTGTCGCTGCGAGTGCGCCGGGCTGTCCGAGCAGTTCGCCAAAGACGATGCCGAAGCCGTTCTCCCACAGCGCGTCGCCGGAGATCAGCAGTTTGGCCTGTGGGCAGTGGAACACCAGCGCATCCATGTCGTGGCCCGGCGCCGCGTGGGCGATCCATTCCATGCCGCCCATCGTCCAGGCATCGCCGGGGTGGATCGCGCCGTCGTGGCGAAAGCGCTCGGCGCGCTGCGCCGCCGGCGCGAGCAGCAGCGCATGCTCGTCCCAGTCGCGGATGTGCGCCTCGATGCCGGCGGGGATGAGGATTTCGCAACCGAACTCCCGCTGCAGCGCGGCGTTGCCGCCGATGTGGTCGGAATGGGAATGGGTGTTGATGAGGCGCACCAGTCTGGTTGGCGGGTGCCGTCCCGCCAGCGCCGACTTTACGAGTTCGACGGTTTGCGCGGCGTGGCCGGCATAGCCGCTGTCGATCAGCGTCGCCTCATTGCCGTCGAACAGCAGGATGTTGTTGGACGAGAGCCAGCCGCGCTCGACGACACGCAGCGACATCGGCAACTTCATCGCCTGGCGAGGATGGCCCGCGCCACTTTCGACCCCGGCGTGCGGCCCATCTGTTGCGAAACCCAGGCGGCGGTGTCGACCAGTCTGTCGAGGTCCGCGCCGCAGTCGATGCCGAGCCCCTGCAGCAGCCAGACCACGTCCTCGGTCGCCACGTTGCCCGAAGCGCCCTGGGCGTAGGGGCAGCCGCCCAGCCCGCCGACGGCGGCATCGAACACGTTCACGCCCATCTGCAGCGAGGCATAGATGTTGGCGGCCGCCATGCCGTAGGTGTCGTGGAAGTGGCCGGCGAGCTTCCCGATCGGCACGCGGCGCGCCACCGCCTCGATCATCGCCTTGGCCTGTTCCGGCGTGCCGACGCCGATGGTGTCGCCGAGCGAAATCTCGTGGCAGCCCATCTCGAACAGCGCCCAGGCGACCTCGGCGACGGCGGCCGGCGCCACCTCGCCCTGGTAGGGACAGCCGAGCACGCAGGAGACGTAGCCGCGCACTTTCAGCTTCGCTTCCTTGGCGCGTGCCAACACCGGCTTGAAGCGCTCGAGCGATTCCCCGATCGTGCAGTTGATGTTCTTCTGCGAGAAAGCTTCCGAGGCGGCAGCGAAAATCGCCACCTCCGTCGCGCCGGCGGCGAGCGCGGCATCGAGGCCTTTCTCGTTGGGCGCCAGCACGGGATAGGAAACCCCGGCACGACGCTCGATCCCCTGCATGACCGCGGCGGCATCCGCCATCTGCGGCACCCATTTGGGCGAGACGAAGGCGGTCGCCTCGATCGCGGTCAGGCCGCAGGCGGCCAGGCGGTCGATCAGCTCGATCTTGATGGCGGTCGGGACGGGCTGCTTCTCGTTCTGCAGCCCGTCGCGCGGACCGACTTCGACGATGCGGACTTTCTTGGGCAGGGGCATGGATTCAAGTTGTGGGTTCGAATTCGAGCAATTCTGCCCCATCCGCCACCTGCTCGCCAACGGCGTAGCAGAAGGCCTTCACCGTGCCGGCCGCCGGCGCCACCAGGGTGTGCTCCATCTTCATCGCCTCGAGCACGATCAGCGGCGCGCCCTTCTCGACCCGCGCGCCCGCATCGGCCAGCAGGGCGATCACCTTGCCCGGCATGGGCGCGGTCAGGCCGCCTTCGGCGCCGCTGCCGGCCCCCGCGTGGTGCAACGGGTCGACGGCGGCGAACACCCAGCTCATGCCATCGAAGAAGACATGGCGCTTCTCGCCGGCCGCGACCACGGCGACCGTCAGGCGCCGCCCGCCCAGGTCGGCGCGCAGCATGGCGTCGGGGTACAGGCTGCCGGCGGCATAAGTTTCCTGGCCGTCGAGCGACAGGCGAAATCCGTCGCCGGCGTAGGCAGCGACCACGCGCTGCTCGGCGCTGCCGTGGCGCAGCCGGATCTCGCGCCGCGCCGCGCCGTTGGCGCGCCAGCCATCTCTTGCGTGCCAGGGCGAATGCGGGTCGCCGCTGGCGGCGGCATGCGCGCGGCCGTAGTTGCGGTCGCGCAGCAGCTCGGCCAGCGCCGCGATCAGCCAGGCATCGCGCGGTGGCTGCACCGCGTCGGCGCCCGGAAACAGGAAGTCGCGCTCGCGCTCGATCAGGCCGGTGTCGAGGTCGGCGTTGGCGAAGGCCGGACAGGCGACCAGGCGCGAAAGGAAAGCGACATTGCTGACGACGCCGGCAATGCGGTAGTCGGCCAGCGCCTGCAGCATGCGCGCCAGCGCCCGCTCTCGATTCTCGTCCCAGACGATCAGCTTGGCGATCAGCGGGTCGTAATGCGGCCCGATCTCGTCGCCTTGTTCGACGCCGGTATCGACGCGCACATGGAGCGACTCGACGGGCGGCGCGAGGTGCGCGAGGCGGCCGGTGGCCGGCAGGAACCCCTTGTCGGCATCCTCGGCATAGATGCGCGCCTCGAGCGCATGGCCGCGGATCGTCAGCTGCCCTTGCGCCAGCGGCAGCGGCTCGCCGGCGGCGACCTTGAGCTGCCATTCGACCAGGTCGAGGCCGGTGATCATCTCGGTGACCGGGTGCTCGACCTGCAGGCGCGTGTTCATCTCCATGAAGTAGAAAGTCCCCGCCGGATCGACGATGAACTCCACGGTGCCGGCGCCGACATAGCCGACCGCGCGGGCCGCGGCAACCGCCGCGTTGCCCATTTGGGCGCGCCGCTCGGCCGTCATGCCCGGCGCCGGCGCCTCTTCCAACACCTTCTGGTGGCGGCGCTGCACCGAACAATCCCTTTCGAACAAATAGACGCAGTTGCCGTGCGTGTCGCCGAACACCTGGATCTCGATGTGGCGCGGCCGCTGCAGGTATTTCTCGATCAGCACGTGGTCGTCGCCGAACGCGGACGCCGCCTCGCGCTGGCAGCTCGCCAGCGCGGCGGCGAACTCCTCGCCCTGCCAGACCGCGCGCATGCCCTTGCCGCCCCCGCCCGCCGAGGCCTTGATCAGCACCGGGTAGCCGATCCGGTCGGCCTGTTCGCGCAGGAAGCCGGGTTCCTGATTGTCGCCGTGGTAGCCGGGCGTGAGCGGCACGCCGGCCTTTTCCATGAGCTTCTTGCTCTCGGACTTGAGGCCCATGGCGCGGATGGCTGAAACGGGCGGGCCGATGAAGACGATGCCGGCTGCGGCGCAACGTTCAGCGAATTCCTCGTTCTCCGAAAGGAAGCCGTAGCCGGGATGCACCGCCTGCGCGCCTGTGGCTTTGCAGGCGGCGATGATCTTGTCGCCGACGAGATAGGACTCGCGCGCGGCGGCGGGTCCGATGCAGACGGCCTCGTCGGCGAGTCGCACATGGCGCGCGCCGGCATCGGCCTCCGAATACACCGCAACCGTTCGAATACCCAGGCGCCGCGCCGTCTTGATGACGCGGCAGGCGATTTCTCCCCGGTTGGCGATGAGGATTTTATTGAACATGATTTTTCCCAAGAAACGTCGGCGCTGGCGGGACGGCGCCTACTTCGCCATCGACATCGGGATGTTCGGGCTTTGCGGATTGACATCCACCGTCTGGCGGCTCGGCACCACCACCAAGTCCATATCTTCCATCGGGATCGCACCCAACAACGGCTCATCGCCCAGCACCATCGCGCCGGTGAAGCAGCGGCGGTTCTTGAAGCTCACCTCGAGCGGGCCGACATAGGGCACGGCGATCCGATGGCCGTTGGCGAGCATCACTTCGCGACGTTCCAGTTCCTGCAGGTCGAGCTGGATCGCCAGGTGTTCGGGGATGCACAGGTGCACCGCGCCGGTATCCACCAGCGCGTTCACCTCGATCGGCGCCAGCGTCGTGCCGGCGGTGGGATTGCGCAGCCACAGATTGGTCCGAATGATGCCCATGTCGATGTTCCTTTCGTTGCCGTGAATGACGCAAAAATAGCCGCTCGCCGTTACGCGCTCCAGTCCGGCTTGCGCTTCTCCAGGAAAGCGCCGAGCCCTTCCCGGCCCTCCGGCGCGACGCGCACGCGCGCGATGCTCTCGACCGTGGTTTCGATGAGCTGCGCGTCGAGGGGGCGCCCCGCGATCGCGCGCAGCAGCGCCTTGCACTCGGCCAGCGCGCGCGGGCCGTTCTTCAGGATCGCCTCGACCCACTCGCCGACCGCCGCGTCGAGCGCCGCCTCGTCGGCGACCATCTCATGCAGCAGGCCGATGCGGTAGGCCTCGGCGGCGGAAAACTGCTCGGCGGTCAGCATGTAGCGGCGCGCGTAGCGCTCGCCGATGGCGGCCAGCACATGCGGGCCAATCACCGCGGGAATCAGGCCCAGCCTGACTTCGGTCAGCGCGAAGCGCGCTTCGAAGGTCGCCACCGCGATGTCGCAGGCGGCGATGACGCCCACGCCGCCGCCGAAGGCAAGACCCTGCACGCGCGCGATCACCGGTTTCGGGCAGGCGGCAATGCGCCGCAGCATCTCGGCCAGCATGCCGGCATCTGCCTTGTTCTGTTCAAAGT
>CAZZFN010000142.1:0-4632 GCA_964653505.1 uncultured Methyloversatilis sp.
GCATCGCGGCCGGCATCGCCTGCCTGTGGGGCCCGGCGCACGGCGGCGCCAACGAGGCCTGCCTGCAGATGCTCGAAGAGATCGGCGATGTTTCCCGCGTCGGCGAATACATCAAGCGCGCCAAGGACAAGAACGACAGCTTCAAGCTGATGGGTTTCGGCCATCGGGTGTACAAGAACTTCGACCCGCGCGCCAAGCTGATGCGCGAGACCTGTCACGAGGTCTTGAACGAGCTCGGCCTGCACGACGACCCGCTGTTCAAGCTGGCGATCCAGCTCGAGAAGATCGCTCTCGAGGACGACTACTTCATCGAGAAGAAGCTCTATCCGAACGTGGATTTCTACTCCGGCATCGTCCAGCGCGCGCTCGGCATCCCGACCAAGCTGTTCACCGGCATCTTCGCCATGGCGCGCACCATCGGCTGGATCGCGCAGTGGCACGAGATGATCGGCGACAAGGAACAGAAGATCGGCCGGCCGCGCCAGCTTTATCTCGGCGCGGTCAAGCGCGAGGTGGCAGAAATGCCGGCGCGCTGAGTGCCGCATGCGGGGGCGACCGTCAAGGGAGCCCCATTTTTTCGTCCATACCCATGGGTGATGCCAGGATGAAGCAGATGTTGTCCAACTCGTATCTCTTCGGGATCAACGCACCGTTCATCGAGGCGCTTTACGAAAAGTATCTCGACAATCCGGGTTCGGTCGATACGGCGTGGCGGGACTATTTCGACAAGTTGGCCAACCTGCCGGGCGCCGGCGCCTATCGGGGCGCAGACGTGCCCCACGCGCCGGTCATCATGGGCTTTGCCCAGCGCGGACGCGAAGGACGCCAGGCGGCGGTGCGCCGGGCCGCCAACGCCGAGAAGCAGACCAGGGTGCTGCAGATCATCAACGCCTACCGGTTTCTCGGCAACCGCTGGGCCCAGCTCGACCCCCTGAAACGCCACCCGCGACCGGAGGTGGCGGAGCTCGATCCGGCCGCCTACGGTTTCACCGAGGCCGACCTGGCGACGCCTTTCCGCACCGGCTCCTTCGACATGGGCAAGGAGGAGGCCACGCTGCGCGAAATCCTCGAGGCGCTGCGGCTGCGCTACTGCGGCAGCATCGGCGCCGAGTATATGTACATCGCCGACGTGCAGCAGAAACGCTGGATCCAGGCGCGCTTCGAGCCGCCGCGCTCCCAGCCGCGTTACTCGGCCGAGGAGCGGCGACGCTTCCTGACGACGATCACCGCGGCCGAGACGCTGGAGCGCTATCTGCATACGCGCTACGTCGGCCAGAAGCGCTTCTCGCTCGAAGGCGGCGAGTCGATGATCCTGGCCATGGAACAGCTGATCCGCGCGGCGGGCGTTCTCGGCGTCAAGGAAACCGTCATCGGCATGGCGCACCGCGGCCGCCTCAACGTCCTGGTGAATACGCTCGGCAAGCAGCCGGCGATGCTGTTCGACGAATTCGAGGGCAAGAAGAAGGCGGACCTGATCGCCGGCGACGTCAAGTACCACATGGGCTATTCCTCCGATGTCGCCACGCCGGGCGGGCCGATGCACCTGACGCTCGCCTTCAACCCCTCGCACCTGGAAATCGTCAACCCCGTGGTCGCCGGCTCGGTGTATGCCCGCCAGGTGCGCCGCGGCGCAGCGGGTATGAACGAGGTGCTGCCGGTGCTGATCCACGGCGACGCCGCCGTCGCCGGCCAGGGCGTCAACCAGGAAATGCTCAACTTCTCGCAGACGCGCGGCTACGGCACCGGCGGCACGGTGCATATCGTGGTCGACAACCAGATCGGCTTCACCACCTCCGATCCGCGCGATCTGCGCTCGTCGCTCTACTGCACCGACATTTTCAAGATGGTCGAGGCGCCGATCTTTCACGTCAATGGCGACGACCCCGAGGCGGTCGCCTTCGTCACCCAGCTGGCGCTCGAATTCCGCCAGGAATTCGGGAAGGACGTCGTCGTCGACATCGTCTGCTTCCGCAAGCTCGGCCACAACGAGCAGGACGAGCCGATGGTGACCCAGCCGCTCATGTACAAAAAGATCGCCGCCCATCCCGGCACGCGCAAGCTCTATGCCGAGAAGCTCATCGGCCAGGGCGTCATCGCTGCCGGCGAGGACGAGCAGATGATCCGGGAGTATCGTGCCGCCCTGGATCGGGGCAGGCACCTCGCCGATCCGGTCATCTCCAATTTCAAGAGCGCCGCGGCGGTGGATTGGAGTCCGTATGTCGGCGCGCGCTACACCGAACTCTGCGATACCCGGGTGGCGCTCGCCGAATTGCAGCGTCTGGGGAGGCGTTTGACCGACGTTCCCGTGGGCTTCACCCTGCATCCGCGCGTGCAGAAGGTCATCGACGACCGGCGCCTGATGATCGAGGGCAAGCTGCCGGTGGATTGGGGCATGGCCGAAAACCTGGCCTATGCCACCTTGCTGGCGGCGGGCTACGGCATCCGCATTTCCGGCGAGGACGCCAACCGCGGCACCTTCTTCCATCGCCATGCCGCCTGGCACGACCAGCAGCGCACGAAGTGGGACGAGGGGGTTTATCAGCCGCTCGCCAACCTGTTTTCCGGTCAGCCGCGTTTCCAGTGCTGGGATTCGGTCCTCTCCGAGGAAGCGGTGCTCGGTTTCGACTACGGCTATGCGACCGCCACACCCAACGAACTGGTGATCTGGGAAGCGCAGTTCGGCGATTTCGCCAACGGCGCGCAGGTGGTGATCGACCAGTTCCTCGCCTCCGGCGAGGCGAAATGGGGCCGCGCCTGCGGCCTGGTGCTGCTGTTGCCGCATGGCTACGAAGGGCAGGGGCCGGAACACTCCTCGGCGCGCATCGAGCGTTTCATGCAGCTCTCCGCCGATTTCAACTGGGAGGTGTGCATGCCGACCTCGGCGGCCCAGATGTTCCATCTGCTGCGCCGCCAGATGTTGCGCAAGCAAAGAAAGCCGCTGGTGGTGTTCACCCCGAAATCCCTGCTGCGCAGCAAGGATGCCGCCTCCAGCCTGGAGGACCTGACCGACGGGACCTTCCAGACCGTCTTCGGCGAGACCGATCCGCTCGACCCGAAGAAAGTGACGCGCGTCCTGCTCTGCGCGGGCAAGGTCTATTACGACCTGCGCAACGCGCGGCGGGAACAGCAGCTCGATCACATCGCCATCCTGCGCACGCCGCAGCTGTATCCGATGGACGATCGTCGCCTGGCCGAAGAACTCAGGAAGTTCCCGCACATGAAGGAGCTGGTCTGGTGTCAGGAAGAGCCGGAAAACCAGGGCGCCTGGTATGCCAAGCATCATCGCCTGGTCGAGCTGGTCAGGAAGGGTCAGAGCCTGCATGTCGCCTCGCGGCCCGCCTCGGCGTCGCCGGCGGTCGGCAGCGCCGCCGTGCATGCCGAACAGCAGAAGAAAATCGTCGCAACCGCGCTGGGCGCCCTCAAATAACCCCCCAACGGAGTGAATTAATGGCCCCCCACGCTCGTAAAACCAACTCGCTGCCCCCCACAGGGGGGCGTATGCCCCCTTGGGGCGGCCCTACGGAGACATAAACATGCTGATCGAAGTCAAAGTTCCGCAGCTCTCGGAATCCGTCGCCGAAGCGACCCTGGTGAGCTGGCACAGGAACGTCGGGGATGCGGTGGCCCGCGACGAAAACCTGATCGACATCGAGACCGACAAGGTTGTCCTCGAGCTGCCGGCCCCCGCAGCGGGCGTGCTCGTCGAGGTTCTCAAAGGCAACGGCGACTCGGTCGCTTCCGGCGAACCGATCGCCAGAATCGATACCGAAGCGCAAGCGAGCGCAGCGCCGCCCGCCGCCAAGGCCGCCCCCGCGGCAGCGGCGGCGAAGGCCGCTCCGGCGCTTGCGGGCGTCGGTCCTGCCGCGCGCAAGGCGCTCGCCGAGAAGGGCATCGAAGCCGCCGCCGTGCAGGGCAGCGGCCCGGGCGGTCGCGTCACCAAGGCCGATGTGTTGGGCGCCGCGCCTCCTGCCGCCGTCCCGCCGGCGCCGACTTTTGCGGCGAGCCTGCCGCAGCCGCCGGCGGTCGATGCCGACGCGCTGCGCGCCGACCGTCCCGAGCAGCGCGTGCCGATGTCGCGCCTGCGCGCCCGCATCGCCGAGCGCCTGCTGCAATCGCAATCGCAGAACGCCATCCTGACCACCTTCAACGAAGTCAACATGGCGCCGGCGATCGAACTGCGCAAGAAGTATCAGGAGCGCTTCGAAAAAGAACATGGCGTCAAGCTCGGCTTCATGTCCTTTTTCGTCAAGGCCGCGGTCGCGGCGCTCAAGAAGTTCCCGATCCTCAACGCCTCGGTCGATGGCAGCGACATCGTCTATCACGGCTACTTCGACATCGGCATTGCCGTCGGCAGCCCGCGCGGCCTGGTCGTGCCGATCGTCCGCGACGCCGACCAGCTGTCCTTCGCGCAGGTGGAGACGAAGATCGCCGAATTCGGCGCCAAGGCCAAGGACGGCAAGCTCGCGCTCGAAGAACTGACCGGCGGCACCTTCTCGATCTCCAACGGCGGGGTGTTCGGCTCGATGCTGTCGACGCCGATCATCAACCCGCCCCAATCCGCGATCCTCGGCATCCACGCCACCAAGGAGCGCCCGGTGGTCGAGAACGGCCAGATCGTCATCCGCCCGATCA
>CAZZFN010000143.1:0-4618 GCA_964653505.1 uncultured Methyloversatilis sp.
AGGCCGACGGCTCGGTCGACATCGTCAACATGGGCGCCGCCGGCACCCCGCTGACGACGGGAGACACGGCGCTGCTGTGCGTCGATGTCTGGGAGCATGCCTACTACATCGACTACCGCAACCTGCGCCCGAAGTTCGTCGAGACCTTCCTCGACCATCTCGCGAACTGGTCCTTCGCGGAAAAGAACTTCGCCTGACCCGGCGCTGGAATCCCCTGAAAAACGGGCGCAACAGCGCCCGTTTTTACTTCTGCTGCCGCGGCTTGTTACAAAATAATGTTTGCTATTGCCGACGAAACAGTCCACAGTGCGCGGCAGCGATCTTCAAGTAGTGCCGTTGTTGTCAGGTTTTGTACCCGTGATCCGGTTCCCGGTTCCGCCGTCCTTCCCCTTCATCGCCCCGCTGTCTTGAGTATCGCCCCATCGTGAGGGGCCATCCCCTATTTTCGTTTTTTTCAGGATATTCAAGACATGGCAACAGGTACAGTCAAGTGGTTCAACGATTCCAAGGGGTTTGGTTTCATCACGCCGGAAGCCGGCGGCGAGGACCTATTCGCCCATTTCTCCGCCATTCAATCGAGTGGCTTCAAGACGCTGCGTGAAGGCCAGCGCGTCAATTTCGACGTGACCTCCGGCCCCAAGGGTCAGCAGGCGGCCAACATCCGTCCAATCGATTGATTGGCAGTTCGCGGGCACGGCCAATGGCCTTGCCCGTCCGACAACCCCAAGTTGTCGATTGGGCCCGGGTCATCCCGGGCCTTTTCATTCCCACGCACTGGAGATACGCGCATGACCAAGGAAGAACTACTCGAAATGAATGGCGTGGTGATGGAAGTCCTCCCCGATTCGCGCTATCGCGTCACACTCGACAATGGGCACGATCTGGTGGCCTACAGTGCCGGCAAGATGCGCAAGCACCATATTCGCATCCTGGCTGGCGACAAGGTATCCCTGGAGCTTTCGCCCTACGACCTGAGCAAGGGGCGCATCACGTTCCGGCATATCGAAACCCGCGGCGCACCGTCATCGCCGCCACGCCGCAGATACTGATCCCACAGACCGACTTGCCGGTCAGCCGCCGACGCCGAGCCAGAAGCCGCTCTGGCGGTCGAGAAAGTCCGCATACCCCAGGTAATGGGAGCCGTCGCAGGAGAACGTCAGGCTGACCATGCCGTTGAAGATGTTGATCGAGGCCGAGCGCAAGTAGATGTTGCGGTCGGCCAGGCGCAGTTCGCGCATGCCGGCGAGAATCGGCCGGATCGCCTCGCGCGGCATGGTCGCGTCCGCCGGCCAGGGCTGGCGCGGATAGATCAGGCAGACGTCCGGATCGGCCAGCGCCTCGTCGTCGAGCAGCCGATAGCGGTAGGGATCGTCGATGAACCAGGCGGTCACCCGGCTGCTGGAGAAATGGATCACCGCCTGGAACAGGCCGCGATCGGCGATCAGTTCTTCGAGGATGGACAGCGCCTGCTCGATGTGGCGATCCATCGGGCTTTCGCTGCGTTCCTGCAGGAACACCGTGCCGCGGATCGACGGATCGCCCTTGATCTGCCGCCAGCCGCCCGGCTCCTCGTGGAGGGTGGCGGCGGTCGGCAGGTGACGCACGTCGAAATCGGCGCCCAGAAAGCCGAGGACGCCTGCCTCGGCGCGCACCTCGTGCAGCGCGGTGATCGACGGACGACCCGACTGGCTAACGTAGCCATCGGACAGCAGAAACCCCCAGGCCGGCATCGGTTCGCGCATGTAGGAGCGATGGGAGCGGTCGCGGCCGTAATGGGCGGACGAAATGCGTTCCTTGCCGACGTTGTCGCAGATCTGCCTGCCGCGCGGATCGAGGCAATATAGGTATTTGGCGTGGGGAATGGTGGCGAAATGCGCCTTCAGCAGCGCATCGAGCTTTTTCCGGTCGCCCCAGGCCGGCGGACAGAGGGCCGCCAGACGCGCCATCGGCGCGTGCAGCTGACCGGCTAGTTCGGTGCGTCTGCGCAGGATCGATTCTTTCCAGTTCTCATCCACGATAATCGGCTTCGGTCGGGCCGGCCGGCGGCCCGCCCCCATCAGAAGGTAACGGAGGTGCCGCCCACCATGAGCGTGAGGATCGCCGCCAGGCCGCGCGGCTGGATGGCGGGATGGCGCTGCTTGACCGTGCCGACTTCGTCGGGAAGGCTGCACACCTGGTCGCAGGCGGCGCAGATGTAGATATCGCCGCCCAGCTCCAGGAAGGTTTCGATCAGTTCGGCCAGCGGGGGAAACCCCTTGGTCGCAATCTCGTCGCTGGCGCCTTCGTAGGCCCAATGGGAGCCGTCGCCGATCAGGAAGACGGTCGCCTTGAGCTCCATCGCGAGCGCCGCGCAGGCGGCGGAAAAGGCCAGCGTGGCGCGCTTGCCGCCATCGGCATGGTCGGCGGTCAGCATCACCACGTAGTTCTTCTTGTTCTTTTCGGTTTCGTGGCGGTCGGCCTCGGCCTTGGCCAACAGGCGAATCTGCGCGTCGATGTCGAACCAGTGGGTAACTTCGACTTCGGCTTCGTGCTCCGGGGGCATTGGATTATCCTTTGTCGATGTGGCAAACGCGCAGCTTACTGCAGCGCAACATTCAAGACAACAGACTCAGGCCGTTAAAGTCGGTCGAGCGCCCGCGCCAGGGTCGCCACCGTGCGGTCGACGGCGTAGAGCTTGTCGAGACCGAACAGGCCGATGCGGAAACTGCGGAAGTCCGCCGGTTCGTCGCATTGCAGCGGCACGCCGGCAGCGGTCTGCAGGCCCAACGCGGCAAATTTCCTGCCCGAGTGGATCTCGGCATCGTCCGTGTAGCAGACCACCACGCCCGGCGCCTCGAAACCCGGCGCGGCGATGCTGCGGAAGCCGCGCTGCGCCAGCAGGGCACGCACTTTCGCACCGAGCTCGGTCTGCGCAACGCGCAGTTTTTCGAAGCCATGGGCCTCGGCCTCGCTCATCGCCTTGCGCAGGGCGACCAGGGCGTCGGTCGGCGGCGTCGCGTGATAGGCATGGCCGCCCTGCTCGTAGGCCTGCATGATCTGCAGCCATTTCTTGAGGTCGGCGGCGAAACTCGTGCTCGTCGTGGCATCGATGCGCTTGAGCGCTTCGGTGCCGAGACAGACCAGCGCACCGCAGGGCGGACCGCTCCAACCCTTCTGCGGCGCGGTGACGAGGATGTCGATGCCGAGGCCTGCCATGTCGACCCACAGCGCACCGGAGGCCACGCAATCGAGCACGAACAGCCCGCCATGGGCATGCACGGCGTCGGCCACGGTGCGCAGGTAGCTGTCCGGCAGCAGCATCCCGGAGGATGTTTCGACATGCGGGGCGAAGACGAGGTCCGGTTTTTCCGCCTTGATCGTTGCAACGACCTCGTCGATCGGTGCAGGGGCGAAGGGGGACTGCGCGGCCTCGGCGGTCCGGCGCGCCTTCAGCACCGTGGTCGCGGAAGGAATCGCTCCCATGTCGAAGATCTGGCTCCAGCGGTAGCTGAACCAGCCGTTGCGGATGACGAGGCACTTCCTGCCGGTGGCGAACTGGCGCGCCACCGCCTCCATGCCGAAGGTGCCGCTGCCCGGCACGACGATCGCCGCCTCGGCGCGATAGACCGCCTTGAGGATGCGCGAGATGTCGCGCATCGCGCCCTGAAACGCGGCGGACATGTGGTTGAGGGCGCGGTCGGTATAGACGACGGAATACTCGAGCAGTCCGTCGGGATCGATGTCGGGCAGCAGGCCGGGCATGACGGTCTCCTGGTTGCGGAAAAGCCGAGCTTAGCAAAGTCGGCGCCGGCGGGACGGGGCTCCCCCGCGGCTTCAGAACGGCGCCGGCGCCTGCTCGATGCCGCCGATGCGGTCGCCGCGCCCGATGCCGCGCCGGGCGAACCAGCCGGCATTCATTTCCAGCGCATAGCGCGCCGGCCGGGCGGCGCAATGGTTGACCTCGGTCTGCGGCTGCATCTCCTCGATGTTGAGGATGCGGCCCTGCGCGTCGAGGAAGGCCACGGAGAGCGGCAGAAAGGTGTTCTTCATCCACATGCAATGGCGCGCCGCGCGCTCGAAGACGAACAGCATGCCGCGCTGCTCGGGCAGCGCGCGGCGCTGCATCAGCCCCTGCCGGCGCGCGGCGTCGTGCGCCGCCACCTCGGCCTCGATGCGATGGATGCCGGCGGAAAGCTCCATGATCGGCAACGGCTCGGCCGCTGCGGCGCCGGCACAGACCAGGGCCAGGGCCGCGATGCGGCGACGCACGCTCATGGCGCGGGCGCTGCAGGATAGCGGTTGCAAAAACGCAGCGACTCGGGATAAGGAAAAAAGTCGCGCACCGCGCCGTTGCGGATTTCCTGCTGCGCCTGCTGCCAGAAGCCGACGTCGAGCAGGTCGGCGTGATGCCTGAGAAACGGGGTGCGAATCTGCGGCGTGCCGAGCAGGAAGGAGGCGAACTCCTCGGGGAAGATGTCGTTGCGGCCGACCGAATACCAGGGTTCGCCGGACAGTTCCGCTTCCTCGTTCGGCGGCGGCGGGATGCGGCGGAAGTTGCAGTCGGTCATATACTCGATTTCGTCGTAGTCGTAGAACACGACGCGGCCGTAGCGCGTCACGCCGAAGTTCTTCCACAGCA
>CAZZFN010000144.1:0-4515 GCA_964653505.1 uncultured Methyloversatilis sp.
CTTCGAGAACGTCTCGAAGGAAGCCTGGCAGCAGTGGATCCGCATGCAGACGATGATCATCAACGAGAACCGCCTGAATCTCGCCGATCCATCGCACCGCAAGTACCTGGCCGAGCAGGTGGAGAAACACTTCTTCGGCGCCGGCGCCGACCGCGTTGCGGGCTACGTTCCCCCGCGCAGCTGACTACTTCGTCAGCTGCCTGACGCCTGCGGGCGTCGCCAGCAGCAGCCGATCGGCGCCGCGGCGGGCGAACAGGCCGTTGGTCACCACGCCGACGATGCCGTCGAGCGCCGTCTCCAGCCCGACCGGATCGGCGATCTGCCAGCCATGCACGTCGAGGATCGCGTTGCCGTTGTCGGTGACGAAACCTGCGCGCAATTTCGGCTCGCCGCCCAGCTTGACGATCTCGCGCGCCACGTAGGCGCGCGCCATCGGGATCACCTCCACCGGCAGCGGGAACGCCCCCAGCGTGCCGACCAGCTTGGATTCGTCGCAGACGCAGACGAATTCGTCGGCCACCGCCGCGACGATTTTTTCCCGCGTCAGCGCCCCGCCGCCGCCCTTGATCATGGCCAGCGTGCCGGTCACCTCGTCGGCGCCATCGACATAAACGGGCAGCGACGCCACGTCGTTGAGATCGAGGACGCGCAGGCCATGTCCCTCCAGCCGCCGGCGCGTCGCCTCGGAACTGGCCACCGTCGCGCCGATGCGATCCCTGAGGCGCGTCAGCGCGTCGATGAAGAAATTGGCGGTCGAGCCGGTACCCACGCCGACGATGCCGCCCGGCGGAACCCTGGCTGCGACATAGTCGACCGCCGCCCAGGCCACCGCCTGCTTGAGCTCGTCTTGCGTCATGCGCGTTTTTCCTTGAAAGCGACAGGGCAGGGGTGCCCCCTGCCCCGCGGGATTACCAGCTCAGGGTCGAGGTGTTGGGCTGAATCAGGAGCTCGCGCAGGAGCTTCGGATTGCCTTTCTGCACGCCATCCATCAGGTCGGGGTCGGCGATGCCGTGGTACATCATGCTGCGCGGATTGACGATGACGCGCACCCCGGTCTTGATGCTGTGCTCGAGATCGGCGCGCTGGGTGGCGAACAGCGGGGCGTTCTTGTTGGCGATGCGCACCGCATCGATGGAAAGCAGCATGACCACCGGCACGCCGGCTTCGGCCTGGGTGGTGGCGATGAAGTTCGCCAGGGCGACGCGGTGCGGATCCACCGAGGTCAGGTTGATGAACAGGCGCGGCTTGGCCTCGGCGCCCGCCTGGGCGAGCGAGGGTGCGGCAGTCAGCGCCAGGCAGAGCGCCAGAACCAGTGCGGACAGTGCTTGAGTCAGCTTCATCATCTTCTCCTGAGTGAGTGAAAAAACCAAAGCGGATCGCCGACGCCGCCGGCCATTACTTGACCACGACCGAGCCGTCCTGACGAATGCTGACCTGCGCGTCGAGGAAATACACCTCGACATCCTTTCTCGCCTGCCTGACCGTTTCGTAAGCCTCGCCGGCACGCGCTCCGGTGGCGCAGAAAAAGATGATCGGCTTGTCGCCGGGCAGGCTGGCGAGCTGATCGTCGATCTTGTTGAGCGGCAGGTTGGTCGCGCCCTTGATGCTGCCGGCGGCGAATTCCCGCGCGCTGCTGGCATCGATCAGATACACGGACTGCGCGCCTTGCGCCAGGATGCGGTTGAAGGAATCGACGCTGACCGAACCCTTCGTCCGCCCCGGTTCGATGACGGCTTTCCCCGCATCGGCCTGGGCCAGCGCGGGCGCCAACGCGCCGACCGCGCACATCAGAATGGATAAGAACAGTTTCCTTGCGCTCATGCCAGCCCCCTTCCGTCTCGACCCGGTTTCGCGCGGCAGGCTACACCGGGCGCCGCGGGAAATCAACCGCCCGGCGGGGTCGGATTTTGCGCTTGTCCAGCTACAATTGGGCGGATACGGGAGAACCGCCATGCAAGTCAACATGCTCGAAGCGAAGAGCCAGCTGTCGAAACTCGTCCAGGCCGCCGAGGAAGGCGAGGAAGTCGTGATCGCCAGGAACGGCGTGCCCGTCGCGCGCCTGCTACCCTTCGTCAAGCCGGCCGGTCTCAAGGGTTGGGGCAGCCTGAAAGACATCGGCAAGACCGACGCGGCCTTCGACGCGGAAACCGAAACCGCAGTCGCCCGCCTGCTGACGGGAACCCGATGAGGCTGCTACTCGACACACAGATCGCGCTCTGGTGGCTGGCCGGCGATAGCCGACTCAAGCGCGCCACGCGCGAACGCATCGCGGCGGCCACCTGCATCGTCTCCGTCGCCAGCGTCTGGGAAGTCGCCATCAAGCACCGCCTCGGCAAGCTGCCGGTCGCACCAGATGCCTTTGCCGACGCGATGCGCGCCTGCGGCGCGCTCATCCTGCCGATATCCGAGTTCCATGCGGCAAGCTATGCCCGCCTGCCCGCCGGGCATGCCGACCCGTTCGACCTGCTGCTGATCGCCGTGGTACAGACAGAAAAGGCGAGCCTGTTGACCGCCGATGCGAAACTGCTCGACTACGCCGCCGCCCTGCCCCCGGGCACGGTCGAAGCGGCGAGGTAGCGTGCGCGCCATCGGCGCCGTATCGCCGGCGCCGACTTTCCGCGGGCGATGCGAGTCGCCCGCAGGGTCGGTCAGCGCTTCTGCGGCGGCGGCAGGTCGGTGCAGCTGCCGTGCGCCACTTCCGCCGCCATGCCGATGCTCTCGCCCAGCGTCGGGTGCGGGTGGATGGTCGTGCCGATGTCGATGGCGTCGGCGCCCATCTCGATGGCCAGGCAGATTTCGCCGATCATGTCGCCCGCACTAGGGCCGACGATGGCGCCGCCGACGATGCGGTGCGATTCTGCGTCGAACACCAGCTTGGTGAAGCCGTAGTCCGCGCCGTTGGCGATGGCGCGCCCGGAAGCGGCCCAGGGGAATTTGGCCACCTCGACCTTGCGACCGGCCTTTTTCGCTTCATCCTCGCCGAGGCCGACCCAGGCCACCTCGGGATGCGTGTAGGCCACGGCGGGGATCACGCTGGCATGGAAGTGCGCCTTCTGCCCCGCCGCCGCTTCGGCCGCGACATGCGCCTCATGCACGGCCTTGTGCGCCAGCATGGGCTGGCCGACGACATCGCCGATCGCAAAAATGTGCGGCACGTTGGTGCGCATCTGGCCATCGACCGGGATGAAGCCGCGCTCGTCCACCCGCACGCCCGCCCGGTCGGCGCCGATCTTGCGGCCGTTCGGGCTGCGCCCGGCGGCTTGCAGGATCAGGTCGTAGCGCTGCGGCTCCTTGGGCGCGGCCGCGCCTTCGAACGAAACCCAGAGGCCATCCGGCTTCGCTTCGACGGCGGCGGTCTTCGTCTTCAGCATGATCTTGTCGAAGCGCTGGCTGTTCTGCTTTTCCCAGACCTTCACGGCATCGCGATCCGGCCCCTGCATCAGGGCGTCGAGCATTTCGACCACATCGACGCGCGCGCCGAGCGTCGAATACACCGTCGCCATTTCCAGGCCGATGATGCCGCCGCCGATGACCAGCATTTTCTCCGGCATCTGGCGCAGCTCGAGGGCGCCGGTGGAATCGACGATGCGCGGATCGTCGGGAAGGAAGGGCAGGTGCACCGCCTGCGAACCCGCCGCGACGATGCACTTCTGGAAGCGGATGGTCTTGTCGCCCGCAGACGTATCGATGGCCATGCGATGGGCATCGACGAACTGGCCGACGCCGCGCACCACCTCGACTTTCCGGGCTTTCGCCATGCCGGCGAGTCCGGTCGTGAGCCTGCCGACGACTTTTTCCTTGTGCGCGCGCAGCGCGTCGATGTCGACCGCGGGCGGTGCGAATGTCACGCCGGCGACCGACGCATGCCGCGCCTCCTCGATGACGGCGGCGACGTGCAGCAGCGCCTTGGAGGGAATGCAGCCGACGTTGAGGCAGACGCCGCCGAGGCTGGCGTAGCGCTCGACCAGCACGGTCTTCATGCCGAGGTCGGCGCTGCGGAAGGCGGCCGAGTAGCCGCCGGGGCCGGCGCCGAGCACGAGCACTTCGCATTCGAGGTCGGCGCTCATAACATCACCCTGCGGAAATCGCCGAGCAGCTGCGCGAGATAGGCGTTGAAGCGCGTCGCCAGCGCGCCGTCGATGACGCGGTGGTCGGCGGAGAGCGACAGCGGCACGATCAGGCGCGGCACGAACGCCTGGCCGTTCCACACCGGCTTCATGCCGGCCTTGCTGACGCCGAGGATCGCCACTTCCGGCGCATTGACGATGGGCGAGAACGCCGTGCCGCCGATGCCGCCGACGCTGGAGATGGTGAAGGTCGCCCCCTGCATGTCGGCCGGGCCGAGCTTGCCGTCGCGTGCCTTCTTCGCGAGTTCGGAGGTTTCCTGCGCGATCTCGATCACGCCTTTTTTATCGGCATCCTTGAGCACCGGCACCATCAGGCCGTTGGGCGTGTCGGCGGCGAAGCCGATGTGCCAGTAGTTCTTGAAGACCTGATTCTCCCCGTCGAGCGAGG
>CAZZFN010000145.1:0-4416 GCA_964653505.1 uncultured Methyloversatilis sp.
TCGTCGCGAACGGCCTCGCCTATGTTCCGCTGGGCTTTCTCTGGGCCACGGTATTCACCCCGCGCCTGCCGGCTGCCGTCGTCTTCGTGCTGGCCGCGCTGACGGGCGGCTTTCTGTCCTTCGGCGTCGAAGTCGCACAGAACTTCCTGCCCAGCCGCGTGCCCTCCAATCTCGATCTGGTCTGCAATACCGGCGGCGGCCTGCTCGGCGCGCTGGCGGGGCTGCGCTGGGGCCGCCACCTGCTCGACGGCGGCCGCCTGCATGCCTGGCGCGCCAGGCGTTTCCTGGGCGGGACGGACGGCGACCGCGGCCTCGTCCTGCTGGCGCTCTGGCTGCTGACCCAGCTCAATCCGGAAACCTTCCTGTTCGGCAACGGCAACCTGCGCAGCCTGCTCGGCCTGCCGGCGGCCTTCGCCTTCGAGGCCGGCCAGTATTTCGAGATGGAAATGGCCATCGTCGCGGCCCATACGCTGGCCGTCGGGCTGATCGCCGGCCGGCTGGCGCGCCATCGTCCGGCGCTGCTCGCCTGCGCCGCGATCGGCGCGGCGCTCCTGGTCAAGAGTTTCGCCCTGCTCGTGCTGATGCAGGGTTCGCATGGCCTGGGCTGGCTCACGCCGGGGGCCGGCGCCGGTCTCCTGCTCGGCATGGCGCTCTGGATCGGCGCCCTGAAGCTGGGGCCGTCGCAACGCCAGGCGCTGGCCGCCCTGGCCCTGATGTTCGCCACCGCGCTGGCCAACCTGATGCCCGATAATCCCTACCTGAAGGAAAGCCTGCGCGTCTGGCAGCAGGGTCACTTTCTCAATTTCAACGGCCTGACGCGGCTGGTTTCGTCGCTGTGGCCTTTTCTCGCCCTGTCCTGGCTGATGCTTGCGCGGAGGAGCAATGAACGACAGCATCCATGATCTGACCACGTTGCGCGACGCCCTGCGCGCCTTCGCCGCCGCGCGCGACTGGCGGCGCTATCACACGCCCAAGAACCTCGCGATGGCCCTGATCGTCGAGGCCGCCGAGCTGGCCGAGCATTTCCAGTGGGCGACCCCGGAGGAGAGCCTGCGACCGGCGCCGGACAAGCTGGCGGAAATCCGCGACGAGGTGGCGGACACCCTGATCTACCTGGTCGAGCTGGCCGACGCGCTCGACATCGACCCGATCGCCGCCGCACGCGACAAGATCGTCAAGAATGCGCTGAAATATCCGGTCTCCTGAGACCGCCGCCAGTCATGACGCAAAACTCGGCTGTCTCCGTCGATTTTTCCGGCAGGCTCGTCCTGATCGGTTTCGGCGCCATCGCCCAGGGCGTGCTGCCGCTGCTGTTCCGCCATCTCGGGCTGAAACCCGAACGGACCGTCGTGCTCACCGCCGACAGCGAAGGGCTCGCCGAGGCGCGCGCCTATGGCCTCGATCACCGCATCCTGCCCCTGACGCGCGAGAACTACCGGGCGGTGCTCGGCCCCTTGCTCGCCCCGGGCGATTTTCTGCTCAACCTCGCCGTGAACGTCTCCAGCGTGGCGCTGATCGAGCTGTGCCGCGGACGCGGGGCGCTCTATCTCGACGCCTGCATCGAACCGTGGGCGGGGGGATACACCGATCCGGCGCTTTCCGCCTCGGCGCGCAGCAATTACGCCCTGCGCGAGCAGGCGCGGGCGCTGCACACCGCGCACGGGCCGACGGCGGTGCTGACGCACGGGGCGAACCCCGGCTGGGTATCGCATTTCGTCAAGCAGGCGCTGCTCGACATCGCGCGCGACTGCGGCATCGCGACGGACGTGCCGACGCAGCGGGCCGGCTGGGCGCGCCTGGCGCAGCGCCTGTCGATCCGCACCATCCACATCGCCGAGCGCGACTGGCAGCGCGCCGAACCGGGCAAACGGCCGGGAGAATTCGTCAATACCTGGTCGGTGGACGGTTTCGTCGGCGAGGGCTGCCAGCCGGCCGAACTCGGCTGGGGCAGTCACGAAAAGCGGTTGCCGCCCGACGGCCGGCGGCACGGTTACGGCTGCGCAGCGGCGATCTACCTCGACCGGCCCGGCGCGGCGACGCGGGTGCGCAGCTGGACTCCCCTGGCCGGGCCGATCCACGCCTTCCTCATCACCCATGGCGAGGCAATCTCGATCGCCGACTACCTGACGGTCGGCAGCGGAACGACGCCGGAATACCGGCCCACCGTGCATTACGCCTACCATCCCTGCGACGACGCCGTGCTGTCGATCCACGAACTGGCCGGACGGGAATGGCGCATGCAGCCCGACAAACGCATCCTCAGGGACGAAATCGTCGCGGGCGTCGATGAGCTGGGCGTGTTGCTGATGGGGCATCCGCGCGGCGCCTACTGGCTCGGCTCGCGCATGTCGACCGGCCAGGCGCGGCAGCTGGCGCCCTACAACTCGGCAACGGCAATGCAGGTCGCCGCCGGCGTGATGGCCGGCATGGTCTGGGCGATCCGCAATCCGGCGCGCGGCGTCGTCGAGCCGGAGGAAATGCCGCACGACCAACTGATTGCCCTGTGCCGCCCGTATCTGGGCGAAGTGGTCGGCGTTTACACCGACTGGAATCCGCTCGCCGGACGTGCGGATTTTTTCCCTCAGGACATCGATGCGGACGATCCCTGGCAGTTCGGCAATTTCCGGGTCTGATGCGAAGCGGACCGAGGCCGGCCCGGGCGCCTCGGCAAGGTTGCGCACTGGCCGGGGAGTAGGCGATTACTGGACCGGATTGCCGGCTGCCTTCCAGGCGTCGATCCCGTCGCGCAGCCAGAAAACCTTGGTATGTCCGGCGCGCACGGCGAGGACGGAGGCCTTGTAGTGCCGCCAGCCCTTGGGGCTGTTGCCGTAGATCAGAATCGGCTCGCTCTTGTTGGCGGGCAGCCGGTTGACGGCCCAGACGTCCTTGCTGGCGTCGAAGTCCGGCTTGTTCTGGCTGGCATTCGTATAGGGCAGGGAGATCGCGCCCTTGATATGGCCATCGGCGAAGTCGGCAGGAACGCGCACGTCATAGAACTTGATGCCGCCGGCGATCAGCTCCTTGGCCTTGGCGACATTGACGATTTCCACGCCCGGCACGGTGCTGGGCGTTTCGTTGGCCAGCGCCTGGGAGGCGGGCAGGAAGGCGACGACGAAAGCGGGGAGAAGCAGGGCGGAAATCTTTTGCAACAGCGACATGGCGAAGCTCCTTTCTTGGTGGAGATGAGGCGGTCGCTCAGGCCCGGAGCGGGCTTCTGTAGCGTCCCCATGGTAGCAAACCGGTCTGGAAAGGCCATAAGCAAATTTGCGTAATGGACCCGGCCGACAGGGGGCGCCGGCGCCGACTTTTGCTACATTGGCGCACCCAACCAGAGGAGCGGCGTCATGAGCTACTACCGACACCATCTGTTTTTCTGCACCAACCAGCGCGAGCCGGGCGAGATGTGCTGCAACAACAACGGCGCCCAGACAATGCGCGACTACTGCAAGGAGCGCGTCAAGGCAATGGGCGACCGGATCGCGGGCAACGTGCGCGTCAACAGCGCCGGCTGCCTCGACCGCTGCGACAAGGGCCCGGTAATCGTCGTCTATCCCGAGGATGTCTGGTACACCTACGTCGATCGTGAGGACATCGACGAGATCGTCGAATCGCACCTGGTCGACGGCAAGGTCGTCGAACGGCTGCTGATCGACAATCAATGAGTCAGGCATGACCCAGCGCGAGCACGTCCTGCTCGACGGGCCGGACGGCAGGATCGAGGTGTTCGTGGAGCCGCGCGAAGCGCCGCAAGGCATCGCGCTGGTGGCGCATCCGCATCCGCTCTACGGCGGCACGGCGGACAACAAGGTGGTGACGACGCTGGCCAAAACATTTCGCGAACTTGGCTGCGCCACGCTGCGGCCGAATTTCCGCGGCGTCGGCGCGACCGAGGGCGTGCACGACCACGGCATCGCCGAGACCGAGGATCTGCGGGTCGTGCATTCCTACGCGCGCAAGCGCTTTGGCGCTGCGTTGCCCGTCTATCTCGCCGGCTTTTCCTTCGGCGCCCATGTCGTCGCGCGTCTCGCGCAGA
Source organism: uncultured Methyloversatilis sp. (assembly GCA_964653505.1). Taxonomy (GTDB): domain Bacteria; phylum Pseudomonadota; class Gammaproteobacteria; order Burkholderiales; family Rhodocyclaceae; genus Sulfuricystis. The sequence goes on from CAZZFN010000145.1 coordinate 4,034, forward strand.
AGCTCGCCACGGCGGGCGATGCCGCACAGCGGCTGGTGCTGGTGGGCACGGCGGCCGGCTTCATCGAAGGCTTGAGAAAATACGAGACTGCGGCGGTGCCCGCCGACACCATCGTCATCCACGGGTCGCAGGACGAGACGGTGCCGCTCGCCAACGTGCTGGCCTGGGCCGAATCACTCGAGCTGCCGGTCACCGTGATCGCCGGCGCCGACCATTTCTTCCACCGCCGCCTGCACCTGATCCGCGACATCATTCATCGCCAGTGGCATTGACTACAATGCCGCAACCCCACTCCGGCCCGGGTGGCGAAATTGGTAGACGCAAGGGACTTAAAATCCCTCGGCCGCAAGGCCATGCGGGTTCGATTCCCGCTCCGGGCACCA
>CAZZFN010000146.1:0-4322 GCA_964653505.1 uncultured Methyloversatilis sp.
CGCTGCGCGAGCTGCGCCAGGAAGTCGGCAACGACGCCTGCCGCTTCTTCTACCTCTTGCGCAAGCAGGATCTTTCGCTCGATTTCGATCTCGACCTGGCCAAGAGCCAGTCGAACGACAACCCGGTGTATTACGTGCAATACGCCCATGCGCGCGTCTGTTCGGTGCTGAACCAGTGGGGCGGCGACGCAAGCAGCCTCCCGACGGCCGACCTGGCGCCGCTGACGAGCGAGCGCGAACTGGCGCTGGCGGCGAAGCTGGCTGCCTTCCCGGAGCTGATCGAGAACGCCGCGCGCGATCTGGCGCCCCACGCCGTGGCCTTCTGGCTGCGCGATCTGGCGGCCGAATTCCACGCCTGGTACAACGCCGAACGCCTGCTGGTCGACGCCGAGGCGCACAAGCGCGCGCGCCTGGCACTGGCCGTCGCGGTGCGGCAAGTCGTCAGGAACGGCCTGCGCATCCTCGGGGTCTCCGCCCCGGATGCCATGTAAGAGTCGGCGCTGGCGGGACGGCACATGAACACGACCCAACGCGGCGGCACGCTTCTGGGCATCGCCCTGGGGCTGGTGGGGGGCGTGCTGTTTTCCTTCGGCGTGGTCTGGGTTCTCAACAAGACGCCGCTGCCCTTCGTCGAGAGGGTGACGAAGATCGAGCCGGCCGGGAGCGCCGGCGCTCCCGTGGCCCTGCCGGGCAAGCCGGGCGACAAGCCGCTCGGCAGCGAAAGGAAGTTCGAGTTCTACGACATGCTCGAAGGCAGGCAGCAGGGCGTGCCCGGCGCGGCGCCCGCGCCGGCCCAGGCGCCGGATGCGACCGACCGGCCGGCGACCGGCGCCGCGCCATACCTGCAGGTCGGCGCGTTCCAGAACAAGAACGACGCCGACAAGCTGCGGGCGAGACTGGCCATGCTGGGTTTCGCCACCAGCGTGACCGAAGCCGGGACGCCGGACAAAGGTATCATGCATCGCGTGCGCCTCGGCCCCTTCGCCGACCTCGAGGAAATGAACCGGGCCCGCGCGCAGCTGTCCCAGCAAGGCGTCCCGGCCACGGTGGTGCGGGGCAAAGACTAGAAAGGAACCGACATGAAGCTCCTGCAAGCAGCGCTCGCGGCGGTCGCCGCAACGGTTTTCGTCCTGCAGCCGGCCCAGCCGGCATGGGCCGCGGATCCCGTCGAAGGCCGTCAGTTCATCCGCCTGCACACGCCGCAGCCCACCGATGTGGCGCCGGGCAAGATCGAGGTCATCGAGTTTTTCTGGTACGGCTGTTCGCATTGCGGCAAGATCGAGCCCCTGCTCAAGCCCTGGCTCAAGCAGCTGCCCGCCGACGTGGTCTTCAAGAAAGTGCCGGCGACCCTCAACGACAGCTGGAAGCCCGGCGCGCGCATCTACTACACGCTCGAGGCGATGGGGCTGCTCGACCGACTCAACGACGCGGTGTTCGACGCCATGCTCAACCAGCGCATCAATCTCTCCAACGAAACCATCCTGTTCGACTGGGTGGCGAAGCAGGGCGTGGATCGCAAGGCTTTCGTCGACACTTACAAGTCGTTTTCGGTCGACGCCAAGGTGCGCAAGGCGGCCGAGATGACGCAGGAATACGGTTTCGGCGGCGTGCCGGCGATCGTCGTCGGCGGCAAATATAGCCCGGGTCCCGAGCTGCGTTCGCATGCCGAAATGCTGAAGGTGACCGACTTCCTGATCGCCAGGCAGCGCGCCGAAATCAAGAACCAACCTGCCAGGAAGAAATAACCCTCTGGAAACGCCGCTGCGCGTATTCATCACCGGCGCTTCGTCGGGTATCGGCGCGGCGCTGGCGCGGCACTACGCCGCGCGGGGCGCGCTGCTCGGCCTTGCCGCGCGGCGACTCGACCTGCTGCAAACCCTTGCTGCCGAACTCGGCAGCCCGTGCCGTCTCTATCCGCTCGATGTCGCCGATGCCCTCGCGCTGCAGGACGCCGGGGCGGACTTCGGCGCGCGCGCAGGGATGCCGGACATCGTCATCGCCAACGCCGGCGTGTCGGTGGGCACGCTGACCGAGGAAGCCGACGACCTGCCGGCTTTCCGGCGCGTCTTCGACACCAACGTGATGGGCATGGTCCATACCTTCCAGCCCTTCGTCGCCGTCATGAGGCGGGCCGGGCGCGGGCGGCTGGTCGGCATCGCCTCGGTCGCCGGGATACGCGGATTGCCCGGAGCGGGCGCTTACTCTGCCTCCAAAGCCGCCGCCATCGCGTATCTGGAGAGCCTGCGCGTCGAGCTGCGCGGCAGCGGCGTGAAGGTCGTTACCCTCGCGCCGGGTTACATCGCCACGCCGATGACGGCGCACAACCCCTACCCGATGCCCTTCCTGATGCCGGTCGAGCGTGCGGTCGAGCGCATGGCGCGCCACATCGAGAAGGGCGCGCGCTTCGCCGTGACGCCCCGGCCGATGGCCGCGGTGGCGGCCCTCATGAAAATCCTGCCGCGCCCCCTCTACGATGCGCTTGCCGCGCGCGCCGGCCGCAAGCCGCGGGGGGGTCACACCCAGTAGGCGCTCGTTGTCATCGCCCGCGCCGCCGTTTTCATTGCGCCCTTGGCGAGGGGGGGCAGCTCGGCGGCGCCCAGGGCGAGCGCGGTGCGTGCATGGGCGATCTCGTCGGCCTTCATCTGTTCGACGATCGCCCGGGAGCGCAAGTCGGCCGCGGGCAGGCGCTCTGTGTGGGCGTCGAGATGCGCCTCGACCTGACGTTCGGTTTCGACGACGAAACCCAGGCTGACCGGGTCGCCCAGCCGGCCGGCGAGGGCACCGATGGCCCAGGCGCCGGCATACCAGAGCGGATTGAGCAGGCTCTTGCGCCCGCCGAGTTCCTCGATGCGCCGCTCGGTCCAGTTGAGGTGCTCGGTTTCCTCCCACGCCGCCGTTTCCAGGGCGGCGCGCACCGCGGCGTCGCGGGCGGCGAACGCCTGCCCGGCGTAGAGCGCCTGGGCGCAGACCTCGCCGACGTGGTTGACGCGCATCAGGGCCGCGACGTGCCTGCGCTCGGCGGCGCTCAGATCGGCCTCGGGCAGATCTTCCCCCGGCATCGGCCGCAAGGTCGGGGCGCTCGCGCACACGGTGCGCAGGGCCTTGTCGATCTGCAGGATGACCGGGTCAAGAAGACTCATGGCGTGCATGGAACAACAGACGCGCGAGTTCGTTGAGCGCCTGCGCATAAACGCAGCGCTTGAACTCGATCACCGCATCGAGCGGCACCCAGTAGTCGCTCCAGCGCCAGGCGTCGAATTCCGGCTTGGCGGTGGCGCGCAAGCTGATGTCGCTGTCGCGGCCGGTCAGCCGCAACAGGAACCAGATCTGTTTCTGTCCCTTGTAGGTGCCGCGCCATTCGCGCCGCACCCACTGCCTGGGAACGTCGTATCGCAACCAATCGCGCGTGCGCCCGAGAACGCGCACATGCTCGGGCCTGAGCCCGACTTCCTCGTAGAGTTCGCGGAACATCGCCTCTTCGGGCGTTTCCCCCTTCTGTATCCCGCCTTGCGGGAATTGCCAGGAATGTTCGCGAATCCGTTTGCCCCAGAAGACCTCGTAGCGCTGATTGGTGAGAATGATGCCGACGTTCGGGCGATACCCTTCCCGATCGAGCATGGCGAAACCCCGATAATTTGTCCGGGCGGAATTGTTCCACAATCGCCGCGCCGAGGAAAGTCGGACTGTCGGCACGTAAGGCGTTTCACGTTAACCGCGCGGATGGTGCTGCGCGTGCAGTTCCTTCAGGCGCGCGCGGGCCACATGAGTGTATATCTGCGTCGTCGAGATGTCGGCATGGCCGAGCAGGAGCTGCACCACGCGCAGGTCGGCGCCGTGGTTGAGCAGATGGGTCGCAAAGGCGTGGCGCAGCACATGCGGCGAGACTTTCTCTCTGGGAATGCCGGCCGCGACGGCGTGTTTCTTGATCAGCGTCCAGGCCATCTGGCGGGTCATTCCCCCGCTGCCGCCCCGGCCGGTGACGAAGACGTGATCGGCCGTGCGGCCCTTGAGGAGCGCCGGCCGTCCTTCGCGCAGCCAGCGTACGAGCCAGTCGGCGGCCACCTCGCCGAGGGGAACGAGACGTTCCTTGCCGCCTTTGCCGAAGCTGCGCACCACGCGGTCGTCGAGGCTCAGGTTGAAGAGCTTGAGGCCGACCAGCTCCGACACGCGCAGCCCCGTCGCATAGAGCGTTTCGAGCAGCGCGCGGTCGCGCAGGCCCCGCGCGGTGGCAACTTCGGGTGCGCCCAGCAGGGCCTCGACCTGGGCCTCGGAGAGGATCTTGGGAAAGCGCTCGGCTACGGCGGGCGCCTGGATGTCGCGCA
>CAZZFN010000147.1:0-4305 GCA_964653505.1 uncultured Methyloversatilis sp.
CGAGGATGTGCGTGTAGCCAGAAGCGTTAGCCACGACCAGCGCGGCGAGGTTCTCGGCGGTCTGGTCGGCGTAGTGGGTAGCGTCCGCCACCTTCACTTTGGCCACGCCGGCCAGTTGTGCAACTGCCTGTCCGGCGGCGGCGCAACCGCTGCCGGCAACCAGCACGTGAATATCTCCTCCCAACTTCGCGGCGGCGGCAACGGTATTGAGGGTGGCCGCCTTCGGCGCGGCGTGGTCGTGTTCTGCAACGACGAGAATGCTCATGCGATCACCTTCGCTTCGTTCCTGAGTTTCGCCACCAGTTCGGCGACGTCGGCGACCTTCACGCCGGCCTGGCGCTTCGGCGGCTCGGCGACCTTCAGCGTCGCCAGGCGCGGCGCGATATCCACGCCGAGATCGGCGGGCTTCAACACATCCATCGGCTTCTTCTTCGCCTTCATGATGTTCGGCAGCGTGGCGTAGCGCGGCTCGTTGAGGCGCAGGTCGGTGGTCACGACGGCCGGCAGCCCGATCGAGAGGGTTTCCAGGCCGCCGTCGATTTCGCGCGTCACCGTCGCCCTGCCATCGACGATGGCGACCTTGGAGGCGAAGGTGGCCTGCGGCCAGCCGAGCAGGGCGGCGAGCATCTGGCCGGTCTGGTTGGCGTCGTCGTCGATGGCCTGCTTGCCGAGGATCACGAGTTGCGGCTGCTCCCTGTCGCACACCGCCTTGAGCAGCTTGGCGACCGCCAGCGACTGCAATTCCGCGTCCGCCTCGACCAGGATGGCGCGGTCGGCGCCGAGCGCCAGCGCGGTGCGCAGCTGCTCCTGGCAAACCGTCGCGCCGCAGGAGACGGCGACCGCTTCGGTGGCGATGCCGGCTTCCTTGAGACGCACCGCCTCTTCCACCGCGATCTCGTCGAAGGGGTTGAGCGCCATCTTGACGCCGGCCAGCTCGACGCCGCTCCGGTCCGCCTTGACGCGCACCTTGACGTTGTAATCGATGACCCGCTTGACGGGCACCAGTACCTTCATTGCTTTTCTCCTTGCCAGAAGTTCGAGCGGGCGAATCTACTGTCCGCCCGCAGTCGGCGTTGTCGCGCCCGCGACAATTATCCACCCGTTCGCTGCCCGCGTACCCTGAGACAGCGCCTTGCCGTCCCGCCAGAACCGACTTTCGGCCGGTCAGAATATCCGCCGCGCGAAATCGGCCGGCATCGCGATCGGATATTGCCCGGCCAGCGCCAGCAGGTCCCGATCGCCGGTGACAAGAAAATCCGCACCACTCGCCAGCAGGGTGGCCAGCACCATATCGTCATCCGCGTCGCCCGGCACCGACGCAGGCATGGAGCCGAGCGCCACCACCTCAGCCTCGAAACGCAGCAGCGCAAGATAGGCGGCGATTCTCTCGTCGTCCCAGCGCAACCGTTTCCTGATCTTCGGATAGGCGAGCACCGCCCCGATCTCGAACAGCAGCGGTTCGGAAAGCACCAGACCGAAGTGCCCGCCGCGCCAGGCCGCGACGATCTGCCCGGGCACGCTGCGCGGCAGCAACAGCCCGGAGACGAGGACGTTGGTGTCGAGAACCGCCCGCACCCGGCGCTCAGCGCTTACGCGCTTTCCGGGCCGAACGCACCGCCGCGTCGACTTCCTCCTGCGCGACAGCCGCATCGACGCCCCGATAGGCAGCCGCCAGTTCGTCGGTGAGGCGGGAAAACTCGCGTTTCATCAGGCAGATCTTCTCGAACAGCGCAGCATCCACCATCGCCGCCACGGGCTTGCCGCCCCTGGTGATCACGATCTGGTCGTGGCCGAACTGGATGCCGTTCAGCAGTTCGCCGAGGTTTTGCCGCACCGTCATCGCCGTCGCTTCCTTGATCAAGACAATTCACCCGATTGATGTAGTCGCACCAATCATAGCAGCCTGCATGGACAAGGAAAGCCTCAGCCCTTCCTCTTGTTCATGAAGCCGTGGATGCCGGCGACGGCGAACTGCGCGGCGTCAGGCGGAGGGCCGCTGCCCGCGCACCCTGAGTTCGATGCCGACCCCGGTCCACTGCTGGACTTCCTCGGCCAGCGCGGATGCGGTGAGCGGCGCGGCGGCCAGCCAGCCGCGGTCGACCAGCAGATCGAAGCCGCGCGGACCCGCGCGCGCCTGCAGGTCCGGCAGGGGGGCGTCGTCGCGCGCCCGGTGCAGCAGCGCGGCGATGCGCAGGCAGAAGATCAGCAGCCATTCGGGAGCGTCCCGCGTCAGGGGCTGGGCGCGTTCGAGCTTGCCGCGATGGGCGAGCACCAGGCGCGCCAACAGCGCCTGGTCGCGCCGCGAGAAGCCCGGCATGTCGGCGTTGGCCAGCATGTAGGCGCTGTGCTTGTGGTAACCCGAATGCGCGATCGATACGCCGATCTCGTGCAGGCGCGCCGCCCAGGCGAGAAAGTGCGCCGCCGGCGACTCTGCCACGTCGTCGTCGGGACGCAGTTGCCGGTAGAGCGCGAGCGCGGTCGCCGCGATGCGTTCCGCGTGGCGGCGATCCACCTCGTAACGCTGCATGAAGCGGCCGACCGTGGCCTCGCGCAGGTCTTCGTGATGGTAGCGGCCGAGCAGGTCGTAGAGCACGCCCAGGCGCAGCGCTCCCTCGGAGAACGCCATGTCGTCGAGGCCGAACTCGCTGAACACGGCGCCCATGATCGCCACGCCGCCGGCGATCACCGGCACGCGCTCCGGCCGCATGCCCGCGAGTCCGGCCTTGGCGGCGTGTCCCGCCTCGATCAGCCGGGCGCGCAGGCGTTCCAGCCCGTCGCGCGTGATGGTGCCGCCGGCATAGCCGTTGAATTCGAGCAGGTCGCAGATTGCCTTGGCGGTGCCCGACGAGCCGACCGCCATGTCCCAGCCGGTGACGCGGAAGGCATGCACGATGGTCTGCAGTTCGCGGCGCGCCGCCAGGTCGGCTTCCTTCATGGCGCGCCGGTCGATGCGCCCGTCCGGAAAGTATTTCAGGCTGAAGCCGACGCAGCCCATGTACAGCGATTCGAGCTGCAGCGGCCTGATGTTGCGGCCGATGATGAACTCGGTCGAGCCGCCGCCGATATCCACCACCAGGTGGCGGTTGCGCCGGTTCGGCAGGGTATGCGCGACGCCGAGATAAATCAGGCGCGCCTCCTCGCGGCCGGCCACCACCTCGATCGGGAAGCCGAGCGCTTCTTCCGCGCGGGCGAGGAACTCCGGCGCGTTCCTCGCCACGCGCAGGGTGTTGGTGGCCACGGCCCGCACCGCATCGGCCTGAAAGCCGCGCAGCCGCTCGCCGAAACGGGCCAGCGCGATCAGCCCGCGCTCCTGGGCGGCGGCATCGAGCAGCTTGTCCGTCGTCAGGCCGGCGGCGAGGCGCACCGTCTCCTTGAGACCGTCGAGCGGATAGATCTGGTTGCCGACGATGCGTCCGACCTGCAGGCGGAAGCTGTTCGATCCCATGTCGACGGCGGCAACGTGTTCGTGAACCACAGGCGTTTCCATTCGGATTGTGCAGTGCGGCGGATTTTACCCGCGGAAGTCGGCGCCGGCGCGACGGCGTCATGTCATACTCGCGTCCATGAACCTGCCCATACCGCCGCACGAATACCCCGCCGACCACTTCCTCAACCGCGAGCTGTCGCTGCTGGCCTTCAACCGCCGGGTGCTGGCGCAGGCCGCCGACACGCGCGTTCCGCTGCTGGAGCGGCTGCGCTTCCTGTGCATCGTCTCCTCCAACCTCGACGAGTTTTTCGAGATTCGCGTCGCCGGCATCAAGGAGCAGATCAAGCTGAAAAGCCATGCGGCCGGCGCCGACCGGCGCAGCGCTCCGGAGGTGTTCCGCCTCATCACGCGCCAGACCCATGCGCTGATCGAGGAACAGTATGCCCTGCTCAACCAGGCGATCCTGCCGGCCCTGCGCCAGGAAGGCGTCTTCTTCTACAAGCGCTCGGAATGGACGGCCGAACAGCAGGACTGGATCCACGCCTACTTCCTGCGCGAGGTGATGCCGGTACTGACGCCGATCGGCCTCGACCCGGCCCATCCCTTTCCGCGCGTGCTCAACAAGAGCCTCAACTTCGCCGTCGAGCTCGAAGGCAAGGATGCCTTCGGCCGCAACTCCGGCATCGCCATCGTCCAGGCCCCGCGCGTCCTGCCGCGCGTGATCCAGCTGCCCGCCGAACTGGCCGGCGTCGATTACGGTTTCGTCTTCCTGTCCTCGATCCTGCACCGCCATGTCGGCGCGCTGTTCGCCGGCATGAGCATCCTCGGCTGCTACCAGTTCCGCGTCACGCGCAACTCCGACCTGTTCGTCGACGAGG
>CAZZFN010000148.1:0-4213 GCA_964653505.1 uncultured Methyloversatilis sp.
CCGATCGTCGGCGAGCCGGATTTCCTGCTGCACAAGACCACGGAGCGCGCCGCCTATCGCCCGTTCGCACCGCCGGCCGGCATTTTCGACACGCTGCTGTGGAACGACCGGGGCGAGCTCACCGAGTTCACGCGCGGCAATCTGGTCGTCGAAATCGACGGCGCACGGCTGACGCCGCCGCTGTCCTGCGGCCTGCTGCCCGGCACGCAGCGCGCCGCAATGCTCGCCCGCGGCGAGATCGCCGAGGGCGTGGTGCGCGTCGCGGATCTGGCGCGCGCGCGCGCGCTGTGGTTCATCAACAGCGTGCGCGGCTGCATCCCGGTGCGGCTGACGAACGCCGCAGCGCCGGCCGCTATTCCAGAATGACGCTCTGCCCGGGTTCCGGGGCCTCGGCTGCCCAGCCGAGGCGTTCCCGCAGGGTCGCGGCAAAGCCTGTGGCGGTTTCCGCCTCGCCATGCACGACGAAGGTGCGCCGCGGGGCGCTGTGGAACTTGCCGAGCCAGTCCAGCAGCGCGGCGCGGTCGGCGTGGGCGGACAGTCCGCCCAGCGTGTAGATGTCCGCCCGGACGGGGTATTCCTCGCCCAGGATGCGCACGCGCCGGGCGCCATCGACCAGCTTGCGCCCGAGGGTGCCGGCCGCCTGGAAGCCGGTGATCAGGACGGTGGACTCGGGGCGCGGCAGGTTGGCGCGCAGGTGGAACTTGATGCGGCCGGCTTCGCACATGCCGCTGGCCGAGATGATCACCGCGCCGCCCCCGATGCGGTCGAGCGCCTGCGATTCCTCGACGTCCTCGACGAAGGCGAGCTTGCGGAAATGGGCATCGCCGCCGTGCCGGCCGAGCACCATGCGGGCTTCCTCGTCGAGCACGGCCATGTGCCGCGCGGTGACTTCGGTAGCGGCCGTGGCCATCGGCGAATCGACATAGACCTCGAGCTTCGGGAGGCGCCCGCGGCGGGTCAGGTCGGCCAGCAGGAACAGCATGTCCTGGGTGCGGCCGACCGCGAAGGCGGGCACGATCAGGTTGCCGCCCTTCTTCTCGATCGTGTCGAGGACGGCCTGCACCAGTTCGTCCTCGGTGGCGGCCATGCTCTTGTGCAGGCGGTTGCCGTAGGTCGATTCGACCACCAGCCAGTCGGCCTGGGCGACCGGCGTCGGATCGCGCACCAGCGGCCGCGCCGGCTGGCCGAGATCGCCCGAAAATACGATCTTGTGCGTGTGCGGGCCTTCCTTGACGGCAATCTCGACGATGGCCGAGCCGAGGATGTGGCCGGCATCGCGGAAGACGCAGCGGACGTCCGGGTGCGGCGCGATCTCGGCGCCATAGTCCACCGCGTGCAGGCGCTTCAGGCACTGGCGCGCCTGCGTCACCGTGTAGAGCGGGGCCTCTTCGCTGCGCAGGCCCTGCTTCGAGCGGAAGCGCCGCTTGTTCTCGTATTCGACCTCCTTCTCCTGGATGTGGGCGGCGTCGGGCAGCATCACGGCGAGCAGGTCGCAGGTGGCGCGCGTCGCGTAGATCGGGCCCTTGTAGCCCAGGGCCACCAGCCGCGGCAGCAGGCCGGAATGGTCGATGTGGGCGTGGGTGAGCAGGACGAAATCGAGGCGGCGCAGATCGAAGCCGAACGCCTGGCGGTTCTTGCCGCGCGCTTCGCGGCCGCCCTGGAACAGGCCGCAATCGACGAGGAAACGCGCGGCGGCGGTCTCGACGAGATAGCAGGAACCGGTGACTTCGCGCGCGGCGCCGAGAAAGGCGAGTTTCATCGCTGTCCCGCCGGGGCCGGCCCGTTCACCCTTCCTTGCGGCGCAGGATCGACAGCCGGAACTTGCGCCGCTCGAAGTAACGCAGCGCAATGTAGGTCGCGACGCCGAAAACGGCAAGGAAGGCGACGAACGCGCCATACGCGAGGGGCCAGGGAATGCCTGCGGTCATCATGGTGAATTCCGACATGCCGCCGATGCCGGCGATGATGTTCATCGGCACGAAGACCACGGAAATCGCCGTCAGCTTGGACAGGCGCTTGTTCTGGTTGATGTTGATGAAGCCGACGGTGGCGTCCATCAGGAAGTTGATCTTGTTGAACAGGAACGAGGTGTGGCCATCGAGGGTTTCGATATCGCGCAGGATCTGGCGCGCGTCGTCGTGCTGTTCCTGGCTCAGGAACCGGCTGCGCATCAGGAAGGACAGGGCGCGCCGCGTGTCGAGGACGTTGCGGCGGATGCGGCCGTTGACGTTCTCGCCCTTGGCGATCTCGGCGAGGATTTCCGCCGCCACGTTGTCGTCGACGTGCGGGGTGAGCACCTTGCGGTCGATGCGATCGAGGTCGGCATAGATGTTCTCGAGCGTGTCGGCGGAGTATTCGACATCGGCGTCGTAGAGGTCGAGCAGCACCTCCATGCCGCTGGTGACGTAGCCCGGCTGCGCGCGCGCGCGCAGGCGCTGCAGGCGGAACACCGGCAGTTCCTCGGCGCGCACCGAAAACAGGATGTTGTTGTGCAGGATGAAGGCCACCGCGACGTTGCGCGCTTCGTCGGGCTTGTCGAGCAGGAAGTCGGAATGCAGGTGCAGCTCGTCGTCGTCCTCGACATAGAAGCGGGCGCTTGCCTCGATGTCGGTCAGGTCGTCCGGGTCGGGCAGCTCGACGCCGTAGTGCTTGCCGACCCAGGCGCGCAGGAAGGGCGTCGGCGCGACGAGATCGACCCAGATCGGGTTGAGCCGGGCGAGATCGGCGCGGCTGTCGACCTGCACCTGGGTAAGGCGGCCATTCTTCAGCTCGAAGGCGTTGAGCATGTTGCGCACGCTGGCGTAGGAACGCGCCCCGACCAGCGTCTCGCTCACGTCCTCGGCCAGCTGATCGAGGATCGCCTCGCAGCGGGCATCGGCCACCTGCTGCCAGGCGGCGACGCGATCCTCCTCGGCCAGGGTCTCGAGGATGCGCGCGATGGTCTGGTCGTCGAGCCGCTCGAGCAGCTTCTGCAGCTCGACGAGGTGTTGCTTGTGCACGATTTCCTCGACCAGATCGTGGCGCGGCATGTCCTGCCGATGGACGAGGTCTTCGATGCGGCGATGGCGCGACAGCAGGAGCTGCACCTCGGCGAGGTGCAGCTCCAGGGCATTCTCGGCGCGATGGCGCACTTCCGTGGTTTCGCTCATGGCGGGCGATTCTACGCCGTCCGCCGGGTCAGGGCGTCGCCGCATGCTGCATGCGGGCGAGAATCAGCGCGGTGCGCCGGTTCATGTAATCGGAATAGGGGTTGCGCGCGAACTTGCGCGGCGCGGGCAGCATCACCGCGAGGCGGGCCGCCTGCGCGGCATCCAGCCGGTCGGCGCCGATGCCGTAATAGCTGCGCGCGGCGGCCTCGGCGCCGAATATCCCCTCGCCCCATTCGACGACATTCAGATACACCTCGAGAATCCGCCGTTTGTCCCACAGCAGCTCGATCCAGACGGTGATGACCGCTTCCTGCGCCTTTCGCCAGGGCGTCTTGTCGGCCGAGAGAAACAGGTTCTTGGCGAGCTGCTGGCTGATCGTCGAGCCGCCGGCGACGACCTTGCCGCGCCGCTGGTTTTTCTCCAGCGCCTTCTGGATGCCTTCCCAGTCGAAGCCTTCGTGGTCGACGAACTTGTCGTCCTCGGCCGCCACCACCGCGCGCTTGAGGTGAGGGGAGATTCGTGCGTAATCGACCCAGCGGCGCTCGAGTTCGGCGCGCGGATTCCTTTCGCGCAGGGCACCGAGGCGCTGCGCCATGAAGCTCGTCTGGCCCGGATCGACGAAGCGCCACCAGGCCACCCAGCCCAGATACCAGCCCTGCCAGAGCACCAGCAGGAGCGCCAGTATGCCGCACAGGCGCAACAAGCCGCGGCGGGCCGTCCCGCCAGCGCCGACTTTCGGCTTCACGGATGCCCCGGAGGTCTGGGCGGTTGGGAAAGATTCACGGCAGAATCACCAACTAGTTGAATTCCTGTATTTTAGTGCCAAACGCGCGGTGCCCCGACGACAACCTCCAGCGGCGGATGGCCGAAGCCGGCGACGCCGCGTTGACCCATGTCAATCCCCGCAAGCCCCGGGGCTCTTATAGTCCGCCCTCCAACTCCTTGAACCGCCATGGCTTCCGATTTCGAACTCGTCTGTCCCGCCGGCGGGCTGCCGGCTTTGAAGGTCGCCGTCGATAACGGCGCCGACTGCGTCTATACCGGTTTCCGCGACGCCACCAACG
>CAZZFN010000149.1:0-4151 GCA_964653505.1 uncultured Methyloversatilis sp.
TGCCGACCTCGGGATTGTTCTTGCGCCGGTCGGGATGGCGGTAGCTGAGGATGTCGGCTTGCGTGGTGGCAGGTTTCTTGGTCATATCCAAACTCAATGAGCGCCGGAAAGATAGATCGAAACGGTTTCGGTCGTCCATGTGGCGATGCCCGCACCGAAAAAATCACTGTCCTCGGTCCAGATCGGGCAATCAAGCAACAACGCGGCAGCCACGGCGGCCCAGTCGTCTGGGTCGCGTCGCACGATACGTGCAAGCGCTTCGGATTTGACGGCTACGAGTTCATCCTGCGGCACGATCTGGATCATCGTCGTGAAGGTGTCGAGCGCCTCTTTCCAGACCGCTTCATCGATCCCGCGCTTCCCCGCCAACAAGGGCACGTAGTGCAAGGCCTCATCGACATTGGCCTCGGCGGCATAGAACGCCGTCTCCGCACAGTACTTCTCGATCAGGTTGCGGACACGCACGCCAAATATCGCGCGAATGAGAATATTCGCGTCGACAACGATTCTGCGCTTCATGCTGCCCGATCTAGCGCACGCCAGCGTTGAAAATCGGTCAGCAATTCATCCTCGCCGATACCCAATCGGGCGCATTCTTGCTGCATGCGCTGACCGGCAGCCAGAAACGCATCGCGCTCGGATTGGCCCGGCTGCTTGGGCACGGGAATGTAGAAGCCAATCGTTTGACCATGCCGCGTCACCTCGATCGGCACGGTAGATTCAACATATTCCGCCAGTTTTTCCCTCAGCTCACGAACGCCGACTCGAAGGCTCATTTCAATCTCCTGTAACTATTTGCGTACGCAATAGATTACCTTAAAGCTTGCCGTCCTGCCAGCGCCGACTTTTCGGCGCACGGCCGAAAGGATGCTGGCCGGGTCGATGCGCTCATGGACATGCAGGCTGACGGTATCGACATCGAAACTGGTGCGCTCGGCCTTGCCGGTCCAGCTTAACGTCGGGTCGAGATGCGGGTCGTGCTGCCAGCGCGTTTTGCCCTCGTCGGGATCGGTGGCCGGGGTGACCATGCCGACTTCGGGATTGTTCTTGCGCCGGTCGGGATGGCGGTAGCTGAGGATGTCGGCGGCGGTAGCCGCGGTCTTCTTGGTCATGATGGGCAATGTTATCGAATGGCGACCAGAAACGCCGCTGGCGGCATGATGGGGATGCCGCGCCAAGGATGCATGTCGGTCAGATGCGGGTCGCTGGAAACAACCAGTTCGGCATCGGCGGCATCGGCCAGCGCCAGAAACTTGTTGTCGGCCGGGTCGGGGCAGTCGTTGACCTCCTGCTCCACCGTGACCGATCGCGCATGCCGGCGAATGCCGGCGATGAAGGCTTGTCGAATGGCAGCCGACGCATATCGATCGAATTTCGACCGCATCAGGACGGTTTCCAACTCGGCCAGAGTTGCCGCCGATACGCAAAGTTCAAAATGCAGCCATGCCTTCTCCAAGGCCAGTGCTGGCGTTGATTCGGGCAGGATGGCGGCGCTGACAAGCACGCCGGTGTCGAAAACGACACGCCTAGCGAAGCTCATGCACCAGCCGATTTATATCGGCGTCGGTAAGCCTGGGCGCCTCCTCGACGGGGAGCACGGCGACTTGCTGGCGATACTGGGCGTACCACCGCATTGCGGCCTCGCGTCGCCGACGGAGTTCGGCTACTTCATGCATGTCATGCTCCGACACGACATAAGCCACGGTGCGTCCTCGCCGGGTCACTTCGACTGGCTCGCGCTGCGAACGGTCGATCAACTCGCCGAACCGGCTTTGGGCCTCAACAGAAGTAACAGTAATCACGACAAACTCCTTGTTCTATCCAATATGGCCATATTAGCCATTTCACGGATATTTTCAAGAATGAAAAAGCGCTTGTGCAGATCTTCCAGCCCCAGCTGGCTCAACAGCATTTGCAGGCAGCGCGGTGACGATGTCGATGCGTGCGGGCAGCCCGCCATCTTCATGTGCACTTGCAGCATCGAGCCGATGGAAGCGCATGCCTTCGAACCCCAGGCGGGCCGCCAGGGCGCGCGACCGGTCGACCAGTGCGGCGCGCGTTTCGATGCCATGCACCGCCACGCCGCCCGCGCCGATGTCCGCCAGCTGCACCTCCGCCCGCTTGCTCTTGATTTCATTTATCAATGGGTCGATAAATCCGATCAGGTGCTCGACCTGCTTGAGCTTGCGCCGGCTATCCTGGTTAAGCCGGCCGTCGCGGGTCAGGATGTGGAGTTCTTTCAACAGTTCGACCGACCGATCGGTAGGGATCGCGTGTTTTTCTTGCATCTTGCCTTCCGGTTGATGGTAACCTGCTGCATTGCAGCATACCCTGCATCGCCTGGGGTCCGACCACGAGTCTATCTCCCATGAACTACGAACAGCACTACCTCACGTCGCTTTTCGAGCCGAAATCGATCGCGATCGTCGGCGCCGCCGAGACCCCCGCAACGATCGGCGCCACCCTGGTGCGCAACGTCATCGACGCCGCCTACCCGGGCAAGCTTTTCTTCGTCAATCCCGGCCTGGAACGGGTGTTCGGCCAGCAAGCCTACGCCTCGGTCGAAAACATTCCGCAACGGCTCGACCTGGCCGTGATCTGCACCGAGGCCGACACCGCGCCGGCCATCGTCGAGGCCTGCGGGCGCGCCGGCACCCGCAACGTCATCGTCATTTCCGGCGGCTTCGCCGAAATGGGGCCGCGCGGCGCGAGCCAGCTGCGCGCCACGCTCGATTCGGCGCGCCGCCACAACGTGCGCCTGCTCGGCCCGAACTGCCTCGGCGTGATGCGCCCGAGCAGCTGCGTCAACGCCACCTTCGCCCACGGCAGCGCCAATCCCGGCACCATCGGCCTGATTTCCCAGTCCGGCGCGCTGTGCACCGCCATCCTCGACTGGGCGCTGCCCAACGGCGTGGGTTTCTCGAACGTCGTCTCGCTCGGCGCCGAGAGCGACATCGATTTCGGCGAGGTGCTCGACTTCATGGTCGCCGACCCGCGCACCGAGAGCATCTTCCTCTACATCGAGGGCATCAAGAACGCGCGCCGCTTCATGAGCGCGCTGCGCGCCGCCGCGCGCTGCAAGCCGGTGCTGCTGATCAAGGTGGGCAAGCACCCGGCCGGCAAGCAGGCCGCGCTCTCGCACACCGGCGCGCTGGTCGGCGCCGACGACGTGTTCGACGCCGCCCTGCGGCGCGCCGGCGTGGTGCGCCTGGGCAAGGTCGGCCAGATGTACGCCGCCGCGCAGGCGCTGTTCTCGCACTTCCGGCCGCGCGGCAACCGCCTGACGATCGTCACCAACGGCGGCGGTCCGGGCGTGATGGCCGCCGACCACGCCGCGGACATCGGCATCCCGCTCGCCGCGCTGAGCGACGCGACGCGCCAGCGGCTCGACGAGGCGCTGCCGCCCACCTGGTCGAAGGGCAATCCGATCGACCTGGTCGGCGACGCCACGCCCGAGCGCTACGCCACGGCCATTTCCGCCTGCCTCGAGGACGACGGCGTCGATGGCGTGATGGCCATCCTGACGCCGCAGGCGCTGACCGATCCGACCCAGACGGCGCGCGCCGTGATCGAGGTCGCCCAGCGCACCGACAAGCCTATCGTCACCTGCTGGATGGGCGAGGAGCAGGTGCGCGAAGCGCGCCTGCTGTTCAAGGGCGCGGGCCTGCCCTCCTTCCACACGCCCGAACCGGCGGTCGAGCTGTTCTCGCACATCTCCAACTACTACCGCAACCAGCAGCTGCTGATGCAGGCCCCGGCGTCGATCTCCGATCATGTCGCGCCGCGTCTGGAGTCGGCCCGGCTGGTGATCGAAACCGCGCTCGCCGAAGGCCGCAAGGCGCTCAACGAAATGGAATCCAAGGCGCTGCTGGCCGCCTTCCGCATCCCGATCGCCCAGACCGTGGTGGCGCGCTCGCCGTCCGAGGCCATGGTGCTCGCCGAGGAGATGGGCCTGCCGGTGGTGATGAAGATCGACTCGCCGCACATCACGCACAAGAGCGACTCCGGCGGGGTGCGCCTCAACCTCAACTCGCTGGCCGCCGTGCGCGACGCCTACAACGCCATCCTGGAAGAGGTGAAGAAGAATCGCCCGGATGCGATCATCCACGGCATCGCCATCGAGCCGATGATCCAGAAGGCCAACGGCCGCG
>CAZZFN010000150.1:0-4087 GCA_964653505.1 uncultured Methyloversatilis sp.
CAGACCCCCACATCACACAAAAGCCCGATCGAAACCTGGTCGGGCTTTTGTGTTTTTATGCCTCTTTCCGCTCAGGGCAGCCGGCCGGCGGAGATCAGGTTGTGAATCAGGATGCCGTGCGGCAGCCAGACGACGAGATCGTCGAATTCACCCCCCGCCACCGCAGCGCTGGTCGTCGGCAGGCGGCTGATGTAGTGGAGGGGACCGTGGTGGTTGCCGTCTTCGTCGATGTTGGTTGCCGAACCGTCGGGCAGGATGATCCCGGCGTCGGTCGTGCCCCAGCGGTTCTTGCCCTGCGAGAAAATCACGGCGGGCGTGCACGGGATCGCGGCACTGCAAGTCGCCTGACCCACCAGGTAAAGCAGATTTCCCGTCGTGTCGCGCGTTCGCACCGTACGGTCGGCGATTGCGGTCGTGGCGATCGCGTTGTTGGCGAAATCGCGCGTGACGCTGTAACGGATCAACTTTCCCCAATGATCGGTTTGCCTGACGCCCAGTGCGGCCCAGGGGATGAAGCCGCTGCAATCCGCGTCGTTGGCGCAAACGGGCCTTTCGGTTCCGTCGGCGGCGGAGACCGCGGGGCGCGGCAGGCGGCCGTTGACGATCGCGAAGCCGATCAGGGCGGCGCGGATTTCCATCAGAGTCTTCTCGGTTTCCTGTTGCGCGCGGATGTCCTGCTGCGCCGCCAGCGGGAGCAGCATGCCGCCGATCAGCAGCGCGACGATGACGAGCACCACCGCCATTTCGGTGAGCGTGAAGCCGCGTTGTCCCCTTGGGAAAGTCGGCGCTGGCGGGACGGCGTATGTCAGGGGATCCATGTCGTGAATGCGTTGCTGACGGTGAAATTCTGGTCGGTGACGCTGCGGCGTTGTCCAACCGTGAAACCCAGCCGGACATTCCGGAAAGGATAAGGGATTACCGGGGTGTCGCGAAGATGCGGCGTGAATGCGGGCGCCAGGAAGCTCATCGGGCGGGTCGTGTCCTGCATGGCGGCGATCTGGTTCGCCGTCGTGACGCTGTCGGGAAGAATCCAGACTTCCAGCGTATAGCTGGGCGAGCCGTCGATGGCCGGCCATGCCGCCGGGTCGGTTTCGCGCGTCCAGTGGCTGCCGTCGAAGCGCCACCAGCCGGATGCGGCGGAGCCTTGCTGGACCTGCACCATCGTGCCGGAGAAATTGTCGGGTGCGGGCGTCATCGGTACGCTCGCCCCGTTCCAGACGTAGATGCCGAGATTGCGCACCAGCACGCGATCGCCCGGCTTCATGAGAATGCCGTCGATGGTGGCGCCCGGACTGGCGAGGCCGATGTCGGCCTGCGCCACGGCGACTTTGACGCGCAGGTTGCTCCAGAGGATCGGGTCGGTTCCAGGCGCCGGCGCCGGGGCGGCTTGCCGCCACAGCGAGCGGGCGTTGGCCGTCCCTTGCGCCACCTCGATCACGCTGCCGCCCAACGCCTGGCTGGAGTCGGCATCCGCCGCGCGTGCGAGCGGGCGGGTCGCGCCGTTCCAGACATAGAGCCCGTTTTCGGCGGCACTGACCTGATCTTTCACCAGGATGCGGTCGCCGACAAACAGGATGACACCGTCGATCGCGGTGCCGGGATGGGCGATATCGATGGCGCCGGTGGTGGCTACGCGGGCGGTCGACAGAAGGGCGAGCGGGGGCGTGCGGGTCAGTTCGACGCGGACGTGAAAGTTCTGATTGACGGGAACCTGGCTGCGTTGCGGATCGAGCTTGTAGGCGCCCGCCGGCGCATCCGGCGGCACACTGAGCGGCAAACCGGGAACCGGCGGATTGACCGGCGGCGCCGGATAGTCTGCACGCACATTGCCCCGCGGACCATGGACGTTGTCGTCTTCCTCCTGCGGCAGATAGCAAAGGCCGCCGCTTGCGAAACGCGGGGCGACGCAGGGCGGCGTGGCGCTGGTCGGGATCGGCGCGTCGCCGCCCCAGTAGGTCAGGGCGACATGACCGCCGCGATAGGTGGTGGCGGTCGTCGGCGGGTCGTTGCGGCCGTTGGAAAGCGTGTCCGGCAGATTGGGATCGAAGTCTGCATTGCGGCGCGGGTCGATCTCGAAGGCGATCTTGGGCGGCACGATGAACGGCGTCGAGGCGTTGTTGCCGGAATAGCCCAGATGCTGGCCGGCCGCGCCGCAGGCATCGGCGCCGTTGTTGTCGCCATCGGCGATGACGAAGGCGATTCCCTCGGCGGGTGCGGCGCTGAAACCGGCGTCGTCGATGCGGAACATGAAATAGCTGCGCAGGCCGGCGCCCATGGGATGGGTTTCCGGCATCCAGGCGCAACCGAACAGGGAGGCCGCGACGGATGCGGGTAGCGCGGCCGCCACGGGCCGGCCGAGAGTGAGGGTGCGCGTGGCAGGAGAATAGACGGCCAGCGGCCCCAGCCCGGCGACCGCCGGGCCGACAGTGACGAGACTGGGCGTGGCCGGAATGCAACGCACGATGTCGCGCTCGGCCGCTTGTCGAGGGGAGACGCGCTCGAACGGTTCGGGGCCCGAGAACTGGGCACCGCCCGGGGCGAAGTTCGCGAGATTGACGTCTTCGAGATAGTTCGCCCAGTAATTCCTGTCGCCAGGCGTCTCGCGCACCTGGCCGGCCCCGCGCTGGCTGGCGAACAGCAGCGCGCCGTTGCAACCGGGGAGTCCATTGACGGTCGCCGTGGCGCGCGCGACGAACAGCTGTTCCTGGTAGTGCGGGTAGTAGTTGATCGGCGGCACCGACTGGCCGTAGCAGGCGTTGTTGATGACGCCGGCAATGCGGGCGTAGCTGTTCGGGCCGGGGGTCTGGAATTCGTCGCGCAGGCAGCCGACGATGCGGTCCAGCAAGGAGTTGATGTCCTGCCGGAAATAAGCGTTCTTCCGGATCGCGCCGAACAGCGCGTCCGGCGGCACGGCCAGGCCGGTGTCGTTGGCGACCGGAGCGCAAGCCGGGCGGTTGGGCGGGCAGGCCGGCTCGAGCGCCGTGCCGTCGCGGTAGAGCCTGCCCTGCGTGGCCAGGGCGAGACGGGTGGTCGACGTGTCGGTGGCAACGCTGCCGGCGAAGTATGCGCTGGCGCCGGTCGGAACATCCGCGTTGTCGAGCAGGGCGGCCGCCAGATTGGGCTCGATATAGTTCGCCGGGTCGTAATTGCCGCCGCAGATGCGCACGTCGTTGCCGCCGAGATCGGCGCGGTTCTGTCCGCCGAGCGGGATGCCGGGAGAGAAGATGACGGCCGTGGGGCGCTCGTGCGGGCTCGCCAGGAGAAACTTCAGCTTGGCGGGATCGACATCGCTGGCGGTGACGATGTCGATCTGGCCGAGCGTATCCCAGTTCATCGGCACGGCCTTTTCGACGCGCTGGTGGCCGCCGGACACCGCATACCATAGGCATTCGCCGTGGCCGTCGCGCAGGGGGCCGGTGCCGAGAATGAACCAGGGCAGGCGGCCGATCACGGTCTTGTTCAGGGCGCTGCCGGACAGGTTGGCGTCGCAGCCTTCCCAGGGGCAGCCGATGTTGGTGTTGTTCCCCGTGCCCAGGTCGGGCAAGGGCAGGTAGCCTGCAACAAAGTTGGGCGGTGGATTGCCGGCTTCGAGCTGGATCCTGTTTTGCTGCTCGCGGAACGTCGCCGCATACCAGAGCAGCGCGGTCCTGGCCTCGGCCAGGGCCTGGGCGGTGCGCTGCGCCCGCCATGCGTCGAGCAACGCGGGGCTGAGGGCGCCGACGACGAAAGCGAGCGTGCCGACAACCAGAACGACCAGGAACAGCAGCAGGGCCGCTCCGCACGGGGCTCGCTGCCGGCGCCGTCCCGCCATCGCCGACTGTTACGGCTGCCGGGCGGGACGCACGCGGATCTCTCCGCCGGCCAGTCCGCCGCTTCGTTCCCCGGTCGCCTGGTTGAGGGTGACGCCCACTTTCAGGTCGACCGGAGGTTCTGCGCCGCCGGTCGTCACGGCCGCGCGACCGGGCTGACGCCGCGAGGGGGCGACCGCTATGGCCGCATCGGGCGCATTCCCGGTCTGGGGACGGCTATTTACCCAGACGGTCGATTGGCCGGAAGAGCGCAGCACGATGCCATCGAGGCGCACGGC
>CAZZFN010000151.1:0-4063 GCA_964653505.1 uncultured Methyloversatilis sp.
ACGGCGAGTCCTGCGAGTTCGCCATCGTCGTCGCCGACGACTGGCAGGGCAAGGGCCTGGCGCGCCGGCTGATGGGGGTGGTGATCGACACGGCGCGCTCGCGCGGCGTGAAATACATGAACGGCGACTTCCTCACCGAAAACCGCCGCATGATCCAGTTCGTCACCAGCCTCGGCTTCGTGCTCACCCCCCACCCCGAGGACTCCGGCCTCAGGCGCGGCGTGCTGGCGCTCAACTGACCATGCCGTCTCGCCAGCGCCGACTTGTGCGCGACGGCGGGCGGCTTCTGCTCTGCCTGACCGCCCTGCTGGTCTTCGGCCTGGCGCACGCCGGCCCCCTGCGCCACGGCCTCGAAGCGGCGCTGCGGGATTACCGCCAGCTGGCCGCAGATCGCGCGGCGCAAGCCGCGTGGGCCGACGCGCTTCCCCCCTTCGGCAGCCGCAAGCTGGCGCCAGGCGCGTCCTGGGCCGGGCTGCCGCTGCTGGCGCAGCGCCTCGCCATCCTGGGCGACCTGCCGGCCGACGCTCCGGTTCCGGAACGCTACGCCGAACCGCTCGTCGCCGCCGTCCTCGCCTTCCAGCGCCGCCACGGCCTCGATGCCGACGGCGCGATCGGCCCTGCCACGCTGGCCCAGCTGGAAGTCTCCCCGGCGCGGCGGGTGCGCCAGATCGAATCGAACCTGGCACGGCTCGCTCAGCTGCCGGCCGCACCGCGCTGGCTGCTCGTCAATGTGCCGGAATTCGCCCTGCGCGCCTACGCGGGGGACGAGGAAGTGCTGCACATGCGCGTCATCGTCGGCAGCGCGCGCCAGCGAACCCCGACGCCGCAGTTCGTCGCGCCGATGCGCTTCATCGAATTCAGCCCCTACTGGAATGTTCCGCTCTCGATCGCGCGCCGGGAGACCGTTCCCCGACTGCGCAGGGAGCCCGAACTTTTCGCCGCACAGGGCTTCGAGTTCTTCGGCACGCCGACCGGGGCGCCGACGACCCGCGCGGAAGAACATCTGCAGGCCGTGCTGGAGGGCCGGCTGCGCCTGCGCCAGCGGCCGGGGCCGCACAACGCGATGGGCGGCATCAAGTTCGTGCTGCCCAACGAACACGGCATCTTCCTGCATCACACGCCCGCCGTCCGCCTGTTCGACCGCAGCCGGCGCGATTTCAGCCACGGCTGCGTCCGCGTCGAGCAACCCGTTGCCCTCGCGCAGTTCGTCCTCGCCGGCCAGCCGGAATGGGACGCACAACGCATCCGCACCGCGATGGCGAGCGGCCACGCGACCACCCTGCCGCTGGCAGAGCCGCTGCCGGTGGCGATCGCCTACCTCACCGCGCTGGCCGGGACGGATGGCCGGGTGCGCTTCTTCCCCGACATCTACGCTCTCGACCGGATAGAATGAGCCCGCCCCGAAAACCCCGCTGCGCCCGCTTGTCCCCTCAGGGGGCGGAAATATGCGGGGCAGCCCTGTTTCTTGAGAGACGATGAAGCCGACCACCCGCCGCAGTTTCCTGCGCAGCGCCGTGCAGCTGGCCGTCGGCGCCCTGGCCCTGCCCGGCGTGGCCCGTGCCGCGCTGCCTCCCGCCTCGCGCAGCCTGGCCTTCAGCCATACCCATAGCGGCGAGCGCATTTCCCTGGTCTATGCCGTCGGCGACCATTACGTCCCGGCAGCGCTGGCCGCGCTGAACCGCTTCCTGCGCGACCATTATTCGGGCGCGGTCGGCCGCATCGATCCGCTCCTCTTCGACCAGCTCCACCGCCTGCAGCTGGAACTCGGCCGCACCGATCCCTTCCATGTCATCTCGGGCTACCGCTGCGCGGAAACCAATCGCAGGCTGCGCAGCGCGCGCGGCGGCGGGGTGGCCCGGCGCAGCCTGCACATGGACGGCAAGGCGATCGACCTGCGCCTGCCCGGCGTGCCGCTCGCCGAGCTGCGCGACGCGGCGGTGCAGCTCGGGCTGGGCGGCGTCGGCTACTACCCGCGCGACCAGTTCGTACACCTCGACACCGGCCGCGTGCGGCACTGGTAATCCGCCCGTGCAGCGCTGCCCGTGGTGCGGCGACGATCCGCTCTACGTCGCCTATCACGACACCGAGTGGGGCGTGCCCTGCCACGACGAGCGCAGCCTGTTCGAGTTCCTGATCCTCGAAGGCGCCCAGGCCGGGCTGGCGTGGATCACGATCCTCAAAAAGCGCGAGCACTACCGCCGCGCCTTCGACGGCTTCGACCCCGCAAAGATCGCGCGCTACGGCGAGCAGGATGTCGCCCGCCTGCTCGCCGATCCCGGCATCGTCAGGAACCGTCTGAAAATCGCCGCCGCCATCGACAACGCGCGCGCCACGCTGGCGCTCTACGAGGCCGGCGGCAGCCTCGACGAGCTGCTGTGGCGCTACGTCGAAGGCCAGCCGGTCATCAACCGCTGGCAGCGCATGGCTCAGGTTCCCGTCAGCACGCCGACCGCCGAAGTGCTCTCGCAGGAACTGAAGCGGCGCGGCTTCCGCTTCGTCGGCCCGACCATCGCCTACGCCCTGATGCAGGCCACGGGCATGGTCAATGACCACCTCGTCGCCTGCCCGCGCCATGCGGCGCTAACGCCGCAGCGCCGACCTCGGGCCACCTCCGGTCAATGAAACGCCGGCGGTGGCGGTCGGCCGCTCAGTCGTCTGTAACCTCATGATAAGAAATCATTAATTCCTTGCGTTGGCTTTTTCGGAGCGATCCTGTATTATTGCTTTAGTGATAATTACGGAAAGTGCGATGGACGAGCTTCAAGCATTCCGCAGGATCGATTTCCATGCGGTCGCCAAAGGGGCGAGGTGCTTTGTGTGGGTTGCCGACGCCAGCCGGTCGTGCATCTGGTGCAACGATGCCTGGCTGGCATTCACCGGGCGCACGCTGGCGCAGGAAATCGGCAGCGGATGGATCGAGGGCATCCATCTCGACGACTACGACCGCTGCCTGCAAGCCTACACCGCCAGTTTCGACGCCCGCAAGCCCTTCACGCTGGAATACCGGCTGCACCATTACAGCGGCAGGTATCGCTGGATCGTCGTTCACGGCGCCCCGTTGTCCGACGAAAACGGGAGATTCGTCGGATTCTCCGCAACGGGATGGGACATCGACAACTTCAAGCAGCAGGAAGAACGCATCAGCTACCTCGAGCATTACGATCGTCTGACCGACCTGCCCAATCTGTCGATGTTCATCGATCGTCTGAGCAAACTTGTCGCCAGTTGCTGGGGACATGGCAAGGGCTTCGCCGTGCTGCTCGTCGATATCAACCACTTCAAGCCGATCAACGACATTCACGGCAGAGGCATCGGCGACGAAGTGCTGCGCATCCTGGCGAACCGGCTGCGTCACAATGTCCGCGCCGCAGACACGGTCGCCCGGCATGGCGGGGACGAGTTCATCGTTCTCGTCCCCGAAATGGGCAAGCCGGAGGAAGCCGAGCGCCTCGCCGAAAAGATCGCCCGCGCCCTGGCCGAACCGGTGGCCGTGGGAAAAACGCAGATCAACCTGACCGCCACGGTCGGCATCGCAAGCTATCCCGTCAGCGGCACCAGCGCCGAAAAGCTGATCGCCGCGGCGGAAGAAGCCATGTATCGCGCCAAGGTGGCGAGCGTCCCTTTCCTGCGTCGGGCAGCCTGAGGTTTCTGGTCAACGCCGCATCGCCGACCTCGGGCCACCTCCGGTCGATGAAACGCGGGCGGCTGCGGTCGGCAACGCTAAACCTTCTCGAAGACGATCCGGCCGTCCCCGACGCCGACGCGCACACGATCCTTCGCGCCGAACTTCCCTTCCAGAATCGCCTTCGCCAGCGGGTTCTCGATGCGTTCCTGGATCGCGCGCTTCAAGGGCCGGGCGCCGAACACCGGGTCGAAACCGGCCTCGGCGAGGCTGGCCAGCGCAGCGTCGGAAACCTCCAGCCCCATCTCCAGCCTTGCCAGGCGCTTTTCCAGATATTGCAACTGGATCTTCGCGATGCCGGCGATGTGCTGCCGGTCGAGCGCGTGGAAGACGACGATCTCGTCGATGCGGTTCACGAACTCGGGGCGGAAATGCGTCTTC
>CAZZFN010000152.1:0-4021 GCA_964653505.1 uncultured Methyloversatilis sp.
CGCTGCTCGGCGATCACCGAGAGCGGATGGGCGGCGCCGCGGAAATAACGGCGTTCCTGGCGGAAGGCTTCGGCCTCGGCGCGCGGCGCCTTGCCGGCGGCGATCAGCGCATCGACCACTTCCGGCAGGCTCAGGCGGCGGTCGGCGGGTTTGGGCTGGGCATCCATGGCGGGGACTATACCGCCAAAGCCGTGCGCCGCGCCGGCCCGGTCGGGAAACCGGGCGCCTTGCATTTTTTGCGCGGCGGCCTATATAGGGGATACGGAATTCGCCGCATCCTTCTACTTATTCCCTACGACGGGAGTTGACCTTGTATCTGGTGCAAGGATTAAAAGCACCGGATGGGGTTCGTGTTGTGTTTTTGTCGAGGGGGAAGATGCAGGTCTACAACATCGGCGAGCTGGCGCGCCTGACGGGACTGGCTGCCGGGACGATCCGGTTCTACGAAAGGGCCGGCCTGATCCCGCCGCCGCTGCGCAGCCCGTCCAATTACCGGAAATACACGGCCGACGCGCTGGCGCGGGTGCGCATGGTGGTGCGCGCCCGTCAGCTCGGTTTCAGTCTGGCGGAAATCCGCGAATTGCTCGACATGCTCGACCAGCGAGACCATCCCTGCCATCACATGCATTGCCGGCTCGCCACCAAGCTGGCCGAGCTCGATGCGCGGATCGGCGAACTGCAGCGCATCAAGGACGAACTGGAAGGGCTGACCCGCGCCTGCGCCGACGACACGCCGATCCAGACCTGCCCGGTGCTCAAGCTGCTGGCCGCCGAAGAGGACATCGCCGCCCTGCTCACCGCCGCCCCCGATACGGCGCCGGCAGGATGATGGCCCCCCCCCGCACCCCACCGGCCCGGCGATGCGCAAGACCTTCCTGACCCACTGGCTCCTGCTCGTCGGCGTGTTGCTGGGATTCGCCGCCACGCTGGCCTGGCATGCCCATTCCGTCCGCGCGTCGATCGCAACCGAAACCGGCGTCCAGCTCGGCGCCCATGCGCGCATCGCCGCCGAGTCGCTCAAGCGCCAGCTGGAAGGCGCCGACGCCGCGCTGGCCTCGCTGCTGCGCGACCATGACGAATGGGCGGCGCGCGCCGACGGCTGGCGCGAGGCCAACGAGCGGCTGACCAGCCGGGTCGGTCTCCAGCCCAGCGTGCGCAGCCTGCTGCTGCTCGATGCCGCGGGCCATGTCCTGGCCTCGAACCGTACCGAGCTGCTCGGCGGAAATTTCGCCGCGCGCGACTATTACGTGCGCGCGCGTGCCGCGGGCGGCGCCGCGGCGATCCTCTCGCCACCCTTCGAGACCGTGCTGGGCGCCTGGACCTTCACCCTGTCGCGCAAACTCGTCGGAGCGAACGGCAGGTTCGCCGGCGTCGCCGTCGCCACCTTCGACCCGGCCTATTTCACCCGGTCGGTCGAGCCCCTGCTCTATTCCGCCGATACGATCGTCCGGCTCACCGATGCGGCCGGCACGATCGTCGCGACGGCGCCGGCCGGCGCCAGGCGGATGCGGCACGGCGACAACCTCAACCGGCCGGATTCCCTCCTCGCCCGCCATCTGGCGCTGGGTGCGGAGGACAGCCTGCTGACCGGCCCCTGCGTGGAGGACGGCACGCTCCGGGTGGCGGCCATGCGCACCGTGCGCTTCGGCGACGGCGCCCTGGTGGTCGGCGTCAGCCGCGCACATGACGCCCTCTATGCCCCCTGGCGGCGCGAAATGCGCACCCTCGCCGCCCTCTGGCTGGCCGGCGCCCTGGCCGCCAGCGCGGGGCTGTGGATGTATCAGCGCCGCCGGCGCGAAGTCTATGCGGAACGCGAGCGCCACCGCCTCCATCTCGAGCAACTGGTGGCGGAACGCACGGCCGAGCTGGACGTGGCCAGGCGCCAGGCGGAAAGCGCCAATGCCGCCAAGAGCGTCTTTCTCGCCAACATGAGCCACGAGATCCGCACGCCGATGAACGCCATCATCGGTCTGACCCACATGCTGCGGCGCCGCATCGACGAGCCCCAGCAGAAGGAATGGCTCGACAAGATCCAGGGGGCCGGGCAGCACCTGCTGGCCCTGATCAACGACGTCCTCGACCTGTCGAAGATCGAGGCCGGCAAGCTGCAGATCAAGGAGGAGGATTTCGTCCTCGGCACGGTGCTCGACCAGGTGCGCTCGCTGATCCAGGAGAGCGCCGATGCCAAGGGCCTGCGCATCGAGATCGGCGGCGCCGACCTGGGGCTCTGGTTGCGCGGCGACGCGATGCGGCTGCGCCAGGCGCTGCTCAACTATGCCGGCAACGCCGTCAAGTTCACCCGGCAGGGGAGCATCCAGCTGCAGGCCGACGTGGTGGAGCGCAATGACGCAACCCTGCTGCTGCGCTTCACGGTGGCCGACAACGGCTGCGGCGTCGCGCCCGCGGTCCTGGCCCGGTTGTTCGAGCCCTTCGAGCAGGGCGACCCTTCCCGCGGCGCGGGACAGAACGGCACCGGACTCGGACTGGCGATCACCCGGCGCCTGGCGCGCCTGATGGGCGGCGATGCCGGCGCGGAAAGCGAACCGGGACGCGGCAGCCGCTTCTGGTTCACCGCCCGCCTGCGTCAGGGCGCGGCCCGGACATTTTCCCCGTCCGGCGTCGTCGCGGCGGAGGCAGACCTGCGCAAGCAGTCCGCCGGCGCCCGGCTGCTGCTCGTCGAGGACGACGCCATCAACCGGGTGGTCGCGCTGGAACTGCTCGCCGACACCGGCCTGGTCATCGACACCGCCGAGGACGGCGCGGAAGCCCTGGCAAAAATTCGCGCCGGGCGTTACGACCTGGTGCTGATGGATGTCCAGATGCCGGTCATGAACGGCATCGAGGCCACGCGCGCGATCCGCGCCCTGCCGCAAGGCGGCGCCACGCCGATCCTGGCCATGACCGCCAACGCCTTCGACGAGGATCGCGTCAAATGCCTGGCCGCCGGCATGAACGACTTCGTCGCCAAGCCGGTCGACCCGGACGACCTTTACGGTATCCTGCTCAAGTGGCTCGCGCAGGGGCAGGCTTCCGGACGGGAAGCCCGGATTGCCGTCGACAACAACACCATCACGCCATCTCAAGGGGAGAAATGACACGATGATTACCGGACTGACCATCGCCCGGCGCTTCTGGCTGTACGCCGCATTTGCCTCGACCATCTTCTATATCGCCGCGGCACTGGCTTGGTTCGGGCTGGCGGCGGGACGCGACAGCCTGCAGCGCGTCTATTCTGAACGGATGATCCCGGTCATGCAGATGACGCGCTTCCGCGAGCTGCTCGCCGCCAACCGGGTCGAGCTCCTGCTGGCCCTACAGCACGCCCCGCAGGGCGCCTTCGTCGCCCTTCACGACCACCCGGTCGGCCTGCACCTGGAGCGCATCGAGCGCAATGCCGCCGAACTGAACCGGCTGTTCGACGCATTGCGCGAGACCTTCGACGACGCCGAGGAAAGAAAGCTCTTCGCGGCCTTCGAGGCCGCGCGCGCCGCCTGGCTGGCCAAGCTCAACGCCAGTGTAACGGCGCTCAAAGCCGGCGACTTCAGCCTGGCCGTCGGCGCGGCGGCGCTGGCTGCCGGCCGCGTCGAATTCCAGGCCGCGATCGACGCGCTGCAGGCGCTCGCCGACTACGAGGCCGAGCTGGCGCGCCAGGAGTATGTCGCCGCCGAGGAGCGTCATGCCGCGACGCGCGCCATCCTCATCGCGCTGATCGTCGGCGGCGCGATCCTCGGCACCCTGATGGGCGTCCTGACCCTGCGCCGCCTGCGCATCGGCCTGGCGCAGGCCAACCGCACGGCGCAGGCCATCGCCGCCGGCGACCTGACGGTGACGGCGCCGATCTCGGGGAATGACGAGATCGCCGCCCTGCTCAGGGAAATGGCCTCGATGCAGGCCGCCCTGCGCGAACTGGTCGCCGCGATCGGCCGCGAGACGGCGCGGCTCAACCATCAGTCCGGCGAGCTGACGGTCACCGCCGAGCAGGGCGCGACGATCGCGCAGCGCCAGTCCGATGCGACCTCGA
>CAZZFN010000153.1:0-4003 GCA_964653505.1 uncultured Methyloversatilis sp.
AGGCGCGATTGACGGCATGGCGCGTCGCGAAATTGTCCGAGCAATCGAGCACCACGTCCGCCAGCGCAACCTCTTCTTCCAGGCGCGCGCCGGCCAGCCGTTCCTGCAGCGGCACGACCCGGCAAAGGGGATTGATGTCGGCCAGGGTCGCGGCGCCCGACTCCACCTTCGGGCGGCCGACCGCGGCGGTGCGGTGCAAAATCTGCCGTTGCAGGTTGGTCAGATCGACCGTGTCGCCATCGACGAGAGCGAGCATGCCGATGCCGGCGGAGGCCAGGTAGAGCGCGGCCGGCGAGCCGAGCCCGCCGGCGCCGAGCACCAGCGCGCGGGCGTTCAGCAGCCGCTCCTGTCCCTCGATGCCGACCTGCGGCAGCAGGATGTGCCGCGAATAGCGCAGCAGCGCCTCGTCGTCCAGGCGGTCGCTCACTTGTAGTCGCGTAGCACTATTTGTACTCGCGCAGCTCGGGCGGCGTATCGTCGCGATCGCCGTGGGGATGATGCTCCCAAGCCTTCGAATAGACGTCGTGGGACTTCTTGATCAGCCGCTCGGGCTGGCCGAGATTGCGCCGCTGGGTCTCTTCGGTGAAATAGACCAGCGCGCGGATCAGCCTGCAGTAGAGGGAGTTTTCGAGATGGAAACCCTTGTCCTCGAGCATCCTCTCCAGCGCTTCCAGGCAGTAGTCGGTGACCTCGTACCACACCGCGATTCCGTTCGGATGGGCGCCGGGCGCGACTTCGAGCGCCGGCAGGGTCTGCAGCAACGCGAAAGCCTCGGGGATCTGCGCCTGCTTGAGCCTGCAGAAACGAATCTCGCGATGCTTGCGGGTGCCGGCCTGCGGCGCCAGGGGATGCGGCCGGTGCAGGCCGCGTTCCTGGTCGCGCAACAGGCGGGCCCGTTCCGGCGTCATCGATGCCCGCCTCCGGCAGGGCAGGGCGGAGCGAGGGCCGGGTTCATTTTTTCATCACTTGCAGGGCCTTGAGCAGATTCATGGCCTGCGACAGCTGGTAGTCGTCCCGGGAGCCGAATTCGAAGGGCCTGACGGGGGCTGGCACTTCCTCGCCTTCCCTGTCTGCCGGCGCCCTCTTCGGCGCGGCGGATTTTTCGACATCCTTGCCGTCCTTGTCGTTGCTCCGGTGGCGATCCAGGTCGGCCTCGCGCAACCGCTCGCGCGAGCCGCCGTTCGGCGATTCCTCGACGACGATGTCGGGTTCGATGCCCTTGGCCTGGATGGCGCGGCCATTCGGCGTGTAGTAACGGGCGGTGGTCAGCTTGATCGCGGTCTTCGCCGAAAGCGGCAGCACCGTCTGCACCGAGCCCTTGCCGAAGGTGCGCGTGCCCATGACCACCGCGCGCTTGTGATCCTGCAGGGCGCCGGCGACGATCTCGGAGGCCGAGGCCGAGCCGCCGTTGACCAGGACGATCATCGGCACGCTGCGCGCCCCGGCGGGCAGGTTCCTGATGAAATCCTCGCGCCCGCCGCGCAGGTAATCCTCGCTGGCGGTGGTGTATTTGCGCCTGGCATCCTCGATGCGGCCGTCGGTGGTCACCACGACGCTGTTCGGCGGCAGGAAGGCGGCGGCGACGCCGATCGCGCCGTGCAACAGGCCGCCCGGATCGTTGCGCAGATCGAGCACCAGACCCTTCAGGCCCGTGCCCTTGGCTTCGGCGTCGGCCTGGTAGAGCCTCTCGAGATGCCGGACGACATCGGGGCCGGTCTCTTCCTGGAACTGGGCGATGCGCAAATAGCCGAAGCCCGGCTCGACCATCTTCGAGCGGACGCTCTGCACCTTGATGATGTCGCGCACCAGGGTGATTTCCAGCGGCCTCGCCTCGCCCTTGCGCAGGATGGTCAGCCTGATCGACGTGTTCGGCTTGCCGCGCATGCGTTTCACCGCCTCGGCGAGCGCCATGCCCTTCACCGGCGTGTCGTCCAGCCTGAGGATCAGGTCGCCGGAGCGCACGCCGGCGCGATGGGCCGGCGTGCCCTCGATCGGCGCCACCACCTTGACCAGCCCGTCCTCCATGCCGACTTCGATGCCCAGGCCGCCGAACTCGCCTTGCGTCGAGACCTGCAGATCCTTGAAGGCATCGGCATCCAGATAGGCCGAGTGCGGATCGAGATTGGACAGCATGCCCCGGATGGCATGGGTGATCAGCTGTCTGTCGTCGACGGGTTCGACATAGCCCTGCTTGATCGCGTTGAAGACATCGGTGAAGCTGCGCAACTCCTCGACCGGCAACGGCGCCAGGCCGGTTTTCTGCGCGATCGCGGAAAAGTTGACGCTCAACGCGACGCCGGCGATCAGACCGACGAGCACGAGGCCGATTTGCTGCAGCTTGCTACGCATGGAGTCCCCTGACGAGCGTTGCGGCATCAGGGCGCGCCGAGCCACCTGCCGGGATCGAACGCCTGCCCACGATGCCTGAGCTCAAAGTATAAACCCGATTCTTCCTGCCCTCCGCCGGCTCCGACGGTCGCCACCGTCCTGCCCGCCGCCACCCTTTGACCCACCTCGGCCAGCAAAGTTTGATTGTTGCCATACACCGACAGGAAATCGTCGTCGTGGTCGATGATCAACAGGTTGCCATAGCCGCGCAGCCAGTCGGCGAAAACCACCGTGCCGGCCGCCACCGCCCTCACCTCGGCCCCCTCCGCAGCGCGGATGAACAGCCCCTTCCAGACCGACTGCCCGTCCGCGCGCCGCGCGCCGAAACGACCGGTCACCGCTCCCTTGACCGGCTGGATCAGCCGTCCGCGCAGGCGGGCGAACTCGCCGCGCGCACCCACGGGGTCGGCCTGGACCGTCTGGGCCGGCGGCGGCTGGCCGGAGCGCGGCGGCCGTTCCGGCCGGGCGGGCCGGCCCGGGCGCGCCCGGGCTTGTTGCGCCAGCTCGGCAATCAGCCGGGCCAGCCGGCGCTCGTCCTGCCTGAGCGTGGCGATCCTCTGCTGCTGGGTCTCGATTTGTCCGGATATCCTCGTCAGCACGGCCTGACGCTCCTGCTGGCGGCGGCGCAGGTTGGCGCGCTCGGCTTCCTCGCGCTGCGCCAGCTCGGCGAGTTTTTCGCCGCGCCGTTGCACCTCGCCGGTCAGCCGTCGGGTTTCCGCCGCGTCGTGGCGCAAGCCGGCGATCAGGCTCGCCTGGGCACGCGAAAGCAATGTCAGAAAATGGCGGTCGCGTTCCGCCGCATCGCGATCCCCGCCCGCGAGCAGGATCGCCAGCGCATCGGCTTCCCGCGCGTGCGCCGGCTGGTGGCGCAGCATGCGGGCCAGCCGGTCCTGGCGCGCGGCCATCTGGTCGGCGAGCCGCCTCAGTTCGCGCTCATGCGCTGCCAGGGCGGCGCCCGTCGCGGCCCGTTCCGCTTCCAGCGCCCGCAACTTGCGCGCACTGGCCGCGATCGCCCTTTCGGTGTCGCGCAGCCGGACGGCGGCGGCGGCACGGGAAGCCTCGGCATCCTTGAGCTTTTTCTCGAGCGCCGCGCGCTGCTCGCGCACCGTTTCGAGGCGAGCTTTTTCCCGCTCTCCAGCTGCCGCGGCGAGGCCGGGCTGGAGCAGCAAGGCAAGCAAGATGGCAACCGGTGCGAAGTCGCGGGGAAGCAGCATCGACAGGGAATTCCAATCCAAGTATGATTGCGCGCGTCAGCCGGGCCAGGCGGCCGGAGGCGGGGCCGACCCGCAGGCGGCAGCATACATTCAACCATCCAACCATGACTCAACCATGGCAACCATGGCAAGCACAGCATTCGACGACCTGGTCGATCACCACGAGCACATCCAGATCGCGGCGCGCGCGCTGAAGGCGATCGCCCATCCGCTGCGCCTCAAGATCCTGTGCGTGGTCGGCGATCAGGAGGTCTGCGTGCAGGACATCGTCGACGCCGTCGGCACTTCGCAGAGCAACATTTCCCAGCATCTGGCCATCCTGCGCGACAAGGGCGTGCTGACCACCCGCAAGGATGCCAACCGGGTGTTCTACCGGGTCGCCGACCAGCGCACCCTGCAGC
>CAZZFN010000154.1:0-3975 GCA_964653505.1 uncultured Methyloversatilis sp.
GCTACCAGCCGACGCTGGCCGAGGAAATGGGCCGCCTGCAGGAGCGCATCACCTCCACCAAGACCGGCTCGATCACCTCGATCCAGGCCGTGTATGTGCCGGCGGACGACCTGACCGACCCGTCGCCGGCCACCACCTTCGGCCACCTCGACGCCACCGTCGTGCTGTCGCGCGACATCGCCTCGCTCGGCATCTACCCGGCGGTCGATCCGCTCGACTCCACCTCGCGCCAGGTCGATCCGAACATCATCGGCGAGGAGCACTACTCGACCACCCGCCGCGTGCAGGCCACCCTGCAGCGCTACAAGGAACTGCGCGACATCATCGCGATTCTCGGCATGGACGAACTTTCGCCCGAGGACAAACTGACCGTCGCGCGCGCGCGCAAGATCCAGCGCTTCCTGTCCCAGCCCTTCTTCGTCGCCGAGGTGTTCACCGGCACGGCCGGCAAGTATGTCACGCTCAAGGACACCATCAAGGGCTTCCGCATGATCGTCGAGGGCGAGTGCGATGCGCTGCCCGAGCAGGCCTTCTACATGGTCGGCGGCATCGAAGAAGTGTTCGAAAAGGCCAAAACTCTTCAGTAAAGGGCTTTCGCCATGGCAATGACCGTTCATGTCGATGTCGTCAGCGCGGAAGAGCAGATCTTTTCCGGCCTGGCGGAATTCGTCGTACTCCCCGGCGAGTCGGGCGAACTCGGCATCCTGCCCGGCCATGCGTCCCTGATCACGCGCATCAAGCCGGGCGCGGTGCGCCTCAAGCTGCCGCAACAGGACCAGGAGGAGCTGATCTTCGTCGCGGGCGGCATCCTGGAGGTTCAGCCGAGTCTGGTCACCGTCCTGGCCGATACGGCGATCCGCGGCAAGGATCTCGACGAGGCCAAGGCCATGGAAGCCAAGAAACGGGCCGAGGAGGCGATGGCCGACAAGGGCGCCGAGCTCGATTACGCGCGCGCCCAGGCCGAACTGGCCGAGGCGGTCGCGCAGCTCGCGTCGATCCAGAAACTGCGGCGCAGGTAGGTCGCGCCCGCGCCGCGGGAAATCGGCGGCGGCGGGACGGCGAGGACACACGCGAGGCCGGACTGCACGATGCGCCACAGCAAGCAAGCCAAGGAGCAGGCCGTCGCCCGCATGCGCGCGGGCGACACGCCCTTGCTGGACATTGCGCGCGAGTTCAGCGTGTCGACCAATTCCCTGCGCGCCTGGCTGCGGGAAAGCGAGGCGCGCGCCAGGGCCCAGGACAGCGCCAAGCGCGTGGCCACCGCGTTGTCGAAAGAGAAATACACCGCGGCCAGCCAGCGCCAGCGCCTGCTGATGCATGCGCTGGAACAAAGCCCGGCGACCATCATCGTCACCGACGCCGAGGGCAGGATCGTCTATGCCAATCCCAAGTTCGTCGCGACGACGGGCTACCGGATCGACGAGGCGCTGGGCCAGACCCCGCGCCTGCTCAAGTCGGGCGAGACCTCGGCCGAGGAATATCGACGCCTCTGGAAAACCATCAAGACGGGGAAGGAATGGCGAGGCGTCTTCCACAACCGGCGCAAGGACGGATCGCTGTATTGGGAGCGCGCGTCGATCTCGCCGGTGCATGACGCGAAGGGAGAAATCACCCATTTCATGGCGGTCAAGGAAGACATCACCGCTTTCATGGAAGCCGATGCCGCGCGCCGCCGCATCGCCGCCGGGTTCACCGCCGTGTTCGCCGCCCTGCCATTCGCCGTCGTGCTGGTCGATGCCGCGGGACAGGTGGTGATCGCCAACCAGGCGGCGGAACAGCTGTTCTGCACCACGGTGCCGCGCGGTACGCGTTTCGCCGCCCTCAATCTGCTCTGGGTCGATGCCGAAGGCGCCACCCTGACTCCCGCGCAACACCCGTTGTTGCGCCTGCTGGGCAATGCGGGCGATCCGCAGGGCATCCAGACGCGCATCGGCGTGGCCCCGCCGACCGGCGGAACGCGCTGGCTGCAGTGCTTCGCGCGTCCGGTTGCCATGCCGGAAACGCATGAAGTGGCCGCCCTGCTCGTCCTGACCGAGGAATGCGAAAGCGACCCGGGCCGGGTCTGAAACTCGGCGCTGGCGGGACGGCGCGCGCCAGGCACTGCGGGCCGGGGGTTTACAGTGCGGCGAGCCGTCTTTCCGCGCGGCCGAGCCCGGCATCGAGCCCGGCGATGCCGTCGCGCAAGGCGTCCAGCTCGACGGCCGGAACCAGCACCCGCTGTTCGATGGCGAGATAGTCGCTCAGGTTCGCGGCCAGGTTCGTCGCGGCCCGGGATTGCCAGTCGGCCAGGCGCACCGCACCCTGGACGATGCGGTGGGCGGCGATGTCGCCGACCAGTGCCGCCAAGTCCTCCTCGACATCCCAGCGCAGGTTGCGCAGGACGAAGGACAATGCGGTGGCGAATTCCGCGTTGCCTTCGACGGTAACCTGCGCCATCAGTTTGTCCTGGCCCAGGGGCAGGAGAAACAGCGCGTCCGGCGGCAGGCGCAGGGCGACGTCTGCGGCTGCGGGAACGGGGCCGGGCTGCAGCCGGCCGTCGGCGGCGATCTCGCAGACAAGGACGAGAGGCGGCATTTCGATGCGCGCCGTACGGCCTGCGAAGGGGAGAAGCCGCATGCGCGCCCAGTCGGCCCGCGCCAGCAGATGGTTGAGGGCAGCGAGAAAAACCGCGTCCGCCATCAGAGCTTGTAGCCGCGATGCAGGGCGACCACGCCGGCCGTCAGATTGAAATAATCGACGCGGGCGAGGCCGGCTGCCTCCATCAGGCCTTTCAGGGTTTCCTGATCCGGGTGCATGCGGATCGACTCGGCAAGATAACGGTAGCTGTCCGGGTCGTCGACGACCTTTTGGCCCAGCCAGGGCAGCACCCTGAAGGAATAAAAATCGTAGGCGGGCGAGAGAGGCTGCCATACCTTGGAAAATTCCAGCACCAGCAACCGGCCGCCCGGGCGCAGCACGCGCCGCATTTCCGCCAGGGCGAGCTCCTTGTGGGTCATGTTGCGCAGGCCGAAGGCGACGGTGACGATGTCGAAGCGATCGGCGGGGAAGGGCAGCTTTTCGGCGTCGCACTGGGCGACGGGACCAAGACGTCCCTCGTCCAGCAGGCGGTCGCGCCCGCGCGTCAGCATCGCGTTGTTGATGTCGGTGAGCCAGACCTCGCCAGCCGGACCGACGCGCTCGCGAAATGCGCAGGCGAGATCGCCCGTGCCGCCGGCGATGTCCAGAACCTTTTCGCCGGGACGGGCGGCAGCGATCTGCAGGGCGAACATCTTCCACAGCCGGTGCAGGCCGACGGACATCAGGTCGTTCATCAGGTCATACTTGTCGGCGACCGAAGAAAACACGCCGCGCACCCGATCGGCCTTTTCGCTTTCGGGAACGGTTTCGAAACCGAAATGCGTGTCCGCCATGAGTCGGTCCTCAGTGCTTGCCGCAACCGCCGCCGGTCTTGGGGGGGAGGGTGGTCGAATCGACGTCGCGACTGGCGCCCGCCGCTGCGAGTCGGGCTAGGTAGTCGGCCCACAATGCGTCGCGGTTCTTACCCAACGAATAGAGCAGGTCCCAGGAGTAGATGCCGGTATCGTGGCCGTCGGAAAAGAAGGGTTGCACCGCATAGTTGCCGACCGGTTCGAGCGCCTTGATCTCGACATTGCGCTTGCCGGTCTGGAGAGTTTCCTGTCCGGGACCGTGGCCGCGCACCTCGGCCGAGGGCGAATGGACGCGCAGAAATTCGCAGGAAAGGCGGAAGTTGCTGCCATCGTCGAAGGAAATTTCCATTTCGCGCGATTTCTGGTGCAGCTTGATCTCGGTGGGGATCGGGGTTTTGCGGTCG
Organism: uncultured Methyloversatilis sp.; assembly: GCA_964653505.1. Lineage (GTDB taxonomy): Bacteria > Pseudomonadota > Gammaproteobacteria > Burkholderiales > Rhodocyclaceae > Sulfuricystis. The sequence continues at coordinate 3,833 of CAZZFN010000154.1, forward strand.
AGTCCGGCCATGATCGTGATGGGAGGGTTGCAGGTCCGCATCATATGGGGGCCGGCCATCATAGCGCAAGGCGCAGCGCGAACGTTCGTTCCTCAGTTGAAGTCCGACCGTTCGAGCGCGCGCTGCTGGCGTTGCAGGAATTC
>CAZZFN010000155.1:0-3928 GCA_964653505.1 uncultured Methyloversatilis sp.
CCATGATCCGCAAGCTGCTGCGCCGCGTGTTCAAGCGCGGCGAGCCCTACCCCCATCCCGTCCAAATCGTCGAGGCGCACGAGCACGGCATCCGCCCCGAGGCGGTCTCGAACGCCGCCCGCCGCACCTGCGAAACACTCCAGCAGGCCGGCCACAAGGCCTATGTGGTCGGCGGTGCGGTGCGCGACCTGATCGCCGGCATCGAACCCAAGGATTTCGACGTGGCCACCGACGCCACGCCCGACCAGGTGCGCGCCCTGTTTCGCCGCGCGCGCATCATCGGCCGGCGCTTCCGGATCGTGCATGTGCTGTTCGGCGCCGAAACCATCGAGGTCTCCACCTTCCGCGCCGCCCACGACGACGACACCGCAAAGGACGAACACGGCCGGGTGTTGGCCGACAACGTCTGGGGCAACATGGAGGAAGACGCCGCCCGGCGCGATTTCACCGTCAATGCGCTCTACTACGATCCCTCGACGGGGCAGGTTTTCGACTACCACCACGGCGTGCGCGACCTGCAGAGGAAGACCCTGCGCATGATCGGCGATCCGCGCGCACGCTACCGGGAAGACCCCGTTCGCATGCTGCGCGCGGTGCGCCTGGCCGCCAAGCTCGGGCTGCGCCTGGACCCGCAGGTGCAAGCGCCCATCCCGGAAATGGCCGAACTCATCGAGAACGTGCCCGCCGCGCGCCTGTTCGACGAGATGCTCAAGCTCCTCTTTTCCGGCCATGCCGTCGAGTGCGTCAGGCGCCTGCGCGAGGAAGGCCTGCACCACGGGCTCCTGCCGCTTCTGGATGTCATCCTCGAACAGCCGCTGGGCGAAAAGTTCGTCCTGCTGGCGCTGGCCGACACCGACCGGCGCATCCGGGAAGGCAAGCGCACCTCGCCGGGCTTTCTGTTCGCCACCTTGCTGTGGCACGAGGTGCTGGCCAACTGGGCGGCGCGCAAGCAAAACGGCGAGCTGCCCGTGCCGGCACTGCACGCGGCGATGGACGAGGTGCTCGACACCCAGGGAGAAAAGCTCGCCATCACGCGCCGCATCGCCGGCGACATCAAGGACATCTGGCTCTTGCAGCCGCGCTTCGAGAAACGCGCCGGTCGCATGCCGTTTCGCCTGGTGGAGCAGCCGCGCTTTCGCGCCGCCTGGGATTTCCTGCGCCTGCGCGCCGAAAGCGGCGAAGCCCCGCAGGAACTGGCCGACTGGTGGGCCGCTTTCGAGCAGGCCGGCAACGCGGAGCGCGAGGCCATGCTCAAGCCGGCGGCCGGCCCGCAGAAGCCCCGCCGCCGGCGCGGGGCCAAGAAAACCGGCGGGGGCGACAGCCCCGCCGAACCGACAGAAACCTCCCCCGCCTGAAGGCATGCGACTCACCGCCTATGTCGCGCTGGGCGCGAATATCGGCGATCCGGTCGCCACGGTGCGGGCCGCCCTGGTGGCGCTGGGCGGGATCCCCGCCACGCGCCTGATCGCCGCTTCGCCGCTCTACCGCACCGCGCCCGTCGGCCTGCGCAACCAGCCCGATTTCATCAACGCCGTCGCGGCGCTCGAAATCGATCCCGCCGTCTGGCCGGCGCCGACTTTTCTCGAACGGCTGTTTGCCATCGAGGCCGACTTCGGCCGGGTGCGCTCGGCGAAGAATGCGCCGCGCACCCTCGACCTCGACCTGCTGCTCTACGGCGACCTGCACGTGGATGAGCCGGGCCTCACCGTGCCGCATCCGCGCATGGCCGAACGCGCCTTCGTGCTCGCGCCGCTGGCCGACATCGCGCCGCAACTGGACATTCCCGGCCATGGCCCGGTCGCCGGGCTGCTTGCCGCAGTCAGCTGCCAGCGCATCGAAAGATTTGCGTAACATTCGGGCATCTCTCCCGCCACCGCCCGCGCCGTCTCATGACCTACCTTGCCGCCAACAAGCCCGTCACCCTGCCCGAGCTGCTGCGCATGAAGCTGGCCGGCGAGAAGATCGCCATGCTCACCGGTTACGACGCGAGTTTCGCCGCCCTCGAGGACCGCTGCGGCGTCGATGTCGTCCTGGTCGGCGACTCGCTCGGCAACGTGATCCAGGGCAAGACCTCGACCCTGCCGGTGACGATGGAGCAGATGGTCTATCACACCGAATGCGTCGGCCACATGGCGCAGCGCGCGATGGTCGTTGCGGACATGCCCTTCGGCGCCTATCACGAGTCGCGGGAGCAGGCCATCCGCAACGCCGGCCGGCTGCTCGCCGCCGGCGCCGAGATGGTCAAGCTCGAAGGCGGCCAGGTCATGGCGGAAACCGTGCATTTCCTCGTCGAGCGCGGCGTGCCGGTGTGCGCCCATATCGGCCTGTTGCCGCAATCGGTGCACGCCCTCGGCGGCTACCGCGTGCAGGGGCGCGACGCGGCCGGCGCGGCGCGCATGCAGGCCGACGCGCGCGCCCTCGAGGACGCCGGCGCGGCCCTGATGGTGCTGGAAATGGTGCCCTCCGCCCTGGCGGCCGATATCACGCGCGAACTCAAGGTCTGCGCGACGATCGGCATCGGCGCCGGCCCGCACTGCGACGGCCAGGTGCTGGTGCTCTACGACATGCTGGGTCTCTATCCGGGCCGCAAGGGCCGTTTCGTCAGGGATTTCATGGCCGACGCCCAGAGCATCGAGGGCGCCGTCAAGTCCTATGTCGCCGCCGTCAAGAACGGCAGCTATCCCGCTCCCGAACACTGTTACTAACCCTTCCCCATGCAAGTTCATGCAACCATCGCCGGCCTGCGGGCCGCGCTGAGGACGGCCGGCCGCGTGGTCTTCGTGCCCACCATGGGCAACCTGCACGCGGGACACATCACCCTGATGCGCCAGGCGCGCGCCCACGGCGACACGGTGGTCGCCTCGATCTTCGTCAACCGCCTGCAGTTCCGCCCCGGGGAAGACTTCGACAAGTATCCGCGCACTTTTGGCGCCGACTGCGAGAAGCTCGTCGCCGCCGGCGTCGATCATCTGTTCGCGCCCGACGAGGCGGAGCTCTACCCCGAACCGCAGCGCTATCTCCTCGAACCGCCGGCCGAGCATGCCAATATTCTCGAAGGCGAGTTCCGCCCGGGGCATTTCCGCGGCGTCGCCACCGTCGTCATGAAGCTGTTTGCCGTGGTGCAGCCCCAGGCCGCGCTGTTCGGCAAGAAGGATTACCAGCAGTTCATGGTGCTCTCGGCCATGGTGCGCCAGTTCGCGCTGCCGATCGAGGTCGTTCCGGGCGAGACGGTGCGCGCGGCCGACGGTCTCGCCCTGTCCTCGCGCAACGGCTATCTGTCGCCGGCCGAACGCGCCGAAGCGCCGCGCCTCCATCGTTGCCTGGCCCGCATCGTCGAGCGCGTGCGCGCCGGCAGTCGCGACTACGCCGTCCTCGAGGCGGCCGCCTGCGCCGAGCTGCGTTCCCATGGCTGGGCGCCGGATTACGTTGCGGTGCGCAGGCGAATTGATCTACAATCCCCGCCCGCAATAGGAAAAACACCCTTGGTGGTGCTCGCGGCAGCCCGGCTGGGCGGCACGCGCCTGATCGACAATCTCGAAATCTGATCCCGCCTTCCCACGCCACTCTCCATTCGAGGCAACCATGAGCGAACACATCCATTACGTCACCGACGCAAGTTTCAAAAGCGACGTGCTGGAATCCCCGATTCCCGTTCTTGTCGATTACTGGGCCGAATGGTGCGGTCCCTGCAAGATGATCGCGCCCATCCTCGACGACATCGCGCGCGAGTACCATGGCCGTCTCAAGGTCGCCAAGCTGAATATCGACGAGAACCCGAAAAACCCCGGCGCCTACGGCATTCGCGGCATCCCGACCCTGGTCCTGTTCAAGGGCGGCAACGTCGAGGCCACCAAGGTCGGCGCGCTCTCCAGGTCGCAGCTCGCCGCATTCATTGACAGCAACCTCTGATCCCATTACATTCGCCCGG
>CAZZFN010000156.1:0-3907 GCA_964653505.1 uncultured Methyloversatilis sp.
GAGGCGGCCTTGATCAACGCGGTCAACATGACGCGCGCGGAAGCGCAGGCGGCCTTCGGCAACCCCATGGTGTACATGGAGAAGTTTCTTGAAAATCCGCGTCACGTCGAGATCCAGGTGATGGCGGACAATTTCCGCAGCGCGATCTGGCTGTCCGAGCGCGACTGCTCGATGCAGCGCCGGCACCAGAAGGTGATCGAGGAAGCGCCGGCGCCGGACGTTCCGCGCCGCCTGATCGTCCGCATCGGCGAACGCTGCGCGGAAGCCTGCCGCCGCATCGGCTACCGCGGGGCCGGCACCTTCGAGTTCCTCTATGAAAACGGCGAGTTCTTTTTCATCGAAATGAACACGCGGGTGCAGGTCGAGCATCCGGTCACCGAGCTGGTCACCGGCATCGACATCGTCCAGATGCAGATTCGCATAGCCGCCGGCGAGAAGCTCTGGTTGCGCCAGCGCGACGTCGAAGTCAGGGGACATGCGCTCGAATGCCGCATCTGCGCCGAAGATCCGTTCAAGTTCACGCCATCTCCGGGCAAGATCGCGAACTGGCACCCGCCCGGCGGCCCCGGCATCCGCGTCGATTCGCATGTTTACTCGGGCTATACGGTACCGTCGCACTACGATTCGATGATCGCCAAGGTGATTTCCTATGGCGACACGCGCGAGCAGGCGATCCGCCGCATGCGCGTGGCGCTCTCCGAAATGATGGTGGATGGCATCAAGACCAACATCCCGCTGCACCAGGACCTGCTGCTCGACCCGCATTTCATCAAGGGCGGCTCCAGCATTCATTATCTGGAAGAAAAGCTGGCCGCGCGCGAAGAGGCCAACAGAAAGTAATGTGGGTTGCAGCCGCGATCGAAACCGATGCAGCGCATGCCGAGGCGCTCTCCGACGCCCTGATGGCCGCGGGTGCAATCTCGGCTTCGGTCGAGGATGCCCGCGCCGGCACCGAACTCGAAACCCCGCAGTTCGGCGAACCGGGCTCCCCGACCACGCCCCTCTGGGAAAAAAGCCGGGTCGTCGCCCTGTTCGAACCGGCCGCCGACCTGCGCGAGCGGATTGCCGCCGCGCTGAACGAGGCCCGGCTCGCCGAGCCGGCGGACATCGCCTTCGATGAGGTCGCCGAGCAGGACTGGGTGCGCCTGACGCAATCCCAGTTCGACCCGATGCGCATCTCCGACCGGCTCTGGATCGTGCCCTCCTGGCATGTCGCCCCCGATCCGGCCGCCATCAATCTCGAACTCGATCCGGGGCTGGCCTTCGGCACGGGCAGCCACCCGACCACGAGGCTGTGCCTCGAGTGGCTGGAGGCCAATGTCGGCCCCGGCGTGTCGGTGCTCGATTACGGCTGCGGTTCGGGCATCCTCGGCATCGCGGCGCTCAAGCTCGGCGCGGGCGAGGTGCTCGGCGTCGATATCGATCCGGTCGCGCTGACGGCCGCCGCCGCCAACGCCGCGCGCAACGGCGCGACCATGCGGCTCGCGCCCTCGAGCGCGCCCCTCGGCGAGACCTTCGACCGCGTCGTCGCCAACATCCTCGCCAATCCGCTCATGCTGCTCGCCCCGCTGCTGACCGCGCGCCTCAAGCCGGGCGGCCGGCTGGCCCTGTCCGGGGTGCTCGCAAGCCAGGCGGCACAGGTGATCGCCGCCTATGCACCTCACATCGCCCTGCAGGTCGGTGCTGCGCATGAAGGCTGGGTACGATTGGAGAGCATGCAGTAAACTCCGGGCATGCTGACCTGCTGCCCGCACTGCCGGACGCATTTCCGCGTCGCCGCCGCCCAACTGAAGATCCGTCGGGGGCAGGTGCGTTGCGGCGCCTGTCGCGAGGTTTTCGACGCGCTCGACAGCCTTGCCGACGAGACGCACTTCGTGCCGGAACCCGTGCCGGAGCCTGTGCCGGAGCCTGTGCCGGAGCCTGTGCCGGAGCCTGTGCCGGAGCCCGCATCCGTGCCCGCCGCTCCCGCCCCGCCGCGGCGCTGGCCCTGGGTGGGCGGCATCGTCATCCTGCTGCTGGTCGCCCTCGGGCAGCTCGCCTACATCTTTCGCAGCGAGATCGCGGTCGTCGCGCCCGAGCTGCGCCCCGTCCTGGAGGCCGGCTGCACGCTGCTCGGGTGCCGCCTGGCGCGCCCCGTCCGCCCCGAACTGATCGGCATCGAGAGTTCCGAGCTGGTACCGGAAGGCACGTCCCTGCTGCTCGCGGCGACGCTGAAGAACCGCGCCCCCTTCGCGCAGGACTTTCCCCATCTCGAACTGACGCTCACCGACACGCAGGATGCCGCGCTGGTGCGCAAGATACTGGCGCCCGCCGACTACCTGCCGCCCGGCCAGGACGCGGCGCAGGGCTTCGCCGCGCTCGGCGAGCTCGCCCTCCGGCTGCGGCTGACGGCCGAGGGCGTGCCCGCGGTCGGCTACCGACTCTACCTCTTTTTCCCCTGATCCCCCGCCATGCACACCCTCATCTGCGGCTCGCTCGCCTACGACACCATCATGGTGTTCGCGGATCGCTTCAAGCACCATATCCTGCCCGAGCAGATCCACATCCTGAATGTCTCGTTTCTCGTGCCCGACATGCGGCGCGAATATGGCGGCTGCGCCGGCAACATCGCCTACAGTCTCAAGCTGCTCGATGGCGCGCCGCTCGTCATGGCGGCGGTGGGCGACGACGCCGGCCCCTACCTGGCCCGACTGCAACAGCTCGGTCTGCCGGCGCAGCATGTCCGGCAGGTGCCCGGCACCTTCACGGCGCAGGCCTTCATCACCACCGACCTCGACGACAACCAGATCACCGCCTTTCATCCGGGCGCGATGAACTTCTCGCACCACAACAGTGTCGGCGCCGCGCGCGACACTTGCGACATTGGGCTCGGCATCGTCGCGCCGGACGGCCGCGCCGGCATGCTGCAGCACGCGCGCGAATTCCGCGCACGGGGCATCCCCTTCATCTTCGATCCGGGCCAGGGCCTGCCGATGTTCGACGGCGCGGAACTCCTCGATTTCGTCGGTCGCGCCGACTACTGCACGGTGAACGACTACGAAGCGAAACTGCTGACGGAGCGCAGCGGAAAATCGCTGGAACAGCTCGCGCGCACGCTGCGCGCGCTGATCGTCACGCTCGGCGGCAGCGGCTCGCGCATCTACGCGGACGGCCGGACGATCGACATTCCGGCCGTGCCGGCGCAACAGATCGTCGATCCGACCGGCTGCGGCGATGCCTATCGCGCCGGTCTGCTCTACGGCATCGCGCGCGGCTGGGGCTGGGAGAAGACGGGACGTCTCGCGGCATTGATGGGCAGCATCAAGATCGCCCACCGCGGCGGGCAGAACCACAAGCCCACGCGCGCCGAGATCGCGGAGCGCTACCGAGCGGCTTGGGGAGAGTCGCTCGACTGAGCCCGATTACTGCCGTTGCTGCTGCTCTTCGGCGGCGATCTCGGCGCGCACCTGGTCCATGTCGAGCGCCTTGACCTGCTCGACGAGCTGGTCGAGCGCGGAAGCGGGCAGGGCGCCGGCTTCGGCGTAGAGGATGACCTGATCGCGGAACACCATCAGCGTCGGGATCGAGCGGATGTTGAAGCCGGCCGCCAGTTCGCGTTCTTCCTCGGTATTCACCTTGCAGAAGGCGATTTCCGGGTGCTTGTCGGACGCCGCCTCGAAGGTCGGCGCGAACGAACGGCAGGGGCCGCACCACTCCGCCCAGAAATCGACGATGACGATGTCGTTGTTGGCGATGACGTCCTTGAAATTTTCCGAGGTGAGTTGGAGGGTGGCCATGATGGTTGAGCCCGGGGCTGTGGAAGAATAGGCCGGCCATGCTACTACGGATTCGCTTATGAACGGCCCCATTGGACCTGTGGGCCGCTTTGCCCCGTCACCCACCGGCCCGCTGCATTTCGGCTCGCTGG
>CAZZFN010000157.1:0-3891 GCA_964653505.1 uncultured Methyloversatilis sp.
CGCGCGCGTTCATGCCGGCATGGCGCATCGCGTCGGACAGGGCCATGGCGTTCATCACGGTGGCCAGCATGCCCATGTAGTCGGCCGTGGCGCGGTCCATGCCGGAGGACGCCCCGGCCATGCCGCGAAAGATGTTGCCGCCGCCGATCACCACGCCGACCTCGACGCCGAGGTCGCTCACCGTCTTGACTTCATCGACGATGCGCCCCAGGGTCTCGCGGTTGATGCCGTAGGCATCGTCGCCCATCAGGGCTTCGCCCGAAAGCTTGAGCAGGATGCGCTTGTAGGCTGGCGTGGCGGCGGTCATGACTTTTACTTCTTGGCGGCGGCCGCCTGGGCCGCCACTTCGGCAGCGAAGTCGTTGACCTTCTTTTCGAGTCCTTCGCCGACGATGTAGAGCGTGAAGCCGTCGACCGTCGCGCCCTTGGCCTTGAGCAGCTGCTCGATGGTCTGCTTGCCGTCCTCGGCCTTGACGAAGACCTGGCCGAGCAGGGTGACGTCCTTCAGGTACTTCTGGACCGTGCCTTCGGCGATCTTCTCGAGCATCGCTTCCGGCTTGCCGGACTCGCGCGCCTTCTCGATGGCGATGCGGCGCTCGGTGTCGAGCAGTTCGGCCGGCACACCTGAAGAATCCAGCGCCTTCGGCTTGGACGCGGCGATGTGCATCGCCAGGTCCTTGCCGAGCGTCTCGTCGCCGCCGCTCACGTCGACCAGCACGCCGATCTTGCTGCCGCCATGCACATAGGATGACAGTTTGCCCTTAGCCTCGATACGCACGAAGCGGCGCAGCGTCATGTTCTCGCCGATCTTGCCGACCAGCGCGGCACGCGTCGATTCGACCGTGCCTGCGCCCATCGGCAGCGCAGAGAGCGCAGCGACGTCGGCGGGGTTCCTGGCGGCGACGAGTTCCGCGCAGCCCCTGGCCAGCGCGATGAACTCGTCGTTCTTGGCGACGAAGTCGGTCTCGCTGTTGACTTCCATCAGCGCGCCTAGCCTGGCGTCGGCGGACAGGTAGAGGCCGACCACGCCCTCGGCGGCAATGCGGGTCGCCGCCTTGGTGGCCTTGTTGCCCAGCTTGACGCGCAGGATCTCTTCGGCCTTGGCCAGGTCGCCGCCCGCCTCCGTCAGCGCCTTCTTGCACTCCATCATCGGCGCGTCGGTCTTCTCGCGCAGCGCCTTGACCATGCCTGCAGTAATTTCGGCCATCCTGATCACTCCCGGGTCTCTTCTTCGATCTCGACGAACTCGTCGCCATCGGCCATTTGCGCCAACTGCTGGACCACCTCGTTGAGCGCCTGATTCTTGCCTTCCAGCACCGCGTCGGCGACGCCGCGCGCATAGAGGCGGATGGCGCGCGAGGAGTCGTCGTTGCCCGGAATCGGGTAGTCGATGCCGAGCGGCGAATGGTTGGTATCGACGACGCCGACGATCGGGATGCCGAGCTTGTTGGCCTCGGTGACGGCGATCTTGTGATAGCCGACGTCGATGACGAAGATCGCGTCGGGCAGTGCGGTCATGTCCTTGATGCCTCCCAGGCTGTCCTGCAGCTTGGCCAGTTCGCGCTGCATCATCAGCGCTTCCTTCTTGTTCAGCTTCTCGATCGAGCCGTCCTCGACCATCTGCTCCATGTCCTTGAGGCGCTTGAGCGACTGCTTGACGGTCTTGAAGTTGGTCAGCATGCCGCCCAGCCAGCGCTGGTCGACGCACGGCATGCCGGCGCGCTGCGCCTCCTCGGCAACGATCTCGCGCGCCTGGCGCTTGGTGCCGACGAACAGCACGGTGCCCTTCTTGGCAGACAGCTTCTTGACGAAGTCCATCGCCTCGCCGTATTTGGCGAGGGTCTTCTCGAGATTGATGATGTGGATCTTGTTGCGGTGGCCGAATATGTAAGGGGCCATCCTGGGGTTCCAGAAACGGGTCTGGTGGCCGAAATGAATGCCGGCCTCCAGCATCTGGCGCATGGTCGTGCTCATCGTGCTTCTCCGATATGGGTTGGTCCGCCACCCGGCCGGTTCCCTGCTTCCAAGGCACCCACTCGGCGCCGGGTGTGTGAATTTTGCCTCGTCCTTCAAGGCAAGCGGCGGATTATAAATGCGTTTCGCGCCCCCCCGCAAGGGCTGCGCCGCCCTGCCCGGGCCGAATCCGCCGCGGGGTTAGAATTCCGCGACCCCAACTCGCGCCCGACAGAGCATGAGCATCACGCTGAAAAGCCAGGAAGAAATAGAAAAAATGCGCATCGCCGGCCGGCTGGCCGGGGAAGTCCTCGACTACATCGGGCCTTTCATCCGGCCCGGCGTCACCACCGCCGAGATCGACCGGCTCTGCCACGACCACATGGTCGGGGTGCAGGGCTGCATTCCCGCACCGCTCAACTATGCGCCGCCGGGCTATCCGCCCTATCCGAAATCGATCTGCACCTCGGTCAACCACCAGGTCTGCCATGGCGTTCCCAACGACCGCCCCCTGAAGAAGGGCGACATCGTCAACCTGGACATCACGACGATCAAGGACGGCTGGCATGGCGATACCAGCCGCATGTTCGTCGTCGGCGGCGCCGCGGCGGCATCGATCCTCGCCAACCGGCTGATCCGCATCGCGCACGAATGCCTGTGGTTGGGCATCGGCGCGGTGCGACCGGGCGCCAGCCTGGGCGACATCGGCGCCGCGATCCAGCGCCATGCCGAGGCAAGCGGCTTTTCCGTCGTGCGCGAATTCTGCGGCCACGGCATCGGCGCGAAATTCCACGAGGAACCCCAGGTGCTGCACTACGGCAAGCGCGGCGACGGTCTGCGGCTCGAGCCGGGCATGGTGTTCACCATCGAGCCGATGATCAACGCCGGCAAGGCTGCCGTTTCCGAGCTGCCGGACGGCTGGACCATCGTCACCAAGGATCGCAGCCTCTCCGCGCAATGGGAGCACACCGTCGCCGTGACCGCAACCGGCGTCGAGGTGCTGACCCTGTCCGCCGGCGCCCCGCCCCGTCCTTTCGGCTAGCCGAGCCCGTCCGTGGAACCGGCCTGTCCGCCGCCCGATCCCGGTCTGATCCGGCATTGCCGCGATGTTCTTCAGTCCGGCCGCGCGCGGCTGCAGGAAAACTATTGCGCCGGCGGCAGCCCGGCCGCCCTGCTGCATGGAACCGCCCGCCTCGTCGACCGGGTGCTGCGCCACGTCTGGCAGAGCGCCGGTCTGGATCGCCAGTTCGCCCTGGTTGCCGTGGGCGGCTACGGGCGCGGCGAGCTCTATCCGGCGTCGGACGTCGATTTGCTGATCCTGCTGCCGGACGGCGAACGGGAGTGCCACCGGCCGCAGCTCGAACGGTTGATCGGCCTGCTGTGGGACATCGGCCTCGACATCGGCCACAGCGCGCGCAGCGTCGAGCAATGCCTGGCCGAGGCCGCCGGCGACATCACGATCCGGACCGCCCTCCTGGAAGCGCGTTTCCTCTGCGGCAGCCGTGCCTTGTTCGCGCGCTGCCATGCCGAGTTTCGGCAAGCGCTCGATCCGGCGGCCTTTCTCAAGGCCAAGCGTCTCGAACAGGAAGAGCGCTACGCCAAGCACAACGACACGCCATATGCCCTCGAGCCGAACTGCAAGGAGCATCCGGGCGGGCTGCGCGATCTGCAGACCCTCCTGTGGGTCGGACGGGCGGCGACCCTGGCCGACGGCTGGCGCCGACTCGCCGAATCCGGCACGATCACGGCAACCGAAGCGCGCCAGCTGGCGCGTGCCGAGAATTTCGTCCGGCGCGTGCGCATCGCCCTGCACTACCTGACGCGGCGGCGCGAGGATCGCCTGCTGTTCGATCACCAGGAGGCCATCGCCCGCAGTCTCGGCATCGCCGCCACGGCCCATCGCCGCGCCTCGGAAGTGCTGATGCAGCGCTACTACCGC
>CAZZFN010000158.1:0-3868 GCA_964653505.1 uncultured Methyloversatilis sp.
AAAGCCGATGACCTTGCGGTCACCGGCTTTCGTATTCTGGCGCGCCCGAAGAGATTCGAACTCCTGACCCCCTGGTTCGTAGCCAGGTACTCTATCCAGCTGAGCTACGGGCGCATTGAAAAGAGCGGGCGATTATAGCCGAAGAATTGTGCGGGTAAACTGCCGCCTGCTTTTTTCCCCGCCCGCCATGAAACCAACCTACGACGAATCCAGTTTCCGCGTCCTCAAGGGACTCGAACCCGTGCGCGAGCGGCCGGGGATGTACACCCGCACCGACTCGCCGGCCCACATCGTTCAGGAAGTCATCGACAACGCCGCCGACGAGGCGCTGGCGGGTTTTGCCAAGCACATCCACGTGCAAGTCGCCCAGGACGGCAGCATCACGGTGACCGACGACGGCCGCGGCATTCCGGTCGGCCCGCACCCGGAGGAGAAGATTCCCGTCGTCGTGCTGGCCTTCACGCGATTGCACGCCGGCGGCAAGTTCGACAAGAAGGCCGGCAATGCTGCCTATGCCTTCTCCGGCGGACTGCACGGCGTCGGCGTCGCGGTCACCAACGCGCTGTCGCTCTTGGTCGAGGTCGAGGTGCGGCGCGAAGGCAAGATTTACGCAGTCAGCTTCGGCGCGGGCGGCGAGAACATCTCGGCGCTGACGATACGGGGCGAGTGCGGCAAGCAGACCGGCACCAAGGTGCGCGTCGTGCCCGACCCGAAGTATTTCGACTCGCCCCGGGTGCCGCAGGGCGAGCTGGAGCGCCTCTTGCGCTCCAAGGCCGTGCTGCTGCCGGGCGTCAAGGTGACTCTCGCGCTGGAGCAGCCCGACGGCAAGCTCGCCGAGAAGACCTGGCGCTATCCCGAAGGGCTGGCCGGCTACCTGAAGGAAATCGCCGGCGAGGAGCAGGCTGTCGCTCCCATCTTCGCGGGTGAAAATTACGCCGGCGCCGACCACGAGAGCTTCGCCGCCGGCGAAGGCGCGGCCTGGGCCTTTGGCTGGTGGCCGGAGAACGCACCGACCGAATCGTATGTGAACCTGATCCCGACGGTGGCCGGCGGCACCCACGAATCCGGCCTGCGCGCCGGCGTGTTCGAGGCGGTGAAGTCGTTCATCGAACACCACGCACTGCTGCCCAGGGGAGTGAAACTCCAGCAGGAGGACATCTGCGGCAAGATGGGCTTCGTGCTCTCGGCGCGCATCCTCGACCCGCAGTTCCAGGGGCAGGTGAAGGAAAAACTCAACTCGCGCGAGGCGGTGAAACTCGTCGCCGGCATGGTGCGCGACCCCTTCGAGATCTGGCTCAACCAGCACGTCGAGGCGGGCAAGGCCATCGCGGAACTCGCGATCAGGCAGGCGCTGGCGCGCCAGAAGAACGCGCAGAAGGTGGAGAAGAAAAAGCAGTCGGGCGTCGCCGTGTTGCCGGGCAAGCTCTCGGACTGCGAATCGACCGACATCAGCGAAAACGAACTCTTCCTCGTCGAGGGCGACTCGGCCGGCGGCTCGGCCAAGATGGCCCGCAACCGCGAGACGCAGGCGATCCTGCCGCTGCGCGGCAAGGTGCAGAACTCGTGGGAGATCGAAGCCAACCGCCTGTTCGCCAACAACGAGATCCACGACATCGCGGTGGCGCTGGGCATCGAACCCCATACCGACACGGCTGCCGACCTCTCCAACCTGCGCTATGGCAAGGTCGTCATCATGTCGGACGCCGACGTGGATGGCGCGCATATCCAGACGCTGCTGCTCACCCTCTTCTACCGCCATTTCCCGGCGCTGATCGCCCGCGGCCACGTCTTCGTCGCCCAGCCGCCGCTCTACCGCGTCGACGTGCCGGCCAGCGGCAAGAAGCGCCCGGCCAAGCGGCTCTACGCGCTGGACGACGGCGAGCTCGCCGCCATCAAGGACCGCCTCGCCAAGGAAGGCTTCGCGCCCGACAAGATCGAGGTCGGCCGCTTCAAGGGCCTGGGCGAGATGAACCCCGAGCAGCTGCGCGAAACCGCGATGGACCCGGCGACGCGCCGCGTGCTGCCGGTGTTCGAGCGTAGCGAAGCGCATGAGGACACCCTGAAACTCTTCAACCTGCTGATGGGCAAGGGCGAGGCCGCCGGCCGGCGCGCCTGGATGGAAGCGCGCGGCCATCTGGCAGAGGCGGATGTGTGAACTTGAAACACGGGCAGCCATACGATACGATATGGGTGACCATATCTCTATAGCCATACGACCATGAAGACGACCATCGAGATTGCGGATCCCCTGCTGATGCAGGCCAGACGCCTTGCCGCCAGTCAGGGAACGACACTACGCAGCCTGATCGAGCAAGGCTTGCGACACGTCGTCGAGAACAAGCCGCAAGCCGCCGAATTCCGCCTGCGGCGCGCCACATTCAAGGGCGCTGGTTTGCAACCCGGCATGCGCGGCGCCGGTTGGGATCGTGTGCGCGAAATGATTTACGAGGATCATGGCGGATGATCGCCATCGACACCAATCTGCTGGTGTATGCCCACCGGGAGGATTCGCCTTTCCACCTGCGCGCCCTCGAGTGCATCGAATCGCTGGCCAACAACCAGCTGCCGTGGGCGGTTCCGTGGCCCTGCGTTCATGAGTTCTACGCCATCGTCACCCACCCGCGCATCTATGCGCCGCCCACACCCGTCGACCTCGCTCTCGACCAAATCGACACCTGGCTGGAATCGCCCACTCTGGTGCTGCTCGGCGAATCCGACATGCACTGGCAGGAACTGCGCGGCCTGATCGCCCAAGGCCGCATTGCCGGCCCGCAGGTGCATGATGCGCGGATTGCCGCCCTGTGCCAACAGCATGGCGTGAAAAAGCTATGGACGGCCGACCGCAACTTCAGCCGCTTTCCGCAACTGGCCTGCACCAACCCGCTGGTGGTCGATGAGAAGCTCCCGTAACGCGTGAATGAAAGTCGGCCTCGGCGGGACGGCAGTTGTATGATTGCGCAGCACTTTTCATGAGGGGACGATCATGGGAAACATGAGCGAACTGATGGCGCAGGTGCGTCACCGCGTCAGTGTCTGGGAATATCGCAAGATGGCCGAAGCGGGAATCTTCGGCGAAGACGACCACGTGGAACTGATCGACGGGGAGATTGTGGATATGGCACCGACTGGAAGCAGGCACGCAAGCGTCGTCACCCGATTGCTGAACCGATTGCTGAACTGCATCGCCGAGAACCAGGCCATCGTCAAAGTGCAAGACCCGTTACACCTCGACGCCCGCTCGGAACCCCAACCCGACCTGATGCTGCTCAAGCCCCGCGACGACTTCTACGCCGCCGCCCATCCCGAAGCGGCGGATGTCTTGCTGCTCATCGAAGTGGGCGACGCATCGGCCCGCTTCGACCGCGAAGTGAAGCTGCCCCTCTACGCCCGTCACGGCGTCGTCGAGGTCTGGCTGATCGACCTCGACACCCGCCAGGTCGAAATCTGCCGCTCGCCGCAACCCGAAAGCGGCGATTACGCCGAGCGCACCACGGTCGCCTCGGGTCGGATCGCCCCCCGCTTGCTGCCCGAGTGTCAGGTGGATGCCGGCACCTTGTTTCCCTGGTGAATTCCCCCATCCGCCGCATGCCCCACGAAACCCCCGACCTGTTCGCAGCCGTCTCGCCCCCGCCGCCCGCCGTCCCGGCGCCGCTCGCGGTCGCTTCGCCCCCGCCTCCGGCGGGTCCCCCTCCGCTGCTCGCGGCTTCTTCGCCGACTTTCCCGGAAGACGCCCTGCCCCTCGATTCCTACGCCGAGCGCGCCTACCTGGCTTATGCCATGAGCGTGGTGAAATCGCGCGCCCTGCCCCAGGTGGAGGACGGCCTGAAGCCCGTGCAGCGCCGCATCCTGCACGCGATGAACGAGATGC
>CAZZFN010000159.1:0-3841 GCA_964653505.1 uncultured Methyloversatilis sp.
GGCACAGTGCTACTTGCGCGCCTTCTTTTCCAGCGCGGCGGCGGCCTGCTTCTTGGTCTTGGGGGCGGGGGCGCGGCGGCGGCCGGGCCTGGCGTCTTCTTCCGCGCCTTCCGGTTTCGGCCGCCAGAGGACGAGGATGTTGCCGATGTGCTGCACGGGCGCACAGTCGAGTTCGGCGCAGATCTGTTCGAGCAGGGCGACGCGCTCTTCGCGCTCGATGCCGTGGAGCTTGACCTTGATCAGCGCGTGGGCCTTGAGCGAGACATCGATTTCCTTGAGGACGTTGGGCGTCAGGCCGTTGCCGGCGATGGCGACGGTCGGGTTGAGATGATGCGCGGCGGCGCGCAGCGCGCGGACTTCGGTGGGGCTTGGTTGCGTGTAAATTGCGTTCATGGACGGATTCTAGATGAGCTGGACAACCCGGCAGAAAAAGAAAAGCAGGGCGTGGATGCACGAGCACGCGAACGATCCCTACGTCCGGCAGGCGCAGAAAGAGGGCTGGCGCTCGCGCGCGGCGTTCAAGCTCAAGGAGATCGACGAGAAGGACAAACTCCTCAAGCCGGGCATGACCGTCGTCGACCTCGGCGCGACGCCCGGCAGCTGGTGCCAGTATGCGGTGAAGCGCATCCAGCCGGGCGGGCGGCTGATCGCGCTCGACCTGCTGGATTTCGAACCGATGCCCGGCGTCGAATTCATCCGGGGCGACTTCCGCGAGGATGCGGTGCTGGAACAGTTGAAGTCGGCGCTGGCGGGACGGCAGGCCGACCTTGTTTTATCGGACATGGCGCCCAACATGACGGGTATCGCGGCCACCGACAGTGCCCAGGTCATCTACCTTGCCGAGCTGACGCTAAATTTTTCTCGGCAGTATTTGAAACCTGGCGGCGATTTGTTGGTCAAGGTCTTTCAGGGCGCGGGTTTCATGGAGTTGCGCAAGGAGATGCAGGCGGCGTTCGAGACGCTGGCGACGCGCAAGCCAGCCGCGTCGCGCGACCGCAGCGCCGAGCTGTATCTGCTGGCGAGGAAAAAGCGGTTGACATAGAATCGGGCGCTTGAAGACGAAAGAGAGGCTGAAGCTTGAATAATATGTTCAAAAACATGGCGATCTGGCTGGTCATCGGCATTGTCCTGATGACGGTGTTCAACCAGTTCAACACGCGCCAGACGCCCCAGAACACTCTGGATTACTCCGCTTTCCTGGACGAAGTGCGGCAGGGCAGGATCGCCCAGGTGGTGATCCAGGGCCGCACGCTCGACGCGACGACGGTCGAGGGCAAGAAACTGACGACCCACGCGCCGGCCGACCTGTGGATGGTCTCCGACCTGCTCAGATACAACGTGAAGATCGTCGCCAAGCCCGAGGAAGAGCAATCCTTCCTGATGAACATCTTCGTCTCGTGGTTCCCGATGCTGCTGCTGATCGGCGTGTGGATCTTCTTCATGCGCCAGATGCAGGGCGGCGGGCGCGGCGGCGCCTTCTCCTTCGGCAAGAGCCGGGCGCGCGTGCTCGACGAAAACAACAACACCGTCACCTTTGCGGACGTCGCCGGGTGCGACGAGGCCAAGGAGGAAGTTTCCGAGCTGGTCGACTTCCTGCGCGATCCTTCCAAGTTCCAGAAGCTGGGCGGACGCATTCCGCGCGGCGTGCTGATGGTCGGCTCGCCGGGCACCGGCAAGACCTTGCTGGCGCGCGCCATCGCCGGCGAGGCCAAGGTGCCCTTCTTTTCGATTTCCGGCTCCGACTTCGTCGAGATGTTCGTCGGCGTCGGCGCGGCGCGGGTGCGCGACATGTTCGAGCAGGCCAAGAAGGCCTCGCCCTGCATCATCTTCATCGACGAGATCGACGCGGTCGGCCGCCAGCGCGGCGCCGGTCTGGGCGGCGGCAACGACGAGCGCGAGCAGACGCTCAACCAGCTGCTCGTCGAGATGGACGGTTTCGAGGCTTCGTCCGGCGTGATCGTCATCGCCGCGACCAACCGGCCCGACGTGCTCGACCCGGCGCTGCTGCGTCCGGGCCGTTTCGACCGCCAGGTGGTCGTGCCCCTGCCCGACATCCGCGGCCGCGAGCAGATCCTCAAGGTGCACATGCGCAAGGTTCCCCTGTCGACCGACGTCGATGCCTCGGTGCTGGCGCGCGGCTGTCCCGGCTTCTCGGGCGCCGATCTGGCCAACCTGGTGAATGAAGCCGCGCTGTTCGCCGCGCGCGCCAGCAAGCGCCTGGTGGATATGGACGATTTCGAGCGCGCCAAGGACAAGATCATGATGGGCGCCGAGCGCCGCTCGATGGTCATGCCCGAGGAAGAGCGCAGGAACACCGCCTACCACGAGTCTGGCCACGCCGTGGTCGCCAAACTGTTGCCCAAGACCGACCCGGTGCACAAGGTGACGATCATTCCGAGAGGGCGAGCCCTCGGCGTGACGATGCAGCTGCCGACCGAAGACCGCTACAGCCAGGACCGCGAGCGCCTGCTCAACACCATCTGCGTGCTGTTCGGCGGCCGGCTGGCGGAGGAAATCTTCATGCACCAGATGACCACCGGCGCTTCGAACGACTTCCAGCGCGCCACCGATCTGGCGCGCCGCATGGTGACGCAGTGGGGCATGTCCGAAGCGCTCGGGCCGATGGTCTATGGCGAGGAAGAGGGCGAAATCTTCCTCGGCCGCTCGATCACGACGCACAAGAACGTGTCCGAGGCCACCATGCAGAAGGTCGACGCCGAAGTGCGGCGCATCATCGACGAGCAGTATGCGCTCGCCCGCCGTCTGCTCGAGGAAAACCGCGACAAGGTCGAAGCCATGACCAAGGCGCTGCTCGAAATGGAAACCATCGACGCCGACCAGATCAACGACATCATGGCAGGCAGGGATCCGCGTCCGCCCAAGTCGTCCTCCCAGCCGGCCAAGCCCGCGGCCGACGACGGCTCGCCGGGCGCAGCCCCGAACGCCCCGGCCCCGGCCTGACGCGGCCGAGGGCTGCAGCCGGATGCCGCCTTTACTTCCCGCGCATGAAGAGGCGGTCGAAGTCGGCAAGCCAGAACTGCACCCAGGTCGGCCGGCCGTGGTTGCACTGGTCGGCGCGTTCGGTGGCTTCCATCTCGCGTAGCAGCGCGTTCATTTCAGGGAGGGTGAGGTTGCGGTTGGCGCGCACCGCGCCGTGGCAGGCCAGGGTGGCGAGGATTTCGTTGCGACGCTGTTCGAGCACGCGGCTGGCCGGCTGTTCGGCCAAGTCGCCGAGCAGGGCGCGCACCAGCGCCACGATGTCGCCGCCGGCGAGCAGCGCGGGGACGGCCCGCACGGCGAGCTGTTCCGGGCCGACCGCGGCGAGCGTGAAGCCCAGCTGCGCGAAGGTGTCGGCATGGTCCTCGGCCGTGGCGCGTTCGCCGGCGCTGGCGCCGAACAGCACCGGGACGAGCAGGGTCTGCGTCGCGGGGCGAGCGTCGGTACTGGTCTTGAGCTTCTCGTAGAGGATGCGCTCGTGGGCAGCGTGCATGTCGACGAGCACGAGCCCCCCGGCGTTCTGCGCGAGGATGTAGATGCCGTGCAGCTGCGCGAGCGCGTAGCCGAGCGGATGCGCGGCGGCGTCGAAAGTGTGGGGCGTTGCCCCATCCCTCGCGTTGCTCGGGACCGCCGCTTCGCGGCGTCCTGCGCCCTGCGGGCTGGTCGGCGCTGGCGGGACGGCGGCGGAAAAAGCCTGCCGCGCGAAATCGAGATAGGCGGCGGCTTCGGGTTCGCGCATCGACAACTGTTGCGGCACGAAAGTCGGCGCTGGCAGGACGGCACGCGGCGTCGCGGCCGCCAGCGGCTCCGCCAGCGCGCGCTGCAGGGCGTGGAAGACGAACTG
>CAZZFN010000160.1:0-3834 GCA_964653505.1 uncultured Methyloversatilis sp.
CGTTCATCTGGCGCTGGTAGAAGCGGAAGCCGGCGCGGCCGCGCTCCTTGACGTGATACATCGCGGCGTCGGCGTTCTTGATCAGGTCGTCCATGGTCTGGCCGTCGTCGGGATAGAGGGCGATGCCGATGCTGCAGGTGACGGTGAAGGAGAGCCCGTCGAGCACGAAGGGTTGCGCCAGGCGATTGAGGATGCGGCGCGCGATGATCTCGGCGCCGCGTTCCTCGGTCTTGTGCAGCAGGATGAGGAATTCGTCGCCTCCCAGCCGCGCGGCGGTGTCGACCTGGCGCAGGCAGTCCTTGATGCGCTGGGCGACTTCGACCAGGACGCGGTCGCCGAACATGTGGCCGAGCGAGTCGTTGATGTGCTTGAAGCGGTCGAGGTCGAGGAACAGCAGGGCAAAGCCGACTTTCTCGCGATGGGCGAGACCGAGGGCGAATTCGATGCGCTCGGTCAGGGTCAGGCGGTTCGGCAGGCCGGTCAGGGCGTCGGTGTAGGCCAGTTCCTCGATGCGTTTGCGCGCATTGACGGTTTCCGAAAGATCCTTGAAGAAGCCGATGTAGTGCATCAATGCGCCCTTGCCGTCCAGCACGCGCACCAGGGAGGCCTGGCAGGGCAGGGTGCTGCCGGTGTGGTTGCGATGCCAGGCTTCGCCCTCCCAGTACCCCTGGAGCTGCAGCTGCGCTTCCACCTGGGCGGCGAAGTGTTCGCGCGAAACCATGTCGGAAAGAATGTCGAAGACATTCCTGCCGAGCAGTGCGTCCGCGGCCAGGCCGGTAAGTTTCTCGCAGGCGGGGTTGACGATGACCAGGTCGAGCTCCGGGTCGGTGACGAAGATCGCGTCGAGGCTGGCTTCGAACACCTTGGCGGCCAGCTGCAGGCGCGCTTCGTCGGAAATCCGCTGGGTGATGTCGCGGTAGGAGTAGACGCGGCCGATCGGCCGGCCGCGCGCATATTGCGGCAGGGTGACGCGCTCCAGAATCTTGCCGTTGCGCAGCAGCAGGGTGTCGCTGGCCTCGAGCAGGGGGGCGCGCGAGATGGCGGCGAGACGCGCGGCGTAGGTGGTGACATCGACGACGTTCTGCGCCATCCAGGCATGGATGGCGGCGTCGTTGCGCTGGGTCATGAGTTCCTGCGGCAGGCCCCACAGATCGGCGAAGCGCTGGTTGTAGCCGCGGATCGAGCCGTCGAGATCGGTGACGAGGATGCCGTCGGCGGTCGATTCGAGGGTGGCGCGCAATTCGGCGACCAGTTTTTCCAGTTCGCCCTCGATGCGCCGTTCCTCGGACTGATCGCGGATGCCGACGACGAAGATGGCGGCGGCGTCGTTGAGGGTGACGCGGCTGACGCGGCGCTCGACCGGCACGGTGGTGCCGTTGGCGCGCACCAGCAGGGTTTCCGACAGGATGCGGTCCGTCAGGCCGGCGGCGACATCCTCCCAGAAATACACGTCTTCCGGGGTCGCGGCGAGGTCGACGACCGGTCTGCCGACGATGTCGTCGGCGGGCATGCCGAGCAGATCGGCGGCGACCCGATTGACCGCCAGCACGCGCAACTCGAGAGCGTCGACGATCCAGACGGCCTCGATCATGCCTTCGATCAGCGGTTGCCAGATGCGGTCTTTCATGTGGCCAGCTCGCTGGCGCTGCGGGCGCGTTCGAAGAAATAGCAGATGCGCTGGCGCGGCGAGAGATAATCGAAGGCCGCTTTCGGCAGCTGCACCGGCCGCAGGCTGCGCCGGACGCCCAGGTGGCCGGCCTGTTCGAGATCCTCGACGAGCGCCTCGTCGCGCGGCACGCGCGGCTCGTAGACGACCACATTCGGCTTGAGCGGGCGCGCCGCATTGACCGAGACCACCAGGGCCAGGCGGGCGTCGGTCAGTTCGACCACCGATCCGGGGGGATAGACCCCCATCATGCGGATGAAGGGCATCAGCACCTTGGTGTCGAACTGGTGGCGCATCTGGGCGAAGATCAGCGCCAGCGCCTCGTGCGGCGTGACGGCCTGGGTGGGGTTGGCGGGGTTGCAGAGGTTGTCGTAGAGGTTGACCAGCCCGACGATGCGCGCCAGCGGCGCGATCTGCTCGCCGACGAGCTGGTTCGGATAGCCGCGCCCATCGGCGAGCTCGTGGTGCTGGGCGACGATCGCCAGCTGCTCGGGCGGCAGTTTCATGCGCGTGCACAGGGCGACGCCGTGCGCGACGTGTTCCTGGTAGAGGCGGCGCTCGGCCGAGGAGAACTGCTTGTCCAGCCAGCGCAGCCGTTCCGGCAGGGCGGTCAGCCCGATGTCGTGCAGCAGCGCTCCTGCGCCGAGCATGTCGAGCCGGGCGGCATCCAGGCCGAGGGTCTTGCCGAGCAGCAGCGAAATCACCGTGACATTGATCGAATGCTGGGCGGCGCGCTCGCCGACGCTCTCGGAAAGCAGGCGAATGGCGGTCTCCTCCTGGCCGGCGATCTTGCCGACCATGGCGTCGACCATTTGTTGGGCCTGCTCTCGGGCCGTTTCCGGTTGGATGCTCGCCAGGTCGATCACCTGGCGATAGGTGCGCGAGGCGGAGGCAAACTCGCGCTCGCAGACTTCCAGACTGGCATTTTGCGCTTCCAGCCTTTCCCTGCGCTGGCGGCGTTCCTCGGCGCGGGCGGCCACCTCTGCCGCGACCGTCGCGGCGATGGCCTGGTGCGCACTCGTTCCCTCTTCGGGAGCGGCATCGGCAGGCGCCGTCGGGTCGGCGCCGATTTTTGCCTGGGCCTGGCCGGAACCGGCAGCGGGCTCGCTGCCCGGCACGGGATCGCTTCTCTCCGGGGACCAGCGGATGCGCCTGACGCCCAGCCGGATCAGCGTGTCGATCTGATCGCGCGAGGCGATCTTGAAGCTGTTGAGAGCGAAGGGGTGGCGGATCCAACCCAGATCGATATGGACGTACATGCCGACGCGCAGGTCGTCGATATCGATGAATTGGGCTTCGTTGTCGTGATGTTCCATGTTCCGCGACGATATAACGGTCGTCGCGGTCCCGATCTTGAGAGTATTGGAGCGAAAAAGCCCTTGCTCGGCCCAAAAATTCCACGTCGATGACGCGGTTAATGCCGCATCGCGACCTCGGGCGAGGCGCCGTATCCTCGCCGGGTTCAGCGTTCTGCGAACCAGGCCAGCTTGTCCCGGAGCGTGACGACCTCGCCGACGACGATCAGGGTTGGCGCCTTCAGATGGGCAGCTTCGGCCAGGGCGGGCAGCGTGGCGAGCGTGCCGGTGACGGTGCGCTGCTGCGGCGTGGTGCCCTGCTGGACGATCGCGGCCGGCCAGTCGGCGGGCAGGCCGTGCGCCATGAGCTGCTCGCACAGGTAGGCGAGGCCGTGCAGCCCCATGTAGATGATCACGGTCTGGCGGCGGCGCGCGAGGCCGGGCCAGTCGAGATTCATGCTGCCGTCCTTGAGGTGGCCGGTGACGAAGACGCAGGCCTGGGCGTAGTTGCGATGGGTGAGCGGCATGCCGGCGTAGGCGGCCACCCCGGCCGCGGCGGTGATGCCCGGCACCACCTCGAAGGGCACGCCGTTTTCGCGCAGGGTTTCCACCTCTTCGCCGCCGCGCCCGAAGGTATACGGGTCGCCGCCCTTGAGGCGCACGACGCGCCGGTTCTGCCTGGCGAGCCGCACCAGCATCAGGTTGAGGTCTTCCTGCGGCACGGCATGGTTGCCGCGCTGTTTGCCGGCGTAGATGCGCTCCGCGGCCGGATTGACCAGCGTCAGGATGGCGTCGGAGACGAGCTGGTCATAGACCAGCACGTCGGCTTCGCCGATCAGGCGCAGGGCGCGCAGGGTGAGCAGTTCCGGGTCG
>CAZZFN010000161.1:0-3817 GCA_964653505.1 uncultured Methyloversatilis sp.
GATCCGCAGCCGCATCAAGATCAAGTCGCTCAACTTCATGCGCGGCCGCACCTTCATCAACAAGTTCCTGATCATCGACGAGGCGCAGAACCTCACGCCCAAGCAGATGAAGACGCTGATCACGCGCGCCGGGCCGGGCACCAAGGTGATCTGCCTGGGCAACATCGCGCAGATCGACACCCCCTATCTCACCGAAGGCTCCTCCGGCCTGACCTACGCCGTCGACCGCTTCAAGGGCTGGCGCCACTCGGGACACATCACCTTGCAGCGCGGCGAGCGCTCGCGGCTGGCCGATCACGCGGCGGAGGTGCTGTGACCGCCCCCCTCGGCTTTTCCTCGCCTTCCCTGGCAGGCGACGGAATCTCCGCCGAGGCGCCGGACTGGTCGCGCGAGACGAAGTCGATGCTGGCCTGGTCGCCAGGCAGGTCGCTGCTGGCCAGCATCCGATCCTATCAGCGCCATCGGGCGCGTCGCGGTTTGCCGGCATGGTTTGGCGCAAGGCTGGCGATCCTTCGCCATCGCTGGTGGAGTATCGTGACCGGCGCCGACATTCCGCTCAATGTCCGATTGGGAGGCGGCTTGCTGATTCCGCACCCGAATGGCATCGTGATTCATCCCGATGCGACCATTGGCCCGAATTGTCTGATCTTCCAGCAGGTCACGATCGGAACCCGCGCCGGCGGGCCGCCGCCGGCTATCGGCGGGCACGTCGATATCGGCGCGGGCGCGAAGATTATCGGGCCGGTCGTCATCGGCGATCACGCGAAAATCGGAGCGAATGCGGTAGTGCTCGTCGATGTGCCGCCAGGCAGAACGGCGGCTGGAGTTCCGGCACGGATTTTGTAGCTTCGCGCAGACCTCCCGACGAGGGTTCCCGGAGGCTACTCGCGTGCGCCGCCGCACGTTGCGAAGAAGACGGCGAGCGCACCGAACACTGCGCCGAGGGCGAGTCGACCGCCGCCGGTGAGAAATCCATGCACCGCCATCAGGGGAGAAAAGCGCTGCGGGTCGAAGTGAAACACCAGCATGTCCCAGACGTAGGCATGCAAAGTCATGGGCACGTCGACCGCCAGGAAAGTCAGCGACAGGACGAGCGCGAGCGCGCCGGCGCGCATGCGCGCGCGCCATGTCGACGGCCAGGCGGTCGCGATGGCGAGCGCAAGGACCAGCGGTTGCAGCATCGTGCCGACCGTGGTCGTCACCTCCAGCCAGCCTTGCGGATGGGGCCGGCTCACGTGGGCGCCCAGCGCGATCGGCCGGACAGGATTGACGCGCAAGCGGATCACCGTGTCCTGGGCGTTCCTGTCGATGCCCAGATGAAGAATCGCGAAGCGGTCGTCGATCTGCTCGAGCAGCGCCCGGGTGACCGGCAGCTGCGCCTCCACCAGCGCACGGCCGCCGAGTATGGCGACGACCAGGACGACAAGGATCGCCAGCGCCATCCTGGGCAGGAACTGGCGCACATCAGGCCAGTCGTTTTCGCTCGAGCGAGAGGACGGCATGGAAGTACACGAGGCTCAACGCCACCAGCGCCACGGGCAGAATGGTGGTGTGCAGGATGTCGAACAGCGACCGGTCGGTGCGAAACGCGTAGAAGAGCGCCAGGACACGCGCCTGGTTGAGCGCGAAAACCAGGGCCAGTCCCAGCGCCAGTCCCCAGACCCGCCGCCGCCAGGAAAGGCGAACCGCCGCAAAGGCCGCCATCAGGAGAAACATCACCTCGGTTCCCTCGCAGCCGTTGAGGATGTTCAGGCCCCCGCCCGGCGCCTTTATGCTGGGGCCGACCCCGCGCGCCGGCACCTCCGGCGTCAGCAGGCGTACCAGGGCTGCGGCCGGCTTGACGGTGGCTTCGTGGATCACCAGTCGTTCGATCCAGCTGTCGCGGGCCAGACCCCAGCCCCACTGCAACAGCCCGAAGGCGACGAAAAAAATCAGCAGGGCACGCCAGACCGGTTGCGGCCGATCGACTGCAGCCGGCGGTGCGGCGACGGTGCCGTCAGGAAGATAGGGAACCCCGGTAGGGGAGTGGCGAATCATCGGTCATTCCGCATCCGGCCGATCGGTCGCATCAGGGTTTGACGGTATTGCGCCGATGGCGTGCGATCAGGCCACCGAACAGCATGACCGTCATGGCCAGCGCCCACAGCGGCAGGACCGGCACATCGGCATTCTCGCCTTCGCCCCAAGAAACGGCGACCGTCAGGGTATTGTCTCCCCCCTGGGGATCGGGCAGGTCGGATGCGACGCTTGCCGCGATGGTCTGGCTGACGCCCGGCAGCCAGCGCAACTGCAGGGTCAGCGACACCTGGGCGCCGCTGGCCAGGCTGCCGAGGGCGCACTGCACCTGGGCGCCATTCAGGGCGCATTGCGGCGAGGCGGAAAGAAAGACGGCGTTGTCCGGCAGATCGATCCGCGCGCTCACCCCGGTCGCCTCCTGTGGCCCGGCATTGCCGACCACGATGTCGTAGCCGGCGGTGTCGCTGCCGCTCGGGGCGGCATGGACGGCGATGGACAGGTTGGCCTGGGCGGCCGGATTCAAATACCAGTTCAGAGTCGCCGCGCCCGCCGCGGCGGCGAAGCCATCCACGGCGATGCGGTATTCGCGCCCGGCGACCGCCTGGAACAGAACGCGGCTGCTTCCTCCGACGCCCTCGGGATCGTTGTCGTTGGCAGCCACCGGAGTCAGCGCACTCAGGCCATTGCCGGCATACACCGCCAGCAGGGTGTCGAAACTGCTGCCGTGCGTGTCGACCTGCATCTGTCCGGCGGAGGCGGCCGTCCATCGCCACCACAGGGAGCGCCCTCCGGAATTGCCGGCGTGATTCGCCTCGCCCGCTTCCTTGCTGGCCAGCAGGTTCGACGCACCGACGCTCCCCGCCGTTCCCGCGAGAGCCGCCGCCGCCGCGAACGGATCGTTGGCGGGGCGTGCGGCCGGGAGCAGCGCCAGCCGTGGCGTCACCACGCCGTTGGCGGTGTCGGTGATCGGCGTCCCGCTCGATGTGAGCCGTGTCTCGAGCTGGCCGAGCGACTCGCCAGGATGGAGGGAACGCAACACGGCGAATGCGCCCGCCACATGCGGAGAGGCCTGCGAGGTGCCCATCATGCCGATCCCGGCCGCGGTGATCAACGCCCCCGGCGCCAGCAACGTCAGATAGCTGGCGCTGTTCGAGAAGCAGGCTACCTTATCGACCGAGGTCGTCGCATCGCTGCAGAAGCCTGCCCCGACGCTGCCCAGGTTCGCATCATAGACCGCCCCGACGGATACCACGCCCGGCGTGCATGCAGGCTTCGGCAGGCCGGTCTTGACGGCCATGTTGCCCGTCGCCGCGACGACGGCAATGCCTGCGGCGCGCGCCGTCGCGACGGGGGTGAGGAACTCGTTGGAACTTTCGCAGGGCTGGTAGTACCAGAAATTGATCTGGGCCAGGCTCATGTTGATGGACACGATGTTATGCACCGGTCGATGGTAGACCGCCCAGTCGATTGCGGCGATGATGGCGGCGCTGGTGGCTGAACCGCCGGAAAACGCGTTGAGCATCGCGATGCGCGCGCCGGGCGCCACGCCCAGCACGATCGCCGAGACATTGGTGCCGTGCGACGTGTCGGACGTGCCGGTGCCGAAATTGACAGAAGCCACCACCTTGCAGCCCGCCGGCATGCCGGGAGCGGTGCACGCGCCGAAAACCGGCAGGCCGAAGTTGATGCCATTGTCGATCACCGCGATGGTCGTGCCGTCGCCCGCCTGGGGATAGGCCGCAGCAACGGCGGCTCATCGGGCCAGCTCCAGGCGCAGGGAGAACTGCACCCGCGCCTCGAC
>CAZZFN010000162.1:0-3687 GCA_964653505.1 uncultured Methyloversatilis sp.
GAACCCGCGTTAGGGTATTACCCTAAACACGCTTTCCAGGCGTGCGACTTAAACCGCTCATCCACCTCTCCGCGGCCGGGTTGCGGCAGGAGGCGGATTCTAGCAGCCTTCGCTGTGCCGCAGCGAGTAGTCGGTGGCGCGCACGTCCTTGGTCAGCGTGCCGATCGAGATGCGGTCGACGCCCGTCTCGGCGATGGCGCGCACCCCGTCGAGGCGCACGCCGCCGGAGGCTTCGAGCGCGGCGCGGCCGGCGGTGAGACCGACGGCCTGGCGCATGCGGTGCAGGTCCATGTTGTCGAGCAGGATCATCCTGGCGCCGGCGTCGAGGGCTTCGGCCAGTTGTTCGAGCGTCTCGACCTCGATCTGGATGAAGACGCCGGGCGGCGCGATGGTGCGCGCGCGTTCGAACGCGGCGGTGACGCTCCCGGCCGCGATGATGTGGTTCTCCTTGATCAGGATGCCGTCGTAGAGGCCGAGGCGGTGATTGGCGCCGCCGCCGCACTTGACGGCGTATTTCTGGGCGAGCCGCAGGCCGGGCAGGGTCTTGCGCGTGTCGACGATCTGCGCGCGCGTGCCGGCGACGGCGTCCACATAGCGGCGCGTCTGGGTCGCGACGCCCGACAGCAGCTGCAGGAAATTGAGCGCGCTGCGCTCGCCGGTGAGCAGCGCGCGCGTTTCGGCCGCAATCGCGCAGACCGTCTGGCCGGCCGCGATGCGCGCGCCGTCCTGCGCCAGCCAGTCGATGCGCGCGTGCGGATCGAGCCGCCGCAGGCAGGCGTCGAACCAGGCCGTGCCGCACAGCACGGCGTCCTCGCGCGTGACGACCATGCCGGCGGCGCCGCGTCCGGCGGGGGCGAGCAGGGCGGTCAGGTCGCCGCTGCCGATGTCCTCGGCCAGCGCGGCCTGCACGTTGCGTTCGACTTCGGCGGCGAGATCGGGCGGGAAGGTCATGGTGTTGTCCAGTCGTTCAGAATACGGCGCGCGGGATCGATGAGTTCGCCGGCGGTCAGGCCAATGGGTCCCTGGCCGGCGGCAATGCAGGCATCGGCGGCAGCGCCGTGCAGATGCACCGCGGCGAGCATGGCTTCGAGCGGCGGCCAGTGCTGGGCGAGCAGGGCGGCGAGCATGCCGGTCAGCACGTCGCCGCTGCCCGCGCTGGCCAGGCCGGGATTGCCGCTCGTGTTGACGAACCAGCGCCCGTCGGGCGCGGCGACGATCGTGCCGCAGCCTTTCAAGGCGACATGGGCATTGAGGCGCCTGGCCAGTTCAAGGGCCGCAGCAACGCGGTCCGCTTGCACCGCTTCCGTCGTGCTGCCCAGCAGCCGTGCCGCTTCGGCGGGGTGAGGCGTGATGAAAGTCGGCGCTGGCGAGACGGCACATTCCCGCTGCAGCAAGGGGGATTGCGCCAGCAGGTTGAGGCCGTCGGCGTCGATGACGCGCGGCAGCGGGCTGCCGATCGCTCGCGCAAGCAGTTCGCCGGCCTGCATGGACTGGCCGAGCCCCGGACCGATGGCCAGCACGCTGGCGAGCCCCAGGGCTTCATCGGCCGTGCGCAGCATCAGCTCGGGCTGCGCGGGGTCGATGGCGAGTGCTGCGAGCATGCCGAGATGGACCCGCCCGGCGCCCAGCTTCAATGCGGCGCGGCCCGCGAGCAGCGCGGCGCCGGCCATGCCGGACGCGCCGCCGAGGATCGCCACGCTGCCGAAGCTGCCCTTGTGGCTGTTGCGCGGGCGCGGCCGCAGGCCGGCGCGGAACGTCTCGATGGCGATCGTGCTGCCGTCGCCCGCGCCGACGTCGATGCCGAGGTCGCAGACTTCGATCTCGCCGCAGCAGTCGGGGCCGTCGCCGGTGAGCAGGCCGGGCTTCAGGGCGACGAAGCTGACGGTGCGGGTCGCCCGGATCGCCGGGCCGGCGAGCCGACCGGTCAGCGCGTCCAGGCCGCTGGGCGTGTCGAGGGCGAGGATGGGGCTGCCGCCGGCGTTGGCCCGTTCGATCCAGCGGGCGTAGTCGCCCTCGATGGCGCGCGTCAGGCCGATGCCGAACAGCCCGTCGACGATCAGGCCGAATCGGCCGGCCGGATACTCGGCAACGCAACGGCCGCCGGCGGCGAGCCAGGCGGCGTGGGCGGCGCGCGCGTCCGCGGGCAGCCGCTGCGGTTCGCCGGCAAACAGCACGACCGGCGCGTGGCCCGCTTCCTTGAGCCGGCGCGCGACCACGAAGGCATCGCCGCCGTTGTTGCCCGGCCCGGCGAGGACGAGCGCGCGCCCCGTCAGCAGGGCGAGCGCGCTGCGGGCCGCGGCGGCGCCGGCGCGCTCCATGAGCGGCGGGGTCGCGGCGGCATGCCGCGCTTCGAGCGCGCGCAGCGCGGGAGCGAGCAGGAGGGCGGTGCGCATGGCCGGGATTGTAGGTGATAGAGTGCTCGCCTGCCGCGAGGAACCGATCATGAACCCGACTTTCCTGCCCGAACTCGCCGCGCGCATCGGCGCGCTGCGCCGCGACCTGCATGCCCACCCGGAACTGGCTTTCGAAGAGACGCGCACCGCGGGCGTGGTGGCAGCACACCTGAAAAAGCTCGGCATCGAGGTGTTCGAAGGGATCGCGAAAACCGGCGTGGTGGCGCGCCTCGAACTGGGCGACAGCCGGCGCGCCGTCGGCCTGCGCGCCGACATGGACGCGCTGCCCCTGCCGGAGCTCAACGATTTTGCGCACCGCTCGCGCCATCCCGGACGCATGCACGCCTGCGGCCACGACGGCCACACGGCGATGCTGCTGGGCGCCGCCGAGGCGCTCGTCGCACTGCGCAACGAGGGGCGGGCGAACTGCGACGGCACCGTCTATTTCATCTTCCAGCCGGCCGAGGAGCACGAGGGCGGCGGCCGGCTGATGGTCGAGGAGGGGCTGTTCGAGCGCTTTCCGATGCAGATGGTGTTCGGCCTGCACAACTGGCCCGGTCTGCCGGCCGGCAGCATCGCCGTGACGGAAGGGCCGGTGATGGCCGGCGCCGACCGGTTCGAGATCGCCATCGAGGCGCGCGGCGCCCATGCCGCGATGCCCCACCAGGGCGCCGACGCGGTGCTGGCCGGCGCGGACCTGGTGCAGGCCGTCCAGGCGCTGGTCAGCCGGGCCACCGATCCGCTCGATGCCGCCGTGGTCAGCGTGACGCGCTTCCATGCCGGTCATGCCGACAACATCCTGCCCGAGCAGGCCGTGCTGGGCGGGACGGTGCGCTGCTTCCGGCCCGAACTGCAGGATGCGCTGCAGGAGGGGCTCGGCCGGATTTGCACCGGCATCGAGGCCCTGCACCGCGTGCGCGTCGCGCTGCGCTACGAGCGCGGCTACCCGCCGACCATCAACGCCGCGCAGCCGAGCGCGGTGTGCCGCGCAGTCGCGCGCCAGGTGGTCGGCGCGGAGCGGGTGCCGACGCACCTCAAGCCGAGCATGGGCGCCGAGGATTTCGCCTATCTGGCGCGCGTCGTGCCGGGCTGCTACGTCTGGCTCGGCAATGGCCCCGGCGCAGGCGGCTGCATGCTGCACGGCCCGCGCTACGATTTCAACGACGGCATCATCGAAACCGGCATCCGCTACTGGGTGCGCCTGGTGGAACACACGCTGGCGCCGCAAGGCTGAACGCCGGGCCTTTCATTGCGGCGATTCTGCGGGTAGAATCGCGCGCCCTACATCCTTGCC
>CAZZFN010000163.1:0-3641 GCA_964653505.1 uncultured Methyloversatilis sp.
ACCGAGGCCGCCGGCTACAGCGACGCGATCTATCGCCTGAACAATCAGGAATCCTTCGACATCGTGCTGTGCGACTACATCCTGTCGCTCGACAAGTATATGACGCTGTCGGGCGGCCAGCGCGCTTTGGCGCGGGACGGCCAGCATCTGCTCGAGGAATGCCGCCACCGCAAGCTGCTGCCGAGCGCCAGCGTATTCATCATGGTGACGGGCGAGAGCCTTTACGAGAAAGTGTTCGCCGTGGCGGAGCTGGCCCCCGACGACTATCTGCTCAAGCCGATGAAGCCCTCGCTGCTGGCCGAGCGCCTGACCAGGGCCATTATCCGCAAGCAGGCCCTCAAGGGCATGATCGAGCTGTTCGACGATCAGGAATACTCGGAATGCATGGAGGCGGCGCGCGCCTTCCTGGATGCCGATTCGACCTATCTCCTCGACTGCCAGCGCCTGGTCGGCGACTGCCTGCTCAAATTAGGCCGCAACGAGGAGGTTATCCGCCACTTCGAGAATCTGCTGATCGACCACCCCGGGCTGGCGTGGGCGAAGATGGGCCTGGCGCGGGCGCGCTTCCACCTCGATCGCTACGACGAATCGCGCGACATCCTCGAATCGCTGGTCGCCGAAAACGGGGATTTTGCCCAGGCCCACGATTTGCTGGCGCGCGTCCATGAGGTCAAGGGTTCGTCGCAAAAATCCCGCGCTTTGTTGAAGGAAGTGTTGATCCGCAACCCGCGCGCGATCCATCGGCACCGCGAGGTGGTGCGCATGGCCCTCGACATCGGCGATACGCAGGACGCCGTTGCCGCTTACGAAGGCATGTTCAGTCATGGCGCAGGTTCGGTCTCCGTCAGTCCGAGCGACTTCGCCGGATTCGGCTCGCTGCTGCTGCAAAACCCCGACCAGGGCAATGTCCAGCGCCTGACCCAGTTGATCTCGGTGCTCAATGATTACTACCTCAAGCTCAATACCGGCGGCGATCAGACGGGTTACCAGGTAGCCGAGCTGGTGGCCCAGTTCGCACGGGCCAGGCTGAAAGGAAACGGCAACGAGACCGCGCGCTTCTACGAGCAGATCGGCGCGGCCGTCAAGGACCTGCCTGTCATAGACAACGAGATGAAGCTGAGCCTGATGGAAGTGGCGATCGCCGCCGGCGACCAGGCGAAGGCCAGCGAAATCGCCAGGGAGGTGCTGGCCGACTACCATGGCAACGAATCGATGACGCGCCGCATCCTCGGCACCCTCGAGAATGGCGGACTGGGCAGCGAGGCCGAAGCGATGCGGCTGGATACCGAACGTGCCGTGGCCGATCTCAACCGCAAGGCGGTTACCCTGGCCAAGAGCGGCAAACCGAAAGAGGCGATGGTGGAGTTCATGCGCCTGGCGGATACCACCCGCAACCTTTCGATCACTTTCAACGCGGCCCTGGCGATCGTGCATTGGCTCGAGTCTGCCGCCCCGGAAGACATGCTGTCGCGCAAACTTGCGCACTACATCGAAGTCATCAGGAACCGCGATCCGGCCAACCCGCGCACGCGCCAGATCGAGGAGATGGCGCAGCCCTATCTCAGGGTTGCTGCGTCGATGGGGGCGGCGGCCAATGGACGCCCCTGATGTTCGCCGCCAAGCAACGCGCAGTCGGCCGCAATGAGATTCGATGCCGCCGCCCGCCGGGCGTCCCGCCCGGCCATCGCGTATGACGAGGCCCTGCCCGTCAGCGCCCGCCGCGCCGAGATCGCGCAAGCCATCGAGCAGCACCCGGTCGTGGTCGTCTGCGGCGAAACCGGCTCGGGCAAGACCACCCAGCTGCCGAAGATCTGCCTGGAACTGGGGCGCGGCCTCACGGGGCTGATCGGCCACACCCAGCCGCGCCGCATCGCCGCGCGCGCCACCGCCAGCCGCATCGCGCAGGAACTGAAGAGCGAGCTGGGCAAGATCGTCGGCTACAAGATCCGCTTCGCCGACAAAACCTCGCCCGAAAGCAGCATCAAGCTGATGACCGACGGCATCCTGCTGGCCGAGACGCAGACCGACCCGCTCCTGCGCCAATACGACACCCTCATCATCGACGAAGCCCACGAACGCTCGCTCAACATCGACTTCCTGCTGGGCTACTTAAAGTCGGTGCTGGCGAGACGGCGGGATTTGAAATTGATCGTGACTTCCGCGACGCTCGACGCCGAGCGCTTCTCGAAGCACTTCGACGGCGCGCCCATCATCGAGGTGTCGGGTCGGCTGTATCCCATCGAGACGCGCTATCGCCCCTTCGACGAGAAGAAGGACACGGACATCAACGACGCCATCGTCGAGGCCGTCGACGAGGCGCATCGCACCGGCCCCGGCGACGTGCTGGTGTTCCTGCCCGGCGAGCGCGAGATCCGCGAGGCGGCGGAGGCGCTGCGCAAACACCACCCACCCGGGCTCGAAGTGCTGCCGCTGTTCGCGCGCCAGACCGCGCAGGAGCAGAGCCGCGTCTTCGCGCCGCATCAAGGGCGTCGCGTCGTGCTGGCGACCAACGTCGCCGAGACCTCGCTGACGGTGCCGGGCATCCGCTACGTCATCGACACGGGACTGGCCCGCATCAAGCGTTACAGCCACCGCAACAAGGTCGAACAGCTGCAGGTGGAAGCCATCTCGCGCGCGGCGGCCAACCAGCGCGCCGGCCGCTGCGGTCGCGTCTCCTCGGGCGTCTGCTTCCGCCTCTATGCGGAAGAGGACTTCAACCAGCGCGCGCCCTACACCGATCCCGAGATCCTGCGCTCAAGCTTAGCCGGCGTGATCCTGCGCATGAAGTCGCTGCATCTGGGCGACGTGGAGGACTTTCCCTTTCTCGAACGCCCGGCGCCGCGCATGATCGCCGACGGCTACACGCTGCTGGCCGAACTCGGCGCCATCGACGAAACCTCGAAAGAGTTGACGTCGGTCGGCCGCGAGCTGGCCAAGCTGCCGCTCGACCCGAAGATCGGCCGCATGATCCTCGCCGCGCGCGCGCGGGGCTGCCTGAAGGAGATGCTCGTTATCGCCTCGGCGCTGTCGGTGCAGGATGTGCGCGAGCGGCCCCAGGAGCGGGCGGCGGCGGCGGATCAGGCCCATGCCCGCTGGAAGGACGAAAAATCCGAGTTTCTCTCGTATCTGAAACTCTGGGCCGCCGCCGACGAGGTGTGGAAGCATGAGACCTCGAACAAGCAGCGCCAGTGGTGCAAGGCCAACTTCATCCACTGGCTGCGGCTGCGCGAGTGGCGCGATGTGCATGGCCAGCTGATGACGCTCTGCCACGAGCACGGCTGGAAGGAAAACCAGCTGCCCGCCAGCTACGACGGCATCCACCAGGCGCTGCTGACGGGCCTCTTGGGCCACATCGGCCTCATCAACGAAGAGGACAAGAACTACACCGGCGCGCGCGCCATCAAGTTCTTCATCCATCCCGGCTCGGCGCTGGCGAAGAAAGCCGGGCGCTGGATCGTGGCGGCGGAACTCGTCGAGACCTCGCGCCTGTTCGCGCGGTGCGTTGCACGCATCGAACCCGAATGGCTGGAGCAGGTCGGCGCCCACCTGATCCGCCGCCATGTCTTCGAGCCGCACTGGGAGAAGAACGCCGGCCAGGTGGTGGCTTATGAGCGCGTCACCCTGCACGGGCTGACGCTGCA
>CAZZFN010000164.1:0-3606 GCA_964653505.1 uncultured Methyloversatilis sp.
GGCGCGTCAATGTGGAGGCGACGGCGGACCTGGCCCGCGCGGCGGCCGCCGCCGGCGCACGCCTGGTGTTCGTCAGCAGCGCGAAGGTGCTGGGCGCGACCGGACATTTCGATGATGCCGCGCCGCCCGCGCCCCCCGACCTCTACGCCGAGTCGAAGTGGGCGGCGGAGCGGGCGCTCGCGGCTGTCCCCGGCCTCGACTACGTCATCCTGCGCCCCCCCCTGGTGTATGGCCCCGGCGTCGGGGCCAACTTCCGCAAACTGCTCAAGCTCATGGATACGGGCCTGCCCCTGCCGTTCGCCGCCGTCGCGGCGCGCCGCAGCCTGATCGGCGGCGCCAACCTCGCCGACGCGATCCGCGTCTGCCTGGCCGCCGACGTGCCCGACCGGCGCGCCTATCTCGTCGCCGACGGCGCGGCGCCGAGCCTCGCCGAGTTGTTGCGCGCCATCGCGGCGGGGCTCGGCCGGCCGGCATGGTTGTTCCCGTTTCCCGTGCCCGCGCTCGCCGCGCTGGCCCGGCTGGCGGGACGCGGCGAGATCGTCGAGCGCCTGTTCGCGGACCTGGTGGTGGATGACCGCGACTTCCGCATCGTCCATGGCTGGCAGCCGCCCGTGCCGTTCGCGCGGGGACTGGCGGAAACCTGCGCCTGGTATCGCGGGCGCCAGACGGGGGGGGCGGCCTGATGGAATTCCTGCTCTGCCCGCTGCTCGCCGCCGCGCTCTCGGCCGGCATCAGCGCCTTCCTGCTGCACACGCGGCTCGGCCTGCGCCTGGCGCCCGACCTGCCCAACGAACGCTCGCTGCACCGCGCGCCGATCCCGCGCCTCGGCGGGCTCGGCGTGGTGCTGGCGGTCGTCGTCGCGGCCTGGTGCGCGGGTCCGGAATTCCATGCCCTCGCCTGGCTGGCCGGCGGCCTCGCCCTGGTGTCGCTGCTCGACGACCTGCGCGGCCTGCCCGCCTGGCTGCGCCTGCTCGTCCATCTCGGCGCGGTGGCGGCCTGGGTGCTCACCGTCCTGCCGGCGCCGACTTTTGTCCTCGGCCTCGCGCTGGTGCTGCTGCTGGCCTGGGGCATCAACCTCTACAACTTCATGGACGGCGCCAACGGCCTGGCCGGCGGCATGGCGCTGATCGGCTTCGGCAGCCTGGCCGCCGCCGCCGGGCTCGGCGGCGACCCGCGCCTCGCCCTGTTCTGCCTGGTGGTTGCCGCCGCCGCCCTCGGTTTCCTGGTCTTCAACTTCGATCCGGCGCGCATCTTCCTCGGCGACTGCGGCTCGATTCCCCTCGGCTTCCTGGCCGGCGCCCTCGGCCTGTGGGGCTGGGCGCGCGGCGCCTGGGACGCTCTTGTCCCCCTGCTGGTCTTCCTGCCCTTCATTGCCGACGCGACGCTGACCCTCGCCCGGCGCGCGTTGCGCGGCGAGAAGGTCTGGCATGCCCATCGGGAACACTACTACCAGCGCCTGGTGCGCATGGGCTGGTCGCACCGGCGCATGGCGCTGGGCGCCTATGCGCTGATGCTGTTCTGCGGCCTGCTCGCCCTGCTACCGCAAGCCTTGCGCGCGCCGGCGTTCTTCGTCGCGCTGCTTGTCCATGCGGCGCTCTTCCTGCGGGTGGATCGCTTATGGCGACGGCATTGTGGCGCTGTTGCCAAGGGCTGAATAGCTGGATTCTGTGAGCTTAATTTCGCCCTTGTCGCCGATGCCAGGGTGCTAGAATCCACGCCTCAGGAAAGCCGGTTGAACAACAAAAAGGGGCGGGTTTATTCAATGGCAGAGCCGATGATGCACTGGCTGGGCAAGTGGCGGTCGTTCGCGGTCTTCGCCTTCGACTTGCTGGCCGTGGCGACCGCCTGGCTGGCCGCCTACCAGCTGCGCTTCAATTTCGCCCTGCCCGACGAGTTCGCGCCGCCGATGTGGGCCGCGCTGCTGCTGCTGCTGCCGGTGCAGGCGGTGGTGTTCCGCGCCATGGGTCTCTACCGCGGCATCTGGTTCTTCTCCAGCCTGCCCGACCTGCTGCGCATCCTCAAGGCGGTGGCGCTGTCCACCCTGCTGCTGGCCGCCATCGTGCCGCTGTTCGGCATGCTCGGCGTCATCCCGCGCTCGATCCTGGTGCTCTATCCGCTGCTGCTGCTGGTGCTGATGGGCGGCGGCCGCGCCGCCTACCGCACCTGGAAGGAGCACCGTCTCTACGGCGAACTCGGCGCCCAGGGCCGGCCCGTGCTGGTGCTCGGCGCCGGTCGCGCCGGCGCGACCCTGGTCCAGGACCTGACGCGTTCCACCGAGTGGCGCGTGGTCGGCTTCCTCGACGACGATCCGGGCAAGCAGCGCCGCGAGGTCATGGGCCAGCGCGTGCATGGCGCCATCGGCGAGATCGGCTACTGGGCCCACCGGCTCGGCGTGCGCCACGCGATCCTCGCCCTGCCCTCGGAGAGCGAGGAAAACCGCCAGCGCATCAGCGCCCTCTGCCTCCAGGCCGACGTCAAGACCTACACCGTGCCGACCACCGAGCAGCTGCTCTCCGGCCAGGACCGCCTCGACCACCTGCGGCCGATCAACCTCGAAGACCTGCTCGGCCGCACGCCGGTGAGCATCGACACGCCGGAGATCCGCGGCCTGCTCTCCGGTCGCGTGGTGATGGTGACCGGCGCCGGCGGTTCGATCGGCAGCGAGCTGTGCCGCCAGATCTGCCACCTGCAGCCCGCCCAGCTGCTGCTGTTCGAGAACAACGAATTCGCGCTCTACACCCTGCACGAGGAACTGCTCGAACGCTTCCCGGCGGTCGCCCTCGCGCCGCTGGCGGGCGACGTCAAGGACGCCGGCTGGCTCGCCGAGATCATGCGCCGCTACACGCCGTCGGTGGTGTTCCACGCCGCCGCCTACAAGCACGTGCCGCTGATGGAGGAGCACAACGCCTGGCAGGCGGTGCGCAACAACGTGCTCGGCACCTACGTCGTGGCGATGGCGGCGCTGCGCGCCCAGGTGCCGGAATTCGTGCTGGTGTCCACCGACAAGGCGGTGAATCCGACCAACGTCATGGGCGCGAGCAAGCGCCTCGCCGAGATGGTCTGCCAGTCGCTGCAGGGCGCGCAGCGCGACACGCGCTTCGAGATCGTGCGTTTCGGCAACGTGCTCGGCAGCACCGGCAGCGTGATCCCGAAGTTCCAGGCGCAGATCCGCAAGGGCGGGCCGATCACCGTCACCCATCCCGAGATCACGCGCTACTTCATGTCGATTCCCGAGGCCTCGCAGCTGGTGCTGCAGGCCGCCGCGATGGGCGAGGGCGGCGAGATCTTCGTGCTCGACATGGGCCAGGCGATCCGCATCGCCGACCTCGCCAGGCAGATGATCCGGCTTTCCGGCCGGCGCGAGGACGAGGTGCAGATCGTCTATACCGGCCTGCGCCCCGGCGAGAAGCTCTACGAGGAACTGCTCGCCAACGACGAGCAGACGCGCCCGACCCACCATCCCAAGGTGCGCATCGCCAAGGCGCGTCCCGTGGCCGAGGGCTGGCTCGACGAACTGCTCGACTGGCTGCGCGCGCCGGGGCCACGTTCCGACGCCGAGGTGCGCCGCGACCTGCGCCGCTGGGTGCCCGAATACCAGCCGGCCAC
>CAZZFN010000165.1:0-3438 GCA_964653505.1 uncultured Methyloversatilis sp.
TCGGCGAAGTCGGCCTGGCCGGCGAGATCCGTCCCGCGCCGCGTGGACAGGAGCGGCTCAAGGAAGCCGCCAAGCTCGGCTTCGCGCGGGCGCTGATTCCCAAGGCGAACATGCCGAAGCAACCGGTCGGGGGAATCGAGGCAACCGCTCTCGAACGCGTCGAGCAGGCGGTCGAGGTTTTCCGCCAGCTGTGAATACGCTGCGCCTGATGCTGCGCATGCTGCTGCGCGACCTGCGCGCCGGCGAGCTGGCGGTGCTGTTCGTCGCGCTGGCGCTGGCGGTCGCGGCCCTGACCAGCGTCGGCTTTCTCGCCGACCGCGTGCAGCGCGCCATCGAATTCGAGGCGCGCACCCTGCTCGGCGGCGATCTGCTGCTCTCGGCCGACCGTCCCTGGCCGGAAGCTTTCCACGAGCGGGCCCGGCAGCACGGCTTGCGGCTGGCCGAAAGCGTCAAGCTGTTCAGCATGGCGAGCGGCGCCACCGGCTTCCGCCTGGCCGAGATCATGGCCGTCTCGCCGGACTACCCGCTGCGCGGCGCCCTGCATGTCGCGCCGCGCAGCGGAGTCGGCGCTGGCGAGACGGCAGCGGCGCCCGCTCCCGGCACGGTCTGGCCGGACGCAAGACTGGCCGGCGCTCTGGGCGTCGACACGGGCGCGCGGCTGCGCGTCGGCGCCCTCGATGCGCAGGTCGCGGGGATCGTCGCCTTCGATCCGGATCGCGGCATCAATCCCTTCGCCGTTGCGCCGCGCGCGATCGTCAATCTCGCCGATCTGCCGGCGACCGGACTGGTTCAGCCCGGCAACCGCATCGTCTGGCGTCTGCATGTGGCGGGCGAGGACGCGGCCGTGGCGGCTTTCCGCGCCTGGGCCGGCGCCCGCCTGGAACGCGGCCAGCGCATCGAAGGACTCGACAACGCGCGTCCCGACGTGCGCGTCATCGTCGATCGGGCCCAGCGCTTCCTGCGGCTTGCCGCGCTGCTGACGGTGGTGCTGACGGCCGTCGCGATCGGCATGGCGGCGCGCCGCTACATGCAGCGGCATCTCGACGCCTGCGCGGTGATGCGCTGCCTGGGCGCCAGCGAGCGGCAGATCCTGCTGATCCACGGCGGCGAATTCGTCCTGCTGGGTCTGGCCGCGATTGTCGCCGGCGGGATCTGCGGCTACCTGGTCCAGTATCCGATGCACGCGCTGCTGGCCGGACCGATGGCCGGAGACCTGCCCCCACCGGGCGGCCTGCCCTGGCTGCAGGGGCTTGCCGTCGGCCTGGTGCTGGTGGTCGGTTTCGTCGCGCCTCCCCTGTTGCGGCTCAAGTCGGTGCCGACCGTGCGCGTGTTGCGGCGCGAATGGGCCGGCGTCGAGCCGCTGTCCGTCGCCTCCTACCTGTTCGGCATAGGCTGCCTGGCCGCCCTGATGTTCTGGATCGCCGGCGAAGCGCGGCTCGGCGGGATCGTGCTCGGCGCCTTCGTCGCCGCA
Organism: uncultured Methyloversatilis sp.; assembly: GCA_964653505.1. GTDB lineage: Bacteria > Pseudomonadota > Gammaproteobacteria > Burkholderiales > Rhodocyclaceae > Sulfuricystis. Next base: position 1,472 of record CAZZFN010000165.1, read on the forward strand.
ATCGCCGCGTTCGCGCTGGCGGGCCGGGTTTTGCTCGGGGCGGCCACCGGACTGGCGGCGCGGGCGCCGGCGGTCGGCTGGCGCATCGGCCTGGCCGGCCTGCGCCGGCGCGGCGGCGCAACCCTGGTGCAGATCGTCGCGCTCGCCCTCGGCCTGACCACCCTGCTGTTGCTCACCCTGGCGAAGAACGACCTGCTCGCGGCCTGGCAGGCGAAGATCCCGCCCGACGCGCCCAACCGTTTCCTGCTCAACATCCAGCCCGGCCAGGAGCAGGCCCTGGCCGCCTTCTTTTCCCGCGCCGGTCTGGCGGCGCCGCGTCTCGAACCGATGGTGCGCGGCCGCTTGATCCAGGTGAATGACCGGGCCGTCGCGCCGCAGGACTACGAGGACGACCGCGCCCGGCGGCTGGTCGAGCGCGAGTTCAACCTCTCCAGCCGCGACGACCTGCCCGCCGGCAACCGCATCGTCGCCGGACGCTGGCATGCCGATGGCGGCGCGCTGCAATTCTCGGTGGAGCAGGGGCTTGCCGAGACGCTCGGACTCGGGCTGGGGGATGCGCTGGTCTTCGAGATCGCCGGCCGGCGTCTTTCCGGCACGATCGCCTCGCTGCGCAAGCTTGCGTGGGATTCGATGCGCGTCAATTTCTTCGTCATCGCGCCGGCCGGGGCGCTGGCCGGCCAGCCGACCAGCTATATTGCCGGCGTCCATCTTCCGGCGGACAAGGAGACCGTGGCCGGCGATCTGGTGCGCCAGTTTCCCAACCTGACCGTGATCGAACTCGATGCGATCGTCCGGCAGTTGCAGACCATGCTGGCGCAGGCGATCGCTGCGGTGCAGGTCGTATTCCTCTTTGCGCTGGTCGCCGGCCTGGTGGTCCTCTACGCGGCCATCGAGGCGAGCAGCGCAGAGCGCAGCCACGAGCTGGCCGTCCTGCGCGCGCTGGGGGGGCGGCAGCGCCAGTTGCGTCAGGTGGTGCTGGCCGAGTTCGCGGCCCTGGGCATCCTGGCCGGCCTGCTGGCCGGGCTGGGCGCCAGCCTGATCGGCACCGCGCTGGCGCGCTGGGTATTCGAGCTCGACTACCTGCCGTCGATCGAGTATCTGTTGATCGGCACCGCCGCCGGACTGGTCGGCGTCGGCCTGGCCGGTCGCCTCGCCTTGCGGCGCGCCTTTGCCGGACGCGTGGTCGAGCGGTTGCGCGAGGTCTGACGCTTGTTCTGGCAATCGGAGTCCGCTTTGCCATAATGGTCTTATGGGCGCGACGACAGTGTGCACGTGGTATTGGGCGATATTGGGGTCTGCCCTGGGGGTCGCCGGGCTGATGGCCGTCTTCTGGCGTTGTCAGCGGGGGCACACCCGGCAGGAGCACCGGAAACTGGTCGAGCTGACCGCCCGGCTCGAGGAAACCGTCAGACTGCGCACCCGCGAACTCGACGAGCGCAATGTCGCCTTGCAGGAGGAGGTCGAGGCGCGCCGGCGCCAGGCCGAGGCCCTGCGTCTGGCCGACACGGTGTTCGAGAGCGCCGCCGAGGCCATCATCGTCACCGATGCGGACAACAACATCGTGCGCGTCAATCCGGCGTTCACCGCCATCACCGGCTACACGCCGGCCGAGGTGATGGGGCGCAATCCCCGCCTGCTGAAGTCGGGCCGCCACGGTCCCGAGTTCTATCGCGAACTGTGGAGCGATCTCGACCGGATCGGGCACTGGGAGGGCGAGATCTGGAACCGCTGCAAGAACGGCGACATCCGCGTCGAATGGCTGTCCATCGCGAAGATCCTCAACGGGCAAGATTGTGTCCGGCATCTGGCGGTGTTTCACGACATCACGCGGCGCAAGGAGGCCGAGGAACAGCTGCGTTTCAAGGCGCACCACGATGCCCTGACCGAGCTGCCGAACCGGGGCCTGTTCATGGACCGCCTGCAGATCGCCATCAACCAGGCGCGGCGTTACCATCGCAACTTCGCGC
>CAZZFN010000166.1:0-3426 GCA_964653505.1 uncultured Methyloversatilis sp.
CCTCGCGGACGACGTGCGATTCCCAGAGTTTGTCGTAAAGCGTCTTGCCGGACATTGCGGACCCTCGGTAAAAGGGCAAAGAATACATCAGCCTGCCCGGCCGGAGCGGTCGGCTATACTTGCCGGCGATCAAACACAGGGGGATTTTCCATGGCAGTTGTGTATTCGATACCTCCAGCGGGTGCGGGATCGCCCCCGGGGGCATGCGGCGGTGCGTTCGCGCGTTTTCTCGGCCTCTGCGTCCTGCTGGCCGCATTGTTCTCCCTGAGCGCCTGTGCGACGCCACAGAAAGAGGAAGAATACATCCCCAAAGTCGGGCAGGCCGGCAAGGACGTGGTCTGGGTGCCCACCCCCGACGAGATGGTGACCCTGATGCTCAAGACCGCCGGCGTGCATGCCGGCGACCTGGTCTATGACCTGGGCGCCGGCGACGGCAAGATCGCCATCGCCGCCGCCAGCCAGTTCGGCGCTCGCGCCGTCGGCATCGAATACAACCCGCAGCTGGCCGAGGTGGCGCGCCGCAACGTCAAGCGCGCCGGACTGGAGGAGAAGATCCGCATCGTCACCGGCGACATCTTCGTCGAGGATTTTTCCCGGGCGACCGTGGTCACGCTCTACCTGCTGCCCGAACTCAACCTCAGGCTCAAGCCGACGCTGCTCGCCATGAAGCCGGGCACGCGCATCGTCTCCCACAGCTTCGACATGGGCACGTGGGAACCCGATACCGAAATCAAGGCGGGCGGCTCCCACGGCTTTTACTGGATCGTGCCGGCCGACGTGCGCGGGCGCTGGGCCGTGCAGCTGCCCGGTCAGTCCAAGTCGGCGGTGCTCGATCTCGGCCAGAACTACCAGAAACTTTCCGGCACGCTCACCGTCGACGGACGCGCCTATCCGATCGAGGAAGCGCGCATGGCCGGCGCCGAGATGCGCTTCTCCTGCCAGTGCGACGGCGGGCAGCGCGCCTCCTTCAGTCTCAGGGTCGCCAGCAACGGCTTGTCCGGCCAGATGCGCGGACCGCAGCGCAGCGCCGCCGTCCAGGGCCAGCGCCTGTAAGCGCACCCCCGCCCCGAGCAGCGCGGAACATCCGGGATGACGGCCGGCGGCAGCGGACGCGAAGAGCCGCATCGACTGCTGTCGATGACCGGCGCGGTGGCGATCGTCGTCGGCATCGTCGTCGGCGCCGGCATCTTCAAAACGCCCTCCCTGGTAGCGGGCATCGCCCAGGATGCCGGCTGGCTGGTCGCCGTCTGGGTCGTCGGCGCCCTCATCTCGCTGGCCGGCGCCCTGTGCTACGCCGAGTTGTGCACCGCTCACCCCCACGCGGGCGGCGACTACCATTTCCTCACGCGCGCCTACGGCAAGAAGCTGTCTTTCCTCTACGCCTGGGCCAAGGCGATGGTGATCAACACCGGCTCGATCGCCCTGCTCGCCTTCGTGTTCGGCGATTACATGAGCCGCGTCATCGGACTGGGGGCACATTCCACCGCCCTGTGGGCCTGCGCCGTGATCGTGCTGCTGACCCTGACCAACCTGATCGGTCTCCGGCTGTCCGCGCGCCTGCAGACCGCGATGATCCTGCTGGTGATCGTCGGGCTGGGCGCGATCGTGCTGGCCGGCTTCTCCGCCGCGACGCCCGCCACGGCGCCGCAAACCGCCTTCGCCGCCGCTCCGCCCGTCGGCCTGCTCGGCCTCGCCCTCGTTTTCGTGCTGCTCACCTTTGGCGGCTGGAACGAGGCCGCCTACATCTCCGCCGAGGTGCGCGGCGGGCCGCGCGCGATCGTCCGGGTGCTGGCGTATAGCCTGGCCATCATCACGGCGCTGTATCTGCTGGTGAACTTCGCCCTGCTCTGGGGCCTGGGACTGGACGGACTCGCGGCGAGCACGGCGGCGGGCGCCGACGTCCTCGGGCGCGCCTTCGGCCCGTGGGCCGAGGTGCTGATCGGTATTCTGGTCTCTCTCGCCGCGCTCACCAGCATCAACTCGACGATGATCGTCGGAGCGCGCACCAATTACGCCCTCGGGCGCAACTGGGCGCTGCTGCGCGCGCTGGGCCGCTGGCAGGCCGCCCGCGGCACGCCCGCGAACAGCTATCTCCTGCAGGCGGGCATCAGCCTGACCCTGGTGGCGTTCGCCGCCTTCCAGGCCGACGGTTTCGAGACGATGGTGGAGTTCACCGCGCCGGTGTTCTGGAGTTTCCTGTTCCTCGTCGGGCTGTCCGTCTTCCTGCTCAGGATGCGTCATCCCGACATCAAGCGCCCCTTCAAGACGCCGCTTTACCCGTTCACCCCGGTCGTCTTCTGCCTTTCCTGCGCCTATCTCGCCTATTCGAGCATCGCCTACGCCGCCAGCAAGGAAGCGGTGCATGTCTCCCTGCTGGTCATGCTGTTCGGCCTCGCCGCCCTGCTCGGCCTGACGCTCCACCGCCGCGGCCGGCGCAGCCGGCATGGCGCCCGATCTACTGCGGCCGCTCCCGGTCGCGGATCAGCTTGACCTCCATCGCATCGACCAGCGCCTGCCACGAGGCGTTGATGATGTCGGTGGAGACGCCGATGGTGGTCCAGCTGTCGTGGCCGTCGGTCGATTCGATCAGCACGCGCACCTTGGCGGCGGAGGCCCGGTCGGAATCGAGCACGCGCACCTTGTAGTCGGTGAGGCGGATTTCCCCGATGGCCGGGTAGAGCCGCTCCAGCGCCTTGCGCGCGGCGCGGTCGAGCGCATTCACCGGGCCGTCGCCTTCCGCCACCGTCAGCACTTCCTGATCGCCGACGCGCACCTTGATGATCACCGACGAGTTCACGTCATTGACCGCCGGCTCGTTGGTGATGACCTTAAACTCGACCAGTTCGAAGAAGGGCGTGTAGCGGCCGAGCATCTTGCGCACGACGAGGTCGAAGGAGCTTTCGGCCGCCTCGAACTGGTAGCCCGCGTGTTCGAGCGCCTTGAGCTTGTCGATGATCTTCCTGGTCTCGGGCGAATCCTTGGCGAGCGTCGGGTCGATGGCGTTGATGCGCGCCAGCAGCGTGCTGCGCCCCGCCACCTCGGACATCAGCACGCGCCGGCTGTTGCCGACCAGATCGGGATCGATGTGCTCGTAGGAGACGGGGTTCTTCACCACGGCGTCGATGTGCATGCCGCCCTTGTGCGCGAAGGCATGGCCGCCGACGTAGGGCGCCTTGTCGTTGAGCGGCAGGTTGGCGATCTCGCTCACCGAGCGCGCAACGTTGGTGAGGTGCGCCAGGGCGCCGGCCGGGATGCAGTCGTAGCCGAGCTTGATCTGCAGGTTGGGGATGATCGAGCAGAGGTTGGCGTTGCCGCAGCGCTCGCCCAGCCCGTTGATGGTGCCCTGCACCTGCGTGGCGCCGGCCTGCACGGCGCGGATCGAATTCGCCACCGCCATCTCGCTGTCGTTGTGGCAGTGGATGCCGA
>CAZZFN010000167.1:0-3405 GCA_964653505.1 uncultured Methyloversatilis sp.
CTTGGATCGGAAAAGACGTTCGTAATAAACGAGTTAGCGACCGGGTGCTGTTCCCATCGCCCGCTCCACCCTTGCGCATGTCCGAGTTCGCCACCCGCCTGATCGCCTGGCAGCGCCGCCACGGTCGCCACGACCTGCCCTGGCAGCAAGCGGGGCGCGACCCCTACCGCGTCTGGCTGTCCGAGATCATGCTGCAGCAGACCCAGGTGGCGACGGTCATCCCCTATTACCTGCGCTTTCTGGCCCGCTTTCCGACGCTCGCCGCGCTGGCCGCCGCGCCGGTCGGGGATGTCATGGCGCTGTGGAGCGGCCTCGGCTACTACGCCCGCGCGCGCAACCTGCACCGCTGCGCGCAGATCGTGGTCGCACGCCACGACGGCGTTTTTCCCCGCGATCCCGCCGCCATCGCCGCCCTGCCCGGCATCGGGCGCTCGACCGCGCACGCGATCGCGGTGTTCTGCTTCGGCGCGCGCGCGCCGATCCTCGACGGCAACGCGAAGCGCGTGCTGTGCCGTTTTCTCGGCATCGAGGGATTTCCGGGCTCTTCGGCAATCGCAACCCGGCTCTGGCGAGAGGGCGCCGCGCTATTGCCGAACCGGGATGTCGCCACCTACATCCAGGCGCAGATGGACCTGGGGGCGACCATCTGCACGCGCGGCAAACCGCGCTGCCTTGCATGCCCCGTATCCGACCTGTGCCGCGCGTATCGTGCCGGCCGCGCCGACGAGCTGCCCACCCCGCGGCCCAGGCGGGTCCTGCCCGGGAAAGAAGTCACGCTGCTGGTGCTGCTGGACGGCGCGCGCATCGCCTTCGAGCAGCGGCCGCCCGCCGGCATCTGGGGCGGGCTGCTCTCCCTGCCCGAGCTGCCGGATGCCGCCGACGTCCGCAGCCATTGCGAACGGCAGCTGGGCGTGCGGCTGGGCGCCGTCCGGCCAGCGCCGACTTTCACGCACGGCTTCACGCATTTCCGGCTAACGATACGGCCGTTGATCTGCACGGTTGCCGGCATGACGCGAGCGGCCGAACCCGGCTTGCGCTGGTTCGACGCGGCGGCGGCGGCGCAGGCCGCGCTGCCCGCGCCGATCCGCAGGATCGTCAGCGCGATTCCTTGACGAGCCGGCCGTGCGCCGGCTGCACCGGCCGCGCGTTGTGCGGGTAGAGGCGCGCAAAAATGCCGATCTGCTCCGGCGACATCTGGATCGGCTCCTTGAGCACCATCCACAGGACGTTTTCGGTGCACGGCGGCGTCGTCAGCGAGCCCATGTAGGTGTAGTAGTCGCGGCGTTCGGGCAGCAGCTGCGCCAGGTCGATCGCGACGCCGGGCGGCTCCACGGAAAGGCCCTTGTCGAGCGGCATGTGGTTCCACAGGGTCTGGATCGCCGCGTGCTCCGGCCCGCGCTCCACCAGCACGGCGACGATGGCGAGATTGCCCGCGAAGTCGCGATGCACCAGCTGGACCGACATCTCGTAGGTCTTGCCGTGGACGCGCTCCTCGGCCGGGCGGCGGAACACGAGGTGTTCGAGCTGCCAGCTGCGCCCCATCACCGCGATGGCGTTGCCCTCCGCCACATCGACCTGGACGGTGCGGCCGGTGTCGGTGATGCGAAAGCGGGTCGGCCGATAGTCGAAACGGATGGTTTCCAGATCGACCCGGATGCCGCCGCGAATGTCGATCGGCGCCTGGCGCTTGCCGGCGGCGCACAAGGCGTATGCCGGAGCGATCCTGTGCCAGTTTTCCGGTGCGCCGGGGCCGGCGTAGCCCCATTGGACGCCGGAGAAATCCGGCTCGGGAGGCGTCTCGGCGCGCCGCTGCGGCGCAGCGCGGCGGGGACCGGAGGTGGCCAGCATCATCTCGCGCTGCTGGCGGGTGAGCTCCTGCGCGGCAGCCAGCTCCGGCATCTTCAGCACCGGGCGGGGGGGCGGCGCGGGCGGGGATGGGGGCGGGGACGCCCGCGGCGCGGCAGCGGGCGCCGCCGTGGGCGGCGCATTCTTGAACGGATCCTCGGCCTTGGACTTGTCGATCGCCGGAACATCGAATATGCGCGGCCGCTGGGCGGCGCCATCCGCCGACTGAGCCCGGGCGACATCGGCAACGGCAGTCGCAAACACCGCCAGCAGCATGGCAACGGTCGAACGGCTCGATACAGACATGACTCTTCCCTTGTTTCTTTCCGTCTGCGGATTTACGGCAGGCGCGCATGGCACTTTAGCCGTTTTATCATCGCGGTTGCTTTCCCCCGCCGATTCCAGTAGTTTCGGCCGCTGTCCCCGGAGTCTTCCCATGAACGCCCACGAGAAATTCGTCGCCGCCCAGGCCCAGGTCGATGGCGCGGCGATCCAGCCCCTGCCCAATTCCCGCAAGATCTACGTGACCGGCAGCCGGCCCGACATCCGCGTGCCGATGCGCGAAATCCGCCAAGCGGACACGCCGACGCGCCATGGCAGCGAAAAAAATCCGCCGATCCATGTCTACGACTGTTCCGGCCCCTACACCGACCCGGCGGCGCGCATCGACCTGCGCGCAGGACTGCCCGCCCTGCGCGCCGGCTGGATCGAGGAGCGCAGCGACAGCGAGCGCCTGCCGGCGCAGTCGTCCGCCTACGGCCGCGCCCGGCTGGCCGACCCGGCGCTGGCCGAGCTGCGCCTCGGGCACGCGCGCCAGCCGCGCCGCGCCAGAGACGGCATGAACGTCACCCAGATGCACTACGCCCGCCGGGGCATCGTCACGCCCGAGATGGAGTTCGTCGCCATCCGCGAGAACCAGAGGCTCGCAGGGCTCTCCGAGCTGCTCAAGGCCCAGCATCCGGGCCAGAGCTTCGGCGCGAGCATCCCGCCAGTCATCACGCCCGAATTCGTGCGCGCCGAGGTCGCCCGCGGCCGCGCCATCATCCCGTGCAACATCAACCATCCGGAAAGCGAACCGATGATCATCGGCCGCAATTTCCTCACCAAGATCAACTGCAACATCGGCAACTCGCCGCTGGCCTCGTCGATCCAGGAGGAAGTGGACAAGATGACCTGGGCGATCCGCTGGGGCGGCGACACGGTGATGGATCTATCCACCGGCAAGAACATCCACGAAACGCGCGAATGGATCATCCGCAACGCGCCGGTGCCGATCGGCACCGTGCCGATCTACCAGGCGCTCGAAAAGGTCTCTGGCCGCGCCGAGGAACTGACCTGGGAACTGTTCCGCGACACGCTGATCGAGCAGGCCGAGCAGGGCGTCGACTACTTCACCATCCACGCCGGCGTGCTGCTGCGCTACATCCCGCTGACGGCCGGGCGCATGACCGGCATCGTCAGCCGCGGCGGCTCGATCCTCGCCAAGTGGTGCCTGGCGCACCACCAGGAGAACTTCCTCTACACGCACTTCGAGGACATCTGCGAGATCATGAAGGCCTA
>CAZZFN010000168.1:0-3394 GCA_964653505.1 uncultured Methyloversatilis sp.
GGTGCACCTTCACCTCGAGGCGCCGCGCGTCCATGCCGATCGGCTCCTTGACGCCATCCTGGCCGTCGACGATGAACTCCTGCACCAGGGTGTGGAGGATCTGGTCGTCGGCGGAAATCGGCGTGGCGTTGGCGGCCTCGATGGCGCGCGCGATGTCGTGCTGGGTGACCTCCCGGTCCTTCACCACCGCCATGCCATTCGAATCCTTGCTCTTGATGTGGCTGCCGGCGATGCCGGTGTACACTTCCTTGACCTTGCAGCCGGACATCATTTCGACTTCGGCGATGGCCTTGGAGATGCTGCCCACCGTCGCCTCGATGTTGACCACCACGCCCTTCCTCAGGCCGCGCGTGTCCTGGGTGTCCTGCGTGCCGAGACCGAGGAGCGTCAGCTGCCCGGCGGCATCCGCCTCGGCGACGATGGCGACGATCTTCGAGGTGCCGATGTCGAGGCCGACGATCAGGTCGCGGTTCCTGTCCTTGCTCATGACCTGCCCTGTGCCGGTGCGGGGTTTACCGGTGCGCCGCCGACGGCGAAACCGTTGGGGTAGCGCAGGTCGGCGACGCGGAGCGGGCCCAGTCGCGCCCGGGCGCCGTCGTAATGCGCGACGAAGCGCGCCAGGCGCTGCGCCAGCGGCTGGCGTTCCTCGTCGCGCCCGAGCTCGATGACCACGCCGTCGTCGAGGCGGAGGCGCCAGGCGCGGCGCGGCGAGAGCGATACGGCAACGACGCTGCGGCCGATGGCGGCGACCTGGCGCTCGAATTCCCTGTGGCGGGCGAGCAGTTCGGCCGCCGTGCCGTCCGGTCCGCTCAGGCGGGGCAGGACGGGCGCATCTTCGGCCAGGTCGGCGTGGAACACCTCGCCGTGCCGGTTGACCAGGCCGGGCTCGCCGTTCGCATGGCGCCAGTGCGCCGCGGCCTGGTGTTCCTCCAGCGTCAGCGCCAGGCCGTCCGGCCAGAGCCGACGCACGGCGGCGTTGCGCACCCAGGGCAATTGCTCGACGGCGCTGCGCGTCGCCGCGAGATCGACGGTGAAGAAGTTGCCGGCCACGGCGGTGCGCGCCGCGTGGGCGATCTGCTCGGCCGAGACGCGTTGCGGCGCCTGTGTCAGCACGATCTCGCGCAACGGGAAGACCGGCAGGCGCTGCAAGGCGGCCAGGCCGGCCCAGGCCAGTCCGGCGATGCCGAGGACGATCAGCACGTCGGCCAGCAGGTCGAGCAGCGCGGGCTGGTGCCACAGACCGGCCGGCCCGTCGGCGCGGGGGGTGCGCGTCCTAGCCGCGGCCATGGCGCGCTCCGGCCAGTATGTCCGACACCAGCGCGCCGAAGCCGATGCCCGCGGCACGCGCCGCCATCGGCACCAGCGAATGGTCGGTCATGCCCGGCGCGGTGTTCATTTCGAGCAGGCTGTAGCTGCCGTCGGCGCGCAGGATCAGGTCGGCGCGGCCCCAGCCGCGGCAGCCCAGGGCGTCGAAGGCGGCCAGCACGGTCTTGCCGATGTCCGCCTCGACATCGGCGGGCAGCCCGGCCGGGCAGCGGTACTGCACGACGTCGGTGAAATACTTGTTCTGGTAGTCGTAGCGGCCCTCGGGCGCGTCGATGCGCACCAGCGGCAGGACCCTGCGGCCGAGCACGGCCGCCGTCAGTTCGATGCCGGCGACGAATTCCTCCGCCATCACTTCCTCCTCGCGGCCGTCGGGCAAGGTCGCGGCGGCGGCGAAGGCGGCGGCGAACTCCGCCGGTCGGGCTATCTTCGTCACGCCGAGCGACGAGCCCTCGCACACCGGCTTGACGATCAGCGGCAGGCCGAGTTCGGCGATTGCCGCGGCAGCTTCCTGCGCCGATCGAACCAGGCGCGCACGCGGCGTCGGCATGCCGGCGGCCTGCCACAGCAGCTTGGTGCGGATCTTGTCCATCGCCAGCGCCGAGGCGAGCACGCCGCTGCCGGTGTAGGGGATGCGCATCAGGTCGAGCGCGGCCTGGATCGTGCCGTCCTCGCCGTCGCCGCCGTGCAGGATGAGGAAGACGCGCTCCGGTTGCAGCTCGGCGAGCTGCCAGATGGGTCGTGCGGCGGGATCGAAGGCGAAGGCGTCGACGCCGGCGGCGAGCAGCGCCGCCAGCACCGCCTGGCCCGAAATCAGCGAAATCTCGCGCTCGGCGGAACTGCCGCCCATCAACACCGCCACCTTGCCGAAATTCTGCGCCATCATCCTGCCGTCCCGAGGATGCGCACTTCGCGCACCAGTTCCACGCCGAATTGTTCCCGTACCTCGGCCTGGATCCGGCCGATCAGCTTTTCTAGCGCGGATGCGCGCGCGCCGCCGCCGGGATTAACGATGAAATTCGCATGCTTTTCGGATACCCGCGCGCCGCCTTCCTGCGCGCCCTTCAAACCGGCCGCCTCGATCAGCCGCGCGGCGTAGTCGCCGGGCGGATTGCGGAACACCGAGCCGGCGTTCGGCAGCTGCAAAGGCTGTGTCGCGATGCGCTTTTCGAGCAGCGTCTTGATCGTCGCGCGGGCGGTCGCCGCGTCGCCGGGAGGGAAGCGCAGCCAGGCGGCGACGAAGATCTCGTCGGTCGCCGCCTTGAGGCCGCAATGGCGGTAGGCGATGGCGAAGTCGGCGGGCGTGCGGTCGATCGGTTCGCCCTTGCGGTTCAGCATGCGCACGCGCTCGACGCAGGACCAGATCTCGCCGCCGTGGCAGCCGGCGTTCATCGCCAGCGCGCCGCCCAGCGTGCCGGGGATGCCGGCGAGGAATTCGGCGCCGGAGAAATCGTGGTTGGCGGCGAAGCGCGCGATCTTGGGCGAGGAAACGCCCGCTTCGGCATAGATCGTGCCGTCGCCTGCCAGGCGCAGCGCGGACAGCGCGCCGTGGGTGAAGATCGCCGTGCCGTCGAAGCCGCCATCGCGGATCAGCAGGTTGGAGCCGAGACCGACCATCAGCAGCGGCTCGTCGTGGCGCATGCCGGCCATGAAGGTGGCGAGGTCGTCGAGGTCGCGCGGGAAGCAGGCCTTGGCCACCCGGCCGCCGGCGCGCCAGGTGACGTGTCCTGCCATCGGTTCGTCGGGGCGAATATCCATCAACCGTGCACCAGTTTGGCGGGTACCGAGCCGATCGAACCGGCGCCGAGGGTGATGACGACGTCGCCGTCCTGCGCAGCATCGAGGATGGCCTGCGGCAGCGCGGCGATGTCCTCGACGAACACCGGCTCGACCTTGCCCGCCACGCGTAGCGCGCGCGCCAGCGCGCGGCCGTCGGCGGCGACGATGGGCGCTTCGCCGGCGGCATAGACCTCGGCGAGCAGCACCGCGTCGGCGGCCGAGAGCACCTTGACGAAATCCTCGAAGCAGTCGCGGGTGCGCGTGTAGCGGTGCGGCTGGAAGGCCAGCACGA
>CAZZFN010000169.1:0-3371 GCA_964653505.1 uncultured Methyloversatilis sp.
ACGACCGCCAGGCCACCGCCACCATTCCGGCCACGGCCGAGCGCATGGGCTTCCGTGCCGCAGTGCGGCACGATCCCGCCGGCTATCGCATCGACATCTGCGGGACCGCCTGCGCCTAGCCCATGGACGCTCATCCCTCCCGCGAGGACGCCCTGCGCTACATCCGCGCCAAGGTCGACCAGCTGCTGTCCGTCATCGGCACGCTGCCGCTGCGGCCCGAGGAACTCGACGACGAGAGCCTGATCTCCCTCGATCCCATCGGCATCGTGGCCGACGCCTACCGGCTGGTCAATTCGCACCTGAGCACGACCATCGAGCAGCTCAAGCTCGCGCAGAACGAGATCCGCAGCATCTTCGACACGGTCGGCGCCGCCATCGTCGTGCTCGATCTGCAGGATCGCATCGAGGACTGCAACCGGCGCGCCTGCGACTGGCTGTTCGGCGGCCAGCCGCGCGCGGCGGTGCTCGGCAGGGCGGCACTGGAAGTCTGCCCCTGCGCCGACGCGCTGCACGCCATCCGCACCGCCGCGGACGGCGTGCCGCACAGCACCCTCATGGACGGCCGCGATGTGCAGGTCACTGCCACCCGGATCCTCGACGATGCCGGCCAACCGGCCAGGACGGTCATGCTGTTCAGCGACATCACCGAACAGAAAAAGACCGAGCGCGACCTGCGCCTGTATGCCGAGATCTTCGGCCAGATCCCCGACGGCATCCTCATCACCGACGCCGACAACCGCATCGTCGAAATCAACGATGCCGTGACGCGCATCACCGGCTACGCGCGCACGGAGCTGATCGGCCGGAATCCCGGCATGCTCGGCTCCGGCCAGCACGAGGCGTCCTTCTATGAAACCCTGTGGCGCAGTGTGCGGCAGCATGGCTACTGGCAGGGCGAAATCAACGACCGCAGGAAGGATGGCCGGGTGATTCCCTTGCTGCAGAGCATCAGCGCGGCGCACGACGCCGCGGGCCGGCTGACCCATCACATCGCCGTGATGACGGACATTTCCTCGATCAAGGAAGCCCAGACGCGGCTCGACTATCTGGCGCACCACGACCTGCTGACCGAACTGCCCAACCGCCTGCTGTTCAACGACCGCCTCTGCCACGCCATCGAGCGGGCCGCGCGCGAGAAAAACCGGCTGGCCCTGTTGTTCATCGATCTGGATCGCTTCAAGAACGTCAATGACAGCCTCGGCCACCAGATCGGCGACCTGCTGCTGGTCGAAGCGTCCCGGCGGCTCAGGAAACTGGTGCGCCGCGCCGACACGGTGTCGCGGCTGGGCGGCGACGAGTTCGTCGTGCTGATGGAAACTTCGGCCGCCCATCTCAGCGCGGTCCGGCTGGCGGAAAAGATCGTCGCCGCCTTCCAGCAGCCTTTCCAGGTCGGCGACCTGGAACTGCATATCGGCTGCAGCATCGGCATCGCGCTGTTTCCCGACGACGGAGAAGATGCCACGACCCTGATGAAAAACGCCGATGCGGCGATGTACCGGGCCAAGGAAGCCGGCCGCGCCGGATATGCGCGCTACAGCGACGAGCATTCCACGGCCATGCGCCTGAAGCTCGAACTGGACAATGCCCTGCGCAGCGCCGTCGCCAGGCAGGCCTTCGAGCTGCATTTCCAGCCGATCGTCGACATCGGCAAGCGCCGCGTCGCCGCCTGCGAAGCCCTGATCCGCTGGCCTGGCGGTCCGGCCGCGGCGCGCAGTCCCGACCTGTTCATTCCCGCCGCCGAGGAAAACCGGCTGATCCTGCCGCTCGGGCGCTGGATCATGCGCGAGGCCTTGCGCCACCAGCGCCGCTGGCGCGACCGGGGCCTGCCGCTCGACTACGTCTCGGTCAATATCTCCATGGTGCAGATTACCCAGGACGATTTTGCCGAGCAGGTCATCGCCCTGCTCGCGGAAACCGGAATGCCGGGTGCGCAATTGCAGATCGAGCTGACCGAAAACGCCCTGATGGCCGACACCGAGCGCTGCGCACGGGTGCTGAGCCGCCTGCGCGAGCACGGCATCCGCGTGGCGATCGACGACTTCGGCACCGGCTATTCCTCGCTGTCCTACCTCAAGCAGCTGCCCATCGACAATCTCAAGATCGACCGCTCGTTCGTGCGCGACATTCCCGGCGACCAGAACGACTGCGCCATCGCCGCCGCGGTGATCGGCCTGGCGCGCACGCTGGGCCTCGACGCGATCGCCGAAGGCATCGAGACCGTCGAGCAGCAGGACTACCTGGCGAGCATCGGCTGCGCAAAGATGCAGGGCTACCTGTATGCGCGCGCGCTGCCCGCCCCGGAGTTCGAGTCTTTCGTCATCCGTCCCCTCTTCTCCCATGACCCCCTATAGGCTTGGCGACAGCGTTCCGCAGACCGATCCCTCGGCCGTGCGCGACGTCGGCAAGGCGCTGCGCTACCGCCGCTTTCTCGAGGAGATCGACCGATGAAATTTGCCCTGCTCCTGCTGACCCTGGTCGTCCTGCCGGCGGTCGCCGCCGATTCCGCCCGGCCCGCCGGCACGCTGATCGAGTTTCGCGTCGAGGTGCAGCGTCCCGTCGCCAACGACCTCGGCCGCGCCAGCGCCTACGTCGAACTGACGGGCGGCGATCCGGCCGAGGTGGCGCGCAAGCTCAAGACCGCCATCGCCGAGGGACTCGCCACCGCGAAGGCCCAGCCGGGCGTCGCGGTCAGGAGCGGCGGCACGCACACCTGGCCGATCTACGGCAAGACCGGCCGCGTCATCGAGAACTGGCGCATGCGTTCCGAACTGCTGCTCGAAAGCCGCGACGCCGCCGCGCTCTCGACCGCCGTCGGCAAGCTGCAGGGCGGATCGCTGGCCATCGGCGGCATCCAGTTCGCGCCGGCGCCGGAAACCCGCCGCCAGGCCGAGGACGATGCGACCCTCGAGGCCATCGAAGCCTTCAACGCCCGGGCCGCGCGCATCGCGGCGACCCTGAAGAAGCCCTACAAGATCCGCCAGATGAGCGTGAATGCCGGCGGTCACAGCCCGCAGCCCTACCCGGTGGCGCGCGGCATCGCCATGATGGCCGCCGAAGCGGCGCCGATGCCCGTCGAAGCCGGCGCGTCGAACGTCACGGTGAATGTCGGCGGGCAGATCGAGCTGATCGACTGAGCAACCGAAAGTCGGCGCATGAAGCCGCGAGTAGCGGAGGGGGACCCGCCAAAGGCGGGGGCGTAGCGACCACGAGCGGCGCCGGGACGGCACCCCGGCCTGACGCTGACGTGTCGACTATCCTTACATCTCCTTATGCGAGAATTCTTTACTTATTGAGTAGTAAGCTGATTTATAACGAATATTTGTTTTTGGCCCATATATTGCTTTCTATGTGTGCAGGGTCGGGGGAGCGCG
>CAZZFN010000170.1:0-3270 GCA_964653505.1 uncultured Methyloversatilis sp.
GCGAGCGCATGAAGATGTGCGGGTGCTCGATGGCGTTCATGCGGATGCGGTCGCCGAGCAGCGCGCCGCCGGTTCTCTTCCTCGACGGGTCGATGGAGACGATGGCGATCCTGAGCGCGTCGTCCTGGTCGAGGCGGAAGCGGCGGATCAGCTCGTCGGTGAGGCTGGACTTGCCCGCGCCGCCGGTGCCGGTAATCCCCAAAGTCGGCGCTGGCGGGACGGCAGTATTCTTGATCGACTGCGCCAGTTTGCCCTGCGGGTCGTTCTCCAGCAGGGTGATCGCGCGCGCCAGCGCACGGTGGTTCCCGCCCTTCAGCGCGTCGAGCGCAACCTCGCCGGCCAGCGCGAAATCGGACTGCGCGACGACATCGTTGATCATGCCCTGCAGGCCCATCAGCGCGCCGTCCTCGGGCGAGTAGATGCGCGTCACGCCGTAGGCATGCAGCTCCTCGATCTCGGCCGGCACGATCACCCCGCCGCCGCCGCCGAACAGCTTGATCTCGGCGCCGCCGCCCGCCTTCAGCAGGTCGATCATGTACTTGAAGTATTCGATGTGGCCGCCCTGGTAGGAGGTGATGGCGATGCCCTGCACGTCCTCCTGCAAGGCCGCATTCACCACCTCCTGCACCGAGCGGTTGTGGCCGAGGTGGATCACCTCGGCGCCGGTGGCCTGCAGGATGCGCCGCATGATGTTGATCGAGGCGTCGTGGCCGTCGAACAGGGAAGCCGCAGTGACGAAGCGCAGCTTGTGCTTCGGCTTGTAGGGGGCGAGCTTTTTCGCGATGGCAAGATCGGTCATGACCACGGACTCCGGCGGACGGAAAAGGCGAGATTAACGCCGCATCGCCGACCTCGGGCCACCCCCGGCCGATGAAACGCGGGCGGCTGCGGTCGGCATGTAAGGCGTTTCGCGTTAACTGTAACAACGCCTTGGGCGCAGGTCATCGATTCTGGATGACGTTGACGTTAACGTCAACATGACCGCCCGGCTGGTGTGACCCGGACCGGCATCGTCAAACGCCTTGCTTTCCCCTCTGCCGTCCTGCCGGCGCCGACTTTTCGCCTATGGACGCGGCCGGATCGAACCGGGATAATTCGCCCTTTTGGGAAAAACTTCCGCATGACCGCAAAAATCATCGACGGCAAGGCGCTGGCCGATGCCGTGCGCGCCGAACTGGCCGAGAAGGCCGCCGCCCTCAAGGCCACCCAGGGCATCGTGCCCTGCCTCGCGGTCATCCTCGTCGGTGCGGATCCCGCCTCGGCCGTGTATGTGCGCAACAAGGTGGCGGCCTGCGAGAAGGCCGGCTTCCGCTCGATCCGGGAAACCTACCCCGCCGACGTCGAGCCGATGGTCGTGCTCGGCAAGATCGCCGCACTCAACGCCGATCCCGCCGTGCATGGCATCCTCGTGCAATTGCCGCTGCCGCAGCAGTTCGACAGCGACGCCGTGCTCGAGGCGATCGACCCGGCGAAGGATGTCGACGGCTTCCACGCCGAGAACGTCGGCGCGCTGATGCAGGGCAATCCGCGCTTCATCCCCTGCACGCCCTACGGCGTGATGAAGATGCTCGAAAGCGCCAAGGTACCCCTCAAGGGCGCGGAAGCCGTCATCGTCGGCCGCAGCAATATCGTGGGAAAACCCATGGCCATGCTGCTGCTGGCGCAGAGCTGCACGGTCACCGTCTGCCATTCGCGCACCAGGGATCTCGCTTTCCACACGAAGCGCGCCGACATCCTCGTCGCCGCCGTCGGCCAGGCGAAGATGATCACCGGCGCCATGATCAAGCCGGGCGCCACGGTGATCGACGTCGGCATCAACCGCCTGCCCGACGGCAAGCTGTGCGGCGACGTCGACTTCGAATCCGCCAAGGAAGTCGCCGGCGCGATCACGCCGGTGCCCGGCGGCGTCGGCCCGATGACCATCACCATGCTGCTCGCCAACACCCTCGAAGCGGCGGAGAGGACCCTGAAATGAGCGTCGCGCCCCTCGTCGGCATCGTCATGGGCTCGGATTCCGACTGGCCGACCCTGCAGGCCGCCGCCGTCATCCTGCGCGACTTCGGCGTGCCTTATGAAGCGCGCGTCGTCTCCGCCCACCGCACCCCCGACCTGCTGTTCGAATATGCCGAAACGGCCCAGGCGCGCGGCCTCAAGGCGATCATCGCCGGGGCGGGCGGCGCCGCCCACCTGCCCGGCATGCTGGCCGCCAAGACCCTCGTGCCGGTGCTCGGCGTGCCGGTGCAGACCCGGGCGCTGGCGGGCCAGGATTCGCTGCTGTCGATCGTGCAGATGCCCAGGGGCGTGCCGGTCGCCACCTTCGCCATCGGCGAGGCCGGCGCGGCCAACGCCGCCCTGTTCGCCGTCGCTCTTCTGGCCAGCGCGGACACGGCGCTCGCCGCCAGGCTCGCCGACTTCCGCGTGCGGCAACGCGAGAAAGTCATGGCGATGACGCTGGAGCTGCCGGGCCAGCAATGACCGCGCTTTACCCTCCGGCCACCCTGGGCATGCTGGGCGGCGGCCAGCTCGGCCGCTTCTTCGTCCTCGCCGCCCACGAGATGGGCTATCGGGTCGTCGTGCTCGACCCCGATCCGCACAGCCCCGCCGGCCGGAGCGCGGACGAGCATATTGCGGCGGACTACGGGGACAGCGCGGCGCTGGAACGCCTGGCCGGCCAGTGCGCGGCGGTCACCACCGAGTTCGAGAACGTGCCGGCCGACGCGCTGGCCTGGCTGGCCAAGTATGTCGTGGTCAGGCCGCACGCCGCCGCCGTACGCATTTGCCAGAACCGCAGCGAGGAAAAAGCCTTCCTGCAGCGCCACGGTTTCCCCCATGCGCCCTATGCCGACATCCGCAACGAACAGGACTTGAGGAACGCCCCTGCCGGACTGTTCCCGGGCATCCTCAAGGTGGCGCGCTTCGGCTACGACGGCAAGGGCCAGGCGCGCGTCGGCACGCGCGAGGAAGCGCTTGCCGCCTGGCAGACTTTCCGCAACGAACATTGCGTGCTGGAGCGGCGGCTCGAGCTCGATTACGAGGTTTCCGTGGTGCTGGCGCGCGACGCGGCGGGCCAGGTCGCATGCTTCCCCGCCGCCGAAAACCGCCATCGCAAGGGCATCCTCGACGTGTCGGCCGTCCCCGCGCGCGGCTTTGGCGGCCCGGCCGAGGAGATCGCCGCGGGCATCGCGCAGCGGATGGACTACATCGGCGCCCTCGGCGTCGAGTTCTTCGTCGTGCACGGCCAGCTCTACGTGAACGAAATGGCGCCGCGCC
>CAZZFN010000171.1:0-3251 GCA_964653505.1 uncultured Methyloversatilis sp.
CTGGCACGACAGCGGCGATTACGCCTATCTGGCGGATGGCGAGGTGTATCCGACCGGACGCGCCAAGGACATCATCATCAAGGGCGGGCGCAACCTCTACCCGCAGGAAATCGAGGCGGCGGTCGGCGCGCTGCCCGGCATCCGCACCGGCTGCGTCGTGGCTTTCGGCAGTCCCGACCCGGACAGCGGCACCGAGCGCCTGGTGGTGGCGGCCGAGACGCGGGAAACCGGCGCCGCAGCGCTGGCAGCGCTGCGCCAGGCCGTGCAGGAGCGCATGGTCGCGCTGCTGGGCATGCCGGCCGACGACGTGGTGCTCTCCAGCCGGCGCATCGTGCTGAAAACCTCGAGCGGCAAACTGCGCCGCGCCGCCTGCCGCGAACTCTACGAGCGGGGCGGCGGCGGTGCGGTCGAGCCGCGCGCGGTCTGGCTGCAGGTGGCGCGCCTGGCGATCGCGGGTTTGCTGCCGCGCCTGCGCCGCAGCGGGCGGGATTGGCTCGACCGGCTGGCCGGCCTCTGGGCGCTGGCGCTGTTCGGCCTGTTTGCCGGCCCGGTCTGGCTGGGCGTCGCCGTCGCGCCAGCGCCGACTGGCGCCTGGCGCCTGGGCGGCGCGGCCGCGCGCCTGTGGCTGCGGCTGGCAGGCATCCGGCTCGCCGTGCGCGGCCTCGAGCGGCTGCCGGCGGAACCTTGCGTGCTGGTCGCCAACCATGCGAGCTACCTGGACGGCCTCGTCGTCCTCGCCGTCCTGCCCTGGCGGCGCGGCGGCTGGCGCTTCGTCGCCAAGCGCGAACTGCTCGACAACTTTTTCGCCCGCGTCTTTCTCGAGAAACTCGGCTGCGACTTCGTCGAGCGCTTCGACGCGGCGCGCAGCGTCGCCGACGCCGAGCGCCTGCGCCAGGGCGCGGCGGCCGGTTACAGTCCGATCTTCTTTCCGGAGGGGACGTTTACACGGGTGGCGGGGCTGACCGGATTTCGCATGGGCGCCTTTCTCGTCGCCGCGGACCATGGTCTGCCGGTGGTTCCGCTCGCGCTCGCCGGCACGCGCGCCGTGCTGCGCGCGGAACGCTGGCTGCCGCGCCCCGGCCCGGTCGCGGCGAGCGTCGCCGCGCCGGTCGTCCCGGACGGAAAGGACTGGCACGCGGCGGTCAGGCTGCGCAACGCGGCGCGCGCCGCCATCCTGCGCGACTGCGGCGAGGCCGATCTCCAGGCCTGAACCCCCGTCCGGTCACTCCAGGATGGCGAACAGGCTGCTGTAATCGTCGCGCCAGGGCCGGAAGCCCGGCCGGGCGGGGATTTCCCGGCTGCCTGCCAGCTGCGCGCGGTCGAACAGGGCGTCGGCGCGGGTGACGAGGGCCCAGCGCGAGCGGTAGTCGAGCTCGGCTGCCCGGCCGTCGTAGTCGAAGGCCCGGGCCGCGTAGCCGAAATGGTCGGCGGCGCTGCGGATGACCGGCTGCAAGTCGAGGAACCGGTTCGTGATATGCACCGCCAGGACGCCGTCGGGCTTCAGGTGGCGGAAATACTGGGCGAAGGCTTCGCGCGTGAGCAGGTGGATGGGCACCGAGTCGCCGGAAAAGGCATCGACGACGAGCAGGTCGAAGCGCTGGTCGTCCTCCCGTTCGAGCTGCAGGCGGGCATCGCCCAGCACGATTTCGGTCTGTGCGCGGGTGCGCGCCAGGTAGCTGAAGTGCTCGCGGGCCACGTCGATGACCTGCGGATCGATCTCGTAGAGCCGGTAGTAGTCGCCGGGCCGGCCGTAGGCCGCCAGCGTGCCGACGCCCAGGCCGATCACGCCGACGCGCAGCGGGCCGTCTTGCGCCTTGGCCAGCAGGGCGCGGCCCACGCCGGAATGCTCGCTGTAATAGGCCGTGGGCTGGTCCAGCCGGTCGGGGTGCGTGTATTGCTGGCCATGGATGATCTGGCCGTGCAGCATGCTGCGGTAGCCCCCGGCACGATTCTCGAACACCTTGACCGATCCGTAGAAATTGCGCTTTTGCACCAGGGCGCCCGCGCTTTCCTCGGCATGGTCGAGATAGCGCACGGCGCCCAGCCCGCCGAGAAACACCAGGGCGGCCGCTGCGGCCGGGATGCGGCGACCGTGCGGCAGCAGCGGAACGACGGCCAGGGCGACCGCCAGGCCGGTGAGCACGATGCCGATGGAAAGCTCGTAATGGCTGTCGAAGAGGTTGGGCGCGACCAGGCCGACGAAGAAGCCGCCTGCCGCACCGCCGGTCGCCAGCATCAGGTAGTAGGCGGTCAGGTGGCTCGGATGCGGCTGCCGGCGCGCCAGCTCGCCGTGGCAGACCATGCAGGCGACGAAGAACGAGGCCAGGTTGATGGCGAGCGCGACGAGGAACGGGAGATCGTCGATGCCGAGAGTCGGCAGCCAGGCAAGGACGCCGAGGCCGACCGCCAGCAGCGGCAGATAGATGCGGCGCCGATACCAGCGCGGATGCTGGAAGGTGAGAATGAAGGAGAGCAGGTAAAGGGCCAGGGGCGCGACCCACAGGAAGGGAATCGGCGCGATGTGGGTGGTCAGGTAGCTGGTGTCGGCCACCAGCAGGATCGACGGACAGGCGGCCAGCGCGGCCCAGAGCGCCAGATCCTTCGGGCCGGGCGCCGGTCCGCTCTCGTGGCGTTCCGCCCGGATCGGCGTGCCGGCGCGCCCGCGCCAGGCGAGCAGGCCGCAGGCGAGGACGAAGACCGCGAACAGGCCGGACCATGCCCACGACTGCCAGCGCGTCGGCAGCAGCGGTTCGATGGCCACCGGATAGGCCAGCAGGGCCAGCATCGAGCCGAGGTTGGAGAGGGCGAACAGGCGGTAGGGCACCCGCCCCGAGCGCTCGCGGGCGAACCAGGCCTGGATCAGGGGGCCGGTGGTCGACAGGACGAAATACGGCAGACCGATGGTGACGGCGAGCAGACCCAGGATGCGCAGGGTCGGGTCCTCGGCGCCGACGGGCTTCCAGGCTTCGGCGGGAATCACCGGTAGCAGCAGCAGACTGGTCAGGAGCAGCGCGCCGTGCAGCAGGCTTTGCTGCCGCGGCGCGAGAAAACGCACGATCCAGTGCGAGTAGAAATACCCCAGCAGCAGGGTCGCCTGGAAAAACAGCATGCAGATCGTCCATACCGACGCGGAGCCGCCGAACCAGGGCAGGATCATCTTGCCGATCATCGGCTGGATCTGGAACAGCAGGAAGGCGCTGAGGAAGATGGTCAGGCCGTAGTGGAAGGCCAGGCGGAAATCGGTCATGGCG
>CAZZFN010000172.1:0-3115 GCA_964653505.1 uncultured Methyloversatilis sp.
CGGTGCCGGCGCACGAGGCGCAACTCGCCAAGATCGCGCTGCAGCGCATGCTCGACGCCTCCTGAACGCAAGTCGGCGCATGAAGCCGCGCGTGGCGGCAATGCCCGGCGCCGCGCCGGTTAGAATTTGCGCCCCATGCTTTCGATCGCCACCTGGAACATCCACAAGGGTTTTTCGCAGTTCAACCGCCGCCTGGTGGTGCACGAGCTGCGCGAGCGGCTGCGCGAACTGGATGCCGACATCGTTTTCCTACAGGAGGTGCAGGGGCGCCACGAACATCATGCCGAGCGCCACGACGACTGGCCGGCCGAGCCGCAGCACGAGTTCCTCGCCGAAGATGTCTGGGCGAACCACGCCTACGGCCGCAACATGGTCTATGACCACGGTCATCACGGCAACGCGATCCTCGCCCGCTACCCGATCCTGCGCGCCCACAACCAGGACGTCACCCGCCTGCGTTTCGAGAAGCGCGGCCTGCTGCACTGCGCCGTCGCGGTGCCGAAACTCGCCCTGCCCCTGCATTGCGTCTGCGCCCATCTCTCGTTGTTCAACCGTTCGCGCCGTCACCAGTACGACGCCCTGGCGAGCTTCATCGAAAAAAACGTGCCGCCGCAGGCGCCGCTGATCATCGCCGGCGATTTCAACGACTGGGACGGTCGCGCCTGCGAGCTGCTGGCGCCGCGCCTCGGTCTGGTCGAGGTGTTTGCCGGCGCGGGCGCCCGCCCGTCGCGCAGCTATCCCGCCCTGCTGCCGCTGTTCCGGCTCGATCGCATCTACGTGCGCGGCCTGACCGTGAAGGGCCGCGCGGTGCACCACGGCCCGCCGTGGGCGGCCATTTCCGATCACGCGGCGCTGTCCGCCAGCCTTGCGTTCGAACCGGCCGCCGCCATGTCCGCCGTCCCGTGAGCGCCGACAATGCGCCTGCGCCCGCAGGCAGCCCCCGCTTGCGCCGCCTGACGGGCCGGACGCCCGCAGGGCCGCACTTCCTGCCGGGCAACCGCATCGCCCTGCTGGAAAGCGGCGCGCAGTATTTCCCCGCGCTGCTCGCCGCGATCGATGCGGCCCGCTGCGAGATCCGCCTCGAGACCTACATCTACGCCGACGACCCGACCGGCCGCCAGGTCACGGCCGCGCTGTGCGCCGCGGCGCGGCGCGGCGTCGCGGTATATGTCCTGGTGGACGGTTTCGGCGCGAGCGGATTCCCGGCCGGCCTGGGACGCCAGCTCCAGGCAGCCGGCGCCCAGGTGCAGATCTACCGCGCCGAGCGGGCCCTCCTCTGGCTGCGGCGCCACCGGCTGCGACGCCTGCACCGCAAGCTGGTGACGGTCGATGGCCGGGTCGCCTTCGCCGGCGGCATCAACATCCTCGACGACAACGACGCGCCCGGCCTGGGGCCGCGCTTCGACTATGCGGTATGCGTCGAGGGCCCGCTCGTCGCGCGCATCTGGACGAGCATGGCCCACCTGTGGCGCCTGGTCGGCTGGGCGCGGCTGCGCCGCCGGCCGACCGTAGAGCCGCCCAGCCCCTGCCGCCGCGACGAGGCGGCCGGCGACATGGACGCCGCCCTGGCGATCCGCGACAACCTGCGCCACCGGCGCGACATCGAAAACGCCTATCTCGAGGCGATCGCCGGCGCGCGCACGGAGGTCGTTCTCGCCAATGCCTATTTCCTGCCTGGCCGCCGCTTCCGCCGCGCGCTGCGGGACGCCGCCCGGCGCGGCGTCGCCGTCACGGTGCTGCTGCAGGGGCAGATGGAGTATTTCCTGCCGCACTATGCCACCCAGGCGCTCTACGGCAACCTGCTCGCCGGCGGCATCCGCATTCTCGAGTATCGCCCCGGCTTCCTCCATGCCAAGGTGGCGGTGATCGACGACCGCTGGGCGACGGTCGGCTCGTCCAACATCGATCCCTTCAGCCTGCTGCTGGCGCGCGAGGCGAACATCGTCGTGCGCGACGCCCGTTTCGCGACGCAATTGCGCAACAGCCTGCACCGGGCCTGCCGCACGGATGTGCGCGAGATCACCCGCGCCGACCTGCGGCGCAGTTCGCTCGTCGCGCGCCTGCTGCGCTGGACGGCCTACGGCCTGCTGCGCCTCATGCTCGGTCTGACCCTGTATGGCGGTCGGGACTACCGCGCGTAACTACAGCCGGACGCCGCGGCGCTCCGGCGCCTGTCATCGGCCATCGTCCCGCGTCGGGGTTTCGATCACGGCCTGGTAGTCCCAGTCGCGGATGTCTTGCAGCATCAGGTCGATGTCGGCGGTCGGAATATGCAGCATCCGCAAGGCGGCGGCGCCCAGGCGCAAGCTGGCCTCGATGGTTTCGGGATAGGCATGCGCGGCGCCGGCCTCGATCAGGGCCGAGCTGGCTGCCAGATCGCGGGCGCGGGCGATCACCGGCAGATGCGGACTGTGCAGGCGCAGCGCGGCGACGGCGCGCAATGCGACGGCATGGCTGTCGACGGTGACGATCGCCAGGCGGGCTTGCTCGGCACGGGCGGCAGCCAGCAGTTCGGGGTCGGCGATGTCGCCGTAGAGCACGGCATGCCCGTCGGCCAGGCCTTGCTGCACCCGCTTCGAATCGGTATCGAAAGCCACGAAGTCGACGCCGCTGGATTTGAGCAGGACGGCGATGGTGTGGCCGACCCGGCCATAGCCGCCGATCAGCACCTGGGGCGGGGGAAAGCCGGCGAGGCGATCCGCCAGGGGCGGGACGGCGGCGGCCGGCGGGGCGAGGCGGATGGCGATCGCCTGGTTGTAGCGGATCAGCAGGACGCCGCCGATCAAGGAGAACAGGACGGCATTCAGCACGATCTGGCCGATCTGCGCATCGATCACGCGGGCGTCGAGTGCGATGGCCAGCAGCGCGAGGCCGAACTCGCCGCCCACCGCCAGCAGCAGGGCGGTGCGCCAGGCGGCCAGCGCATCCATGCCGCTGCGGCGCACGATCAGGACGACCACGACGATCTTGCTGGCCAGCAGCAGCACGGCGCCCAACAACGCCCAGTGCCAGATGTGCGGCAGCGATGCGGGATCGATCAGCATGCCGATGCCGACGAAAAACAGGCCCAGCAGCACGTCGCGGAACGGCCGGATGCTCGACTCGACCTGATGGC
>CAZZFN010000173.1:0-3102 GCA_964653505.1 uncultured Methyloversatilis sp.
TGGCGCTGGTGTTCCTGCTGTTCCGGCCGCAGGGTTTGTTCGGCGAGAAAATCATCGACCGGGTGTAAGCCATGATCTACAGAGAAAACGGTCATTTCAAGACATCTTATGCGGCGGATCAGCAGATCTTCCCGATTCCGCAGGACCGTTGGGCCGTCCTCGCCATCCTCGCTTTCGCCTTCGCGGGCGTGCCGCTGCTGGCCGACGAATACCTGTTCCGCGCCATCCTGATTCCCTTCCTGATCCTGTCGCTCGCCGCATTGGGCGTGAACCTGCTGGTGGGCTATTGCGGGCAGATCACGCTGGGAGCGGGGGCCTTCATGGCCATCGGCGCCTACGCGACCTACAACTTCATGATCCGCATCGACGACATGCCGCTGCTGGCGGCCCTGTTGCTGGGCGGTCTGACGTCGGCCGCCATCGGCATCGTGTTCGGCATTCCCAGCCTGCGCGTGCGGGGTCTCTACCTGGCGGTGGCAACCCTGGCGGCCCAGTTTTTCTGGGACTGGGCTTTCCTGCGCATCAAGTGGTTCACCGATTACTCGCCTTCCGGCTCGGTGTCGATCGCCAATCTGCACGTGTTCGGCTGGCGGATCGATTCTCCGCTCGACAAATACCTGCTGTGCCTGGCCATCCTGACCGTCTTTGCCCTGCTGGCCAAGAATCTGGTGCGCAGCGCGGTGGGCAGGCAGTGGATGGCGATCCGCGACATGGATGTCGCCGCCGAGGTGATCGGCATCCGGCCGATGTACGCGAAGCTGTCGGCCTTCGCGGTCAGCTCGTTCGTCGTCGGCGTTGCCGGGGCGCTGTGGGGCTTCATTCATCTGGGTTCCTGGGAGCCTGCCGCCTTCTCGATCGATCGCTCCCTCCAGCTGCTGTTCATGGTCATCATCGGCGGCCTGGGCTCGATCATGGGCAGTTTTTTCGGCGCCGCCTTCATCGTCGTCCTGCCGATTTTCCTCAACCAGTTCCTGCCCTGGCTGGGGGATCTGGCCGGCCTCAGCATATCGACGGCCGCCGTTTCGCACGCCGAGTTCATGATCTTCGGCGCGCTCATCGTGTTTTTCCTGATCGTCGAGCCCCACGGCCTCGCCCGGCTGTGGTCGACGGCCAAGGAAAAGCTGCGGCTATGGCCTTTCCCGCATTAATCGTGCAGCACTCATTCAACAAGGAGGAGATACCCATGAAACTGAGCAGACTCGCCCTGGTTGCCGGCGTCGTGGCGCTCGGCTTGACCTCGGCCGCGGCGTCTTACGCCCAGGCCAAGGAACAGTTTTTCCCGGTGCTGGTGTATCGCACCGGCGCTTATGGTCCGAACGGCAATCCCTGGGCCAACGGTTATGTCGATTACTTGAAGCTGACCAACGCGCGCGGCGGCATCAATGGCGTCAGGGTCAGCTTCGAAGAGTGCGAATTCGGTTATGCCACCGACCGCGGCGTCGAGTGCTACGAGCGTCTGAAGGGCAAGCACGGCGGCGGCACGGTGTTCCAGCCGCTGTCGACCGGCGTGACCTTCGCGCTCACCGAGAAGGCCGCCGTCGACAAGATTCCGCTGATCACCGCGGGCTATGGCCGCAGCGAGTCGCAGAACGGCACGGTGTTCGCCTGGAATTTCCCGCTGCTGGGCACCTACTGGGTAGGCGCCGACGTGCTGATCCAGCACATCGGCAAGAAGGAAGGCGGGCTCGACAAGCTCAAGGGCAAGAAGATCGCCCTGGTCTATCACGACAGCCCCTACGGCAAGGAGCCGATCCCGCTGCTCGAAGAGCGCGCGCGCATGCACGGCTTCCAGCTGCAGCTCTTGCCGGTCGCGCACCCCGGCGTCGAACAGAAGGCCACCTGGTTGCAGATCCGCCGCGAGCGTCCCGATTACGTGCTGCTGTGGGGCTGGGGCGTGATGAACTCGACCGCGCTCAAGGAAGCCCAGGCCACCGGTTATCCGCGCGAGAAGATGTACGGCATCTGGTGGGCGGGCGCCGAGCCCGATGTCAAGGACGTCGGCGCGGGGGCCAAGGGTTACAACGCCCTCGCGCTCCAGCACGGTGCGGAGCCCAACTCGGCCGTCGCCAAGGAGGTTCGCGCCAAGCTGCATGCCAAGGGACAGGGCACCGGCCCGAAGGAGGAAGTCGGCCAGGTGCTTTACATGCGCGGCCTGATCTCCGCGATGCTGGCGGTCGAAGGCGTGGCCCGCGCGCAGGAACGCTTCGGCAAGGGCAAGGTGATGACCGGGTCGCAGGTGCGCTGGGGTCTGGAAAACCTCAATCTCGATCAGAAGAGGCTCGACAGCCTGGGCTTCGCCGGCGTGATGCGTCCGGTGCAGACCTCCTGCATCGATCACATGGGTTCGAGCTGGGTGCGCGTCCATACCTGGAACGGCAGCAAGTGGGAGTTCACCTCCGACTGGTACCAGGCCGACGAGCGGATCATCCGGCCGATGGTGATGCATGCCTCGCTCAAGTATGCGGAGGAGAAGAAGATCACGCCGCGCACGCCCGAACAGTGCAAGGAGTGATGTTTTCCGGGCGTCAGGAGGCCCCCGGCGCGGGGCTTCCCGACGCCAAACCGCCCGTCCCGCCGGAACCGACCGCATGACCCAAGCCAACATCCTCCTCAACGTCAACAGCATCGAGGTGATCTACAACCACGTGATCCTGGTGCTGAAGGGCGTCTCGTTCTGTGTGCCCGAAGGCGGCATCGTTGCCCTGCTGGGCGGCAACGGCGCCGGCAAGACCACCACGCTGCGCGCCGTCAGCAACCTGCTGCGCGGCGAGCGCGGCGAGGTCACCAAAGGCTCGATCGAACTGCGCGGCGAGCGCATCGAGGCGCTGACGCCCGCCGATCTGGTCAAGCGCGGCGTCATCCAGGTGATGGAAGGCCGCCACTGCTTCGGCCACCTCACCATCGAGGAAAACCTGCTCACCGGCGCCTACACGCGCACCGACGGCAAGGGTGCGGTCGCCGCCACGCTCGAAAAGGTTTACAGCTACTTCCCGCGCCTGAAGACGCGGCGCACCAGTCAGGCCGCCTACACCTCGGGCGGCGAGCAGCAGATGTGCGCGATCGGTCGCGCCCTGATGGCCAATCCGAACATGGTGCTGCTCG
>CAZZFN010000174.1:0-3012 GCA_964653505.1 uncultured Methyloversatilis sp.
GGTTGCGGATCAGCTCCTGGTTGGCGCGCTGCTGCACCGCCTCGCGCTCTTCGCGCGCGGCCCGCAGCTGCTGGTCGATGGGACGGAATTCGAGCAGCAGGCGCCCCTGGGGCATGTCGACCGGGGTGACGGTGCAATCGAGGTGGATCGGTTCGGCGCTCGTTTCGCCGTGTTCGCGGGCGACGACGAAATCGTGGCCGGTGTAGCTCCAGTTGTGCGCCAGCGCGTTTTCCACGGCGGCCATCAGCACGGCCGGTGCGCCGAGCAGCTGGGCGACCGGCAGGCCGCGACAGACGCGCTGACTGACCGCGAACAGGTTTTCCGCGGCCGGGTTGCAGTAGCGGATACGCAGCTGCTCGTCCAGCAGCAGAACGGCGAAAGAGAGTAGATCCAGGCCGGCGAGGGCGGCAGGAAGGGTTTGCGGAACGTCCCGGGGCGTCATGTCGCCCATAGCATGCAAGAATCGATCCGCAAGCAGCGCGCCCGTTACCTCAGCTTCGCCAGTTCCCTGCGGATCGCCTCCAGATTGCGCTCGTGCAGCTGCACCTTGTCGCGATGGGCCTGGATGCGCGCCTCGCGCTTGGCAAGATTGATCCCGCCGCCGACCACGCGCTCCTCGGGCAGGACGATGTTTTCCTGCTCGGCGAGATCCTTCCGGGCATTGGCGAGATTCCGCTGCTCGACGGCCAGTTCCTTCTCCAGAATCGCGCGCCGGTCGTTGTCGCGCGCTCTTTGCTGCTCGTCGCCGACACGCGGAAAGTCGGCCGGCGTGGGCTGTCTGGCGGCGCGCGGCGGCGGGGGGGCGAAGGTGGACACGGGCCTGTCCTGGGCGATCACCTCGCAGCGCTGCTGGGCGGGCTTCTGGTTGGTGTAGGTGATGCGGCCATCCGGCCCTTCGCACTTGTAGAGCGTATTGGCCTGCGCCGAAAATCCGGCGGCGGCCAAGGCAAGCAGGAGGAATCGTTTCGTCATGCGCGCAGTGTAGCGGAAACGAAAAAGGACGGGGCAAGCCCCGTCCTTGTGCCGCCTGCCGTCGTGCGAACGCCGACTTTTACAGCGAGAAATACAGGTCGTATTCGACCGGATGGGTGGTCATGCGGAACTTGGTGACCTCTTCCATCTTGAGCTCGATGTAGGCGTCGATGAAGTCGTTCGAAAACACGCCGCCGCGGGTGAGGAACTCGCGATCCTTGTCGAGGTAGTCGAGCGCCTGATCCAGCGACGAGCAGACGGTCGGGATCTTCGCATCCTCTTCCGGCGGCAGGTCGTAGAGGTTCTTGTCGGCCGGCTCGCCCGGGTGGATCTTGTTCTGCACGCCGTCGAGGCCGGCCATCATCAGCGCGGAGAAGGCGAGGTAGGGGTTCGCGGTCGGATCCGGGAAGCGGGTCTCGATGCGGCGGGCCTTGTCCGAATGCACGAACGGGATGCGGATCGAGGCGGAACGGTTGCGGGCCGAGTAGGCCAGCTTGACCGGGGCTTCGAAGCCGGGCACCAGGCGCTTGTAGCTGTTGGTGCCGGGGTTGGTGATGGCGTTCAGCGCGCGGGCGTGCTTGATGATGCCGCCGATGTAGTACAGCGCGAACTCGGACAGGCCGGCGTAGCCGTTGCCGGCGAACAGGTTCTTGCCGTCCTTCCAGATCGACTGGTGCACGTGCATGCCGGAGCCGTTGTCGCCGACGATGGGCTTGGGCATGAAGGTCGCCGTCTTGCCGTAGGAATGGGCGACGTTATGCACGATGTATTTGAGGATCTGCGTCCAGTCGGCGCGCTGCACCAGGGTCGAAAACTTGGTGCCGATCTCGCACTGGCCGGCGGTGGCAACTTCGTGGTGATGCACTTCGACCGGCACGCCGCAGTCTTCCAGGGCCAGGCACATGGCGGCGCGGATGTCGTTCAGGCTGTCGACCGGGGGCACCGGGAAGTAGCCGCCCTTGACCATCGGGCGGTGGCCGGTGTTGCCGCCCTCGAATTTCTCGGCGGTGGCCCAGGCGGCCTCTTCGGAAAACACCTTGCAGTAGGAGCCGGACATGTCGATCTTCCACTCGACGCTGTCGAAGATGAAGAATTCGGGCTCGGGGCCGAAATAGGCGGTGTCGCCCACGCCGGAGCTCTTCAGATAGGCCTCGGCGCGCTTGGCGATGGAACGCGGGTCGCGGTCGTAGCCCTTGCCGTCGGCGGGCTCGACCACGTCGCAGGACAGGATCAGCGTGGTCTCGTCCATGAAGGGGTCGATGAAGGCGGTGGCCGGATCGGGCATCAGCTGCATGTCGGAAGCCTGGATGCCCTTCCAGCCGGCGATCGACGAGCCGTCGAAGGCGTGGCCGTCCTCGAACTTGTCGAGGCTGAAAGCGGCCGCCGGCACACCGACGTGCTGCTCCTTGCCGCGAATGTCGGTGAAGCGGAAGTCGATGAACTTGACTTCCTTTTCCTGAATCGTCTGCATTACGTCTTGAGGCGTCATGGGCTCTACTCCTGGTCGGTGATCTGAAATGGGGACGGCCTTCCGGCCGGTTGAGGCAGAGGAAAAGCAGTTAGCGTGCCAATCGTTTCGGAGGAAGCGGTCCGTCCGGGAAAACCCGCCGCGGCCCTGTTCTCTCCGCGCGACGACCATTGTGCCACAAGGCCGATTTCTCCCCAGCGACGCACCATGATGATGCGTCGCGCGCGCCGGGCAGCA
This sequence comes from uncultured Methyloversatilis sp., assembly GCA_964653505.1. GTDB lineage: Bacteria > Pseudomonadota > Gammaproteobacteria > Burkholderiales > Rhodocyclaceae > Sulfuricystis. The sequence goes on from CAZZFN010000174.1 coordinate 2,678, forward strand.
CCATTCGGGTGCGCACCCGGATCGGCGAGGCCGATCGACGTGGGCTTATACTCGCCCTCCCCGGATTTCGTTTCCCATCATGTCCGCCGCCCCGCTTTGTTTCGACGCGTTCAACGCCCTCTCCGACCAGGACGCGCAGGCACGCATCGCCGCCGCCCGCGCGCGGCTCGGCCGGCGCGCCGTCATCCTCTGCCACCACTACCAGCGCGCCGACGTCTTCCGGCATGCCGACCTCACCGGCGATTCGCTCAAGCTGTCCCGTCTGGCATCGCAGTCCGATGCCGAATACATCGTCTTCTGCGGCGTGCATTTCATGGCCGAGGTGGCCGACATCC
>CAZZFN010000175.1:0-2916 GCA_964653505.1 uncultured Methyloversatilis sp.
GACAAACTCGGCAGTATTTTCGCCAACGAATAAGTCCCGCTCCGGTAAGGTGCGCCGTGGCACGGTGCCCGTGCCGCGCCGATCCTCCGGGGGGAGAAATCCAGCCTTGATGTCCGTCATAGGCCAAATGGGTCATGCACCGCCGCCGTTCTTCAAGCGCGGGCCGGCGCCGCTCGCCCGGCTGGTGTTCTTCCTCGCGCTGGCCCTGCTGCTGATGGTGGCCGATCTGCGCTATCGGGCGGTCGAACCCGTGCGTGTGGCGCTGGCCGCCCTGCTCTGGCCGCTGCAGAAAATCGTGACGCTGCCGGTCAAGGGCGCACAGGAGGCGGGGGGCTATTTTGCCGAGATCGCCCGGCTGCGAGCGGAAAACGAGCAACTGCGCGAGCGCCAGCTCGCCCACGCCAGCCTGCTGCTGCGTCAGGCGCACCTCGACGGCGAGAATCGGCGCCTGCGCGCCCTGCTCGACATGGGGGAGCGGCTGGACGTTCCTGCCCGCGCGGCCGAAGTGCTCTATGCGGCGCGCGATCCGTTCTCGCGCCGCATCGTCATCGACCGCGGCCTGACGCACGACATCCAGGCCGGCCAGCCGGTGATCGACGACGTGGGCGTCGTCGGCCAGGTGACGCGCGCCTTCCCGCTCACCAGCGAGGTGACCCTGCTGACCGACAAGAACCAGGCGATTGCCGTGCAGGTGGCCAGGAACGGCCTGCGCGCCGTGCTGGCCGGCGCGGGGAGCGGTGCGCTCGAACTCAAATTCCTGCCGGCGAACGCCGATGTCCAGCCGGGCGACGTGCTGGCGACCTCGGGGCTCGACGGCGTTTATCCGCCCGGCCTGCCGGTGGCGCGCGTGACCCGCATCGACCGCGACCCGTCCTATGCGTTCGCCCGCATCGAGTGCGCACCCCTGGCCGGCGTCGAGCGGCAGGGGCCGGTGCTGGTCCTCGGCAAGCGCAGCGCGCCTGCCCTGCCGGAAGAGGCGACCGGGCAGCCCGGCAAGCCGAAAGGCAGGAAGGGCAAACCATGATCCAGCCCACCCATTCCTCGCGCCGCATCCTGCTGCCCGCGCGCGCGTGGTTCATCTATTTCTCGCTGCTGGCGGCGGCGCTGCTCAACCTGGTTCCCATTGGCCGCCTGCCCGGCGCGCCCGACTGGGTGGCCCTGGTGCTGTGTTTCTGGTGCATTCACCAGCCGCTGCGGATCGGCATGGGCGCCGGCTTCTGCTTCGGCCTGGCGATGGATGTCGCTCTCGGCGGCGTGATGGGGCAGCATGCCTTCGCCTACGTGCTGCTGGCGTATGCGGCCGGCGGGCTGTCGCGCCGCGTGATGTGGTTCCCCCTCGCGCAGCAGGCGCTCCATGTCCTGCCCCTCCTGCTCGGCGTCCAGCTGGCGATGCTGGCGCTGCGCATGGCGACCGGCGCCGAGTTTCCCGGTCTGCTCTATTTCCTCTCCGGCTGCGTCGCCGCCCTGCTCTGGTATCCGCTCAGCTACCTGCTGCTGTTGCCGCAGTATCGACCGGTCGAGCGCGACGAGAATCGCCCGATCTGATGCAGATCAGGGACGCCCAGGAAGGCCTGGAATGTTTCAACCGGCGCATCGCCGTCGCCGGCGCTTTCGTGCTGACCTGCTTCGCCCTGCTGCTGGGCCGTTTCGTCTGGCTGCAGGTGAGCCAGCACGATTACTACGTAACGCGCGCCGAGGACAACCGCATCGCGCTGGCGCCGATCGTGCCGAATCGCGGCCTGATCCTCGACCGCAACGGCGTCGTGCTGGCGCACAACTATTCGGCCTACACGCTCGAAATCGCGCCGTCCCAGGTGCAGGATGTCGATGCCACCATCGACGCTCTGGCGCAACTGGTCGTCATCGAGACAAGGGATCGGCGGCGCTTCAAGAAACTCCTGGAAGAGAGCAAGCGCTTCGAATCCCTGCCGATCCGCACACGCCTGAGCGACGCGGAGGTGGCGCGGTTCGTCGCGCAGCGCTACCGTTTCCCCGGCGTGGAGATCAAGGCGCGCCTGTTCCGCCAGTATCCGCGCGGCGCTTTCGCCTCCCATGCGCTCGGCTACATCGGGCGCATCGCCGAGGGCGATCTGCAACGTGTCGAGACATGGGACGAAGCGGCGAACTACCGCGGCACCGACCACTTCGGCAAAGCGGGTCTCGAACGCCATTACGAGCGCGACCTGCACGGCATCAGCGGCTACGAAAAGGTCGAGGTATCCGCCGGCGGCCGCGTGGTGCGCGCGCTGACGCGCGTCGCCCCCGTGCCGGGCAACAATCTGACGCTGACGCTCGACGCGCGACTGCAGGAAATCGCCGAGCAGGCCTTCGGCGCGCGGCGCGGCGCGCTGGTGGCGATCGAGCCTGCGACCGGCGGCATCCTCGCCCTGGTCTCGATGCCCAATTACGACCCCAACCTGTTCGTCGATGGCATCGGCGCGGCGGACTGGGAGGCGCTCAACAATTCGCCCGACAAGCCCATGGTGAACCGCGCGCTCAACGGCGCCTACCCGCCCGGCTCGACCTTCAAGCCCTTCATGGCCCTGGCGGGGCTGGCGCTCGGCAAGCGCACGCCCGCACAGGCGATCGCCGACCCGGGGTATTTCAGCTTCGGCGGTCGCTTGTTCATGGACAACAAGAAGGGCGGGCACGGCATGGTCGACCTGCACAAGTCGATGGTCCATTCGTGCAACACCTACTACTACCAGCTCGCCCACGACATGGGCATAGAAAATATTGCCGGCTTCATGGCCCAGTTCGGCTTCGGCAGCCGCACCGGCATCGACATCGAGGGCGAATCCGAGGGTGTGCTGCCTTCGCCGGCCTGGAAGAAAAAGCGCTTCAGGAAGCCCGAGCAGCAGCGCTGGTATGCGGGGGAGACCATTTCCATCGGCATCGGCCAGGGCTACAACGCCT
>CAZZFN010000176.1:0-2898 GCA_964653505.1 uncultured Methyloversatilis sp.
AATGTCCAGTTCTCGGATGCGGACTTCTTCGGCCTGGACATCACGACCCCAATCAGCATCACGCTGACGCTCGGCGACCTCGATGACAGCATGCGGACGCTGGAGAGCTTCGGTGCGTTCCTGCGCGGATACCACGCCAACACTGGCGTCGTCGAAGACGAACCCTCTGCCGGCGCGGAGGTTGTGCTCTGCCTGAACCTGACGGTCGCCAGTGACCTGGAGCCCTCGTGGACCCTTGTCTCCGACCGCGCCGCACAGCAAGGCATCGTCAAGACGCTCGCATGGAAGGATCGCGTCGCCCTGGCGCCCACTCGTATCGGTGCCCTGGCGGACTTCAACCTGGGATGGCAGCGCGGCTCCGTACTGAACCGCATCTCGGAGGAGCGAGCCGACGCTTCAGCCGCTCTGGTCAAGGCCGCAAGGGATGCGCGCAGTGCCTTCGGAGACCAGGCCGAACAACAGTTGGGAGAAGCGCTGGGGATCGTCACCACCACTGCTCAGGAGCTGGGCGTCAACATCGGCGCCAAAGCCAAGGCGCTGCTGGATTCGCATTCGGTGTCGTTCGGCGGCGGCACCATCTCCCTGCACAACGAAAGCGGCATCCCGCTTCGCAGTCTGGGCGTCGGGTCCACCCGTCTGCTTGTCGCTGGCCTGCAGCGCAAGGCGGCCGGTCAGGCGTCGATCGTGCTCTCGGATGAACTGGAGTACGGGCTGGAGCCCCACCGCATCGCGCGGTTCCTGGGCTCCCTCGGTGCCAAGGAGGCCGCTGCTCCGCTGCAGGTGTTTCTCACCACCCACTCACCCGTGGCACTGAGAGAACTGTCGGGCGGCCAGCTCTTCGTGCTGCGCCGCGGCCCCCTCGGCCACGAGGCTCGCCTGGTCGGCGCCGACAATGACATCCAGAGCACGATCCGCCTCTATCCCGAGGCCTTCCTGGCTGGCTCCGTGGTCGTGTGCGAGGGAGCCAGCGAGATAGGCCTGCTGCGCGGGCTGGACTTATACAGGCTTGACCAGGGGAATGCGTCACTGGCTGCATTGGGTGTGGCCCTCGTCGACTGCGGTGGCGGGGAGCCGGATCGACCGTATGCCCGGGCCTCCGCGTTCCAGTCTCTGGGCTACCGGGTGATGGTGCTGCGCGACGACGACAAGAAGCCCACACCTGCGGTCGAGCAGGCTTTTGTCGAGAACGGTGGCACCGTCGTCGCCTACCGCGCGGGCCGGGCGCTGGAGGACGAGCTGTTCGGCAGTCTCACGCCGGCTGCCTGCCAGAGGCTGATCAGCTACGCCAACGAATTGCATGGCGACCTGATCGTCGAACACCTGCGCACCGTCTCGAACAACACGCTCACCTTCCAGCAGATCTGGGACGAGATCCAGAACACCGGCCTCCTGTCGGCCGAACGCAGGGCTATCCTTGGCCAGGCGGCGCGCATCCGAAAGGCTGGCTGGTTCAAGTCCATCTCGTGGATGGAGGACGTGGCGAGGACCATCGTTGCACCGGACCTGCATCTTTGCGATCAGGGCTTCCGTGCGCTGATGGACCAGGTATTCGGGTGGGCCGCTGATGGACCACGTTGAAATCGACCTTCGTGCAATCGAACGCGGTACCGTCACCGCACCGGCCGGCTGCGGCAAGACACAGTTGATTGCCCACGCGCTTGCCGGTCATCGGGGCAACAAGCCCATCCTCGTGCTGACACACACGAACGCCGGGGTCGCGGCCCTGCGTGGCCGGCTGGACCGCGCCGGTGTGCCAGCCAGCGTCTATCGATTGAGCACGATCGATGGCTGGGCCATCCGGCTCATCTCGACCTTTCCCGGCCGCAGCGCCCATGATCCGGAGATTCTGCGGCTGGCTGCACCTGCGCGGGACTACCCGGCAATCCGCGACGCCGCCTGGAAGCTGTTGCAAGCCGGGCACGTCAATGAGGTGCTGAAAGCCTCGTATGCGCATCTGATCGTGGATGAGTACCAGGATTGTTCGGTGCCTCAGCACTACATCGTCTATTTCCTCTCGTTGATCTTGCCGACCTGCGTGCTGGGCGACCCCATGCAGGCGATCTTCGGGTTCCGGGGCAATGCGCTGGCCGACTGGAACCAGCACGTGTGCGCGCATTTTCCTGTCATCGGGGAACTGGCAACGCCCTGGCGATGGCGCAACGCCGGCGCGGAAGCGCTGGGACAATGGTTGCTGGAGGCCCGCCGGTTGTTGGCGGCGGGGCAGTCGGTGGATCTGCGTAGTGGGCCACCGGAGCATGTGACCTGGATGCAGGCCGTACCGCCCAACGACCATGCCCAGCGCCTAGCCGCTGCGAGGACGGCGTCGCCAACCGCTGACGGGCGCGTGCTCATCATCGCCGATAGCCGCAACCGAGCAGCTCAGCAGAACTTTGCGAGCCAGACGCCGGGCGCTTCGACGGTCGAGGCCGTCGATCTGCAAGACCTCATCGCCTTCGCCAGCAACTTTGATGCGGGGGCACCGAATGCCCTCGCGCAGTTACTGGCGCTGGCGCAGAGCGTCATGACCAATGTGGGCGTGGCGGAGTTGACGCGGCGCCTGGAGTCGTTGGCAAAGGGAACTGCAAGGAATCCTCCGAACGAGGCAGAAAGCCGAGCACTGGCGTTCGGGCGCGCGCCCTCTCTCGCTGCGGCCGCCGCGCTGTTGTTGGAACTCCGGGCACTGCCGAACGTGCGGGTGCATCGGCCGGCCATCCTCTACGGGGTGCTCAAGGCGCTCCGAGAAGCCTCGTCGGGGGCCGTCCCTCTGGCAGAAGCGGCCCGGCGCGTGCGGGAAGAGAACCGGCTGTTGGGGCGCCCGCTACCAAAACGCGCCGTCGGCAGCACGCTGTTGCTCAAGGGGCTGGAAGCCGAAGTCGCGGTGCTGCTAAATATCGAGGG
>CAZZFN010000177.1:0-2881 GCA_964653505.1 uncultured Methyloversatilis sp.
TCATCGGTTCCGAGCGCCACGAGTCGCGCCGCATCGACAACCAGCTGCGCGGCCGTTCCGGCCGCCAGGGCGACCCGGGCTCCTCGCGCTTCTACCTGTCGCTCGACGATCCGCTGCTGAAGATCTTCGCCGGCGAGCGCCTCAACGCCATCATGGTGCGCCTCAAGATGCCCGAGGGCGAGGCCATCGAGCATCCGATGGTGTCGCGCTCGCTCGAATCCGCCCAGCGCAAGGTCGAGCAGCGCAACTTCGACATCCGCAAGCAACTGCTGGAGTACGACGACGTCGCCAACGACCAGCGCAAGGTGATCTACCAGCAGAGGAACGAGCTGCTCGATGCCGCCGATGTCGCCGATACCATCGCCGGCATGCGCCAGGGCGTGATCCACGACCTGTTCCGCCAATACGTGCCGGCGGAGAGCGTCGAGGAACAATGGGATCTCGGCGGCCTGGAGGTCGCGCTGGGCGCCGAACTGTCCCTCAAGCTGCCCGTGGCGCAGTGGGCGAAGGACGATGCCAAGATCGGCGACGACGAGATCCTCAGGCGCATCCTCGACGCGGCCGACGCCGCCTACGCGGAGAAGGTGGCCAAGGTCGATCTAGCCGCCTGGCGCGGTTTCGAGAAGAGCGTCATGCTGCAAAGCCTCGACACGCACTGGCGCGAGCACCTCGCCGCGCTCGATCACCTGCGCCAGGGCATCCATCTGCGCGGCTATGCGCAGAAGAACCCCAAACAGGAATACAAGCGCGAGTCGTTCGAGCTGTTCGAGGCGATGCTGGGCACGGTGCGCAGCGAAGTCACGCGCCTGCTGATGACCGTCGAGATCCGCAGCGAGGCCCAGATCGAGGCGGCCGAGCAGCAGCACCCGCAGCTCGAGAACGTCCAGTACCACCACGCCGACTACGAGGAGGCGCTCGCCAGCGCGGCGACGGCAGAGAAGAAGCCGCAGCCTCAGGAACGCGCGCTGCCCAAGGTCGGCCGCAACGAACCCTGCCCCTGCGGCAGCGGCAAGAAGTACAAGCACTGCCACGGCAAGCTGAACTGAACATGCTGGCGACCATCGCCGAGACCGACGGTGGCGGCGGTGACGTCGTCATCCTCGATCAGACGAAGTTGCCGCGCGAAACGGCTTTCGCGCGGCTCAGGACGCTCGCCGATGCCGCCCACGCCATCCGCGCCATGCAGGTGCGCGGCGCGCCGCTGATCGGCGCCACCGCCGCCTACGGCGTCGCACTGGGTCTGCGGGAAGGCCTGCCCCTCGAATGCAGCATCGCCACGCTGGCCGCGACGCGGCCGACGGCCGTCAACCTGCGCTGGGCGCTGGAGCGCATGCGCCGCGTGCTCGAAAAGTCGGTGCCGGCGGGACGGCAGGAGGCCGCCTGGAACGAGGCGCGCGCCATCGCGCGCGAGGATGCCGCGGCGAATGCCGCCATCGGCCGGCACGGACTGGCAGTGCTCGAGCCTGTCGCCGCCCGCAAGGGGCGCGTCGAGGTCATGACCCACTGCAATGCCGGCTGGCTGGCGACCGTGGCCCACGGCACGGCGCTCGCGCCGATCTACGCCGCCCATGAGGCCGGTCTTGCGGTGCATGTCTGGGTGTCCGAGACGCGGCCGCGCAACCAGGGCCAGCTCACCGCCTGGGAGCTCGCCCAGGCCGGCATTGCCCATACCTTCATCGCCGACAATGCGGCAGGACTGCTGATGATGCAGGGCAGGGTCGACTGCGTGATCGTCGGCGCCGACCGCATCGCGGCCAATGGCGACACGGCCAACAAGGTCGGCACCTATCTCAAGGCGCTGGCGGCGCAGGCGCACGGCGTCCCGTTCTACGTTGCGGCGCCGGTCTCGACCATCGACTTCGCCTGTCCCGATGGCATGCACATTCCCATCGAGGAGCGTTCCGCCGAGGAATTCGGCGAACTGCACACGCCGGTCGCCAACCCGGCCTTCGACGTGACGCCGGCGGCGCTGATCGCCGCCATCGTCACCGAGCACGGTATCATTCCCGCAACCGATCTGGCACGGGTGAAACCATGAGAATCGTCGGCAGGAAACCGCAATACGACATCGTCGCCGATGCCTCGGCGGCCAAACTTGTCGAAAGCGCGCGCTGGAACGACGCCATGAACAAGGCGTTCGGCGCCGGCCAGCCCGGCGTCTTCCGCCAGGGCGTGTATTGTTACCATTCCCACGAGGAAGCCGATGCCGCCTGGCTCGATGCCATCGTCAGGCGCATGGCGGCGATAGCCGCGCGGCGCGATGGCTGAAGACAAGGAATCTCGCCCCGCCACGTTCGACGACCTGTTGAACGTGGTGCGCGCGCTGAACGCCGAGGGCGCGGAGTATTTGCTGGTGGGGGGTTACGCACTGTTCGCCCATGGCTATGCGCGCGGCACGACCGATATCGACATCCTCGTGCCACCGACCGGGACAAGCGCAACACGCGTGATCGGCGCCCTGCTGCTCCTGCCGGAAAAAGTGGCCGCGCAAATCGATCCAGCCTGGTTCGAGGAAGGCAACACGATCCGCGTTGCCGACGAGTTCGTGGTCGATGTCATGTTCAATGCCTGCGGCGAAACTTATGAAAGTCTGCTACCCCACGCGCAGACCATCGTCCTGGATGATGGCACTCCGGTGAGAACCGTCGACCTGGAAGGGCTCCTGAAAACAAAGCGCACCGTGCGCGACAAGGACAGGATCGATCGCTTCGCCCTCGAGCGCGCCATCGCCGAGAAGAAGCGCCAGGGCCATGACTGACCTCCCTGCCGCCGTCCTCGCCACCGCGCGCGCCATGAACGCCGCCGGCATCAATCGCGGCGCGGCGGGCAATGTCAGCGTTCGCGCCGGCGACGGCTTCATCATCACCCCGACCGGCATGGC
>CAZZFN010000178.1:0-2874 GCA_964653505.1 uncultured Methyloversatilis sp.
GGCATCCTGCTGCCGACGATGGCGGCCTGAACCGGCTCCAAGCCGCAACCGCCTTAACGTGAAACGCCTTACGTGCCGACCGCAGCCGCCCGTGTTTCATCGACCGGGGGTGGCCCGAGGTCGGCGATGCGGCGTTAGAGCCGCGCGATGCCGGGCAGGAAGACCTCGGTCACCAGCAGCGGCCGGTCGAGGCGGCAGAAGCGCGAGCGGCGCGCCCACAGGGTCGGCAGCCGTTCGCCCAGCGCGGCGCAGGCATGCCGGTGGAGTGGGTGTTGCGGGGCGAGGCGGGCGGAACTCAGCGGGCCGCGACAGATGCCGGGATCGGCGAACAGCGCGGCGCCGAGGGGACGGGAACCAATGGCCTGCGCCATGTGCCAGGCGCCGTTGAGGTCGCGCGGCGCGAGCACGCTGTGGGCGAACACCACGGGAACGGCGTCGGCGAGCAGCAGCACCTCGCGCGTCCAGGCATGGCGTCCCGGCGGCAGGCCGATCGGCATGCGTTCGTCGCGGAAGGGCAGGGCGTGCCGTTCGCCCAGCACGCGCACCTCGAAGCGCGTGCAGCGCGCGACGATGCGCGCGGTGAGCGAACCGGGGTCGGACAGCCAGGCGTGGAGCGGGGTCGGCGCACCGGCCAGCGCGGGACTCGGTTTCCAGCGAAAATCCTGGCGTGACATCGGGCGCGGCGATTTCGGGGTGGGCTTATGAGAACGGGCGCCGATGCTACCATAGGGCGCGCCGCCTCCTTTGCCGTCACACCATGCAACTCGTGCTCATCAGCGGACTGTCGGGTTCGGGAAAATCCATCGCGCTCAACGTGCTGGAGGATGCCGGCTACTTCTGCGTCGATAACCTGCCGGCCGCCCTGCTGTCCGGGCTGGCCGGTCACCTGCTGCGCGAGGGGCTGGCGCGCGTGGCGGTGGCCATCGACATGCGCGGCGGCGGCGGCATCGCCGCCCTGCCGCCGCAATTGAAACAGATCGAGACGCACCGCATCGACGTGCGTTTCGTTTTCCTCGATGCGCGCGACGACGTGCTGATCCAGCGCTTTTCCGAAACGCGCCGCCGCCATCCGCTCGCCGCGGGGGAACGGACGCTGGCCGAGGCGATCGCCGCCGAGCGCGCCGCGCTGGCGGACCTCGAGGCGCTCGGCCACCGCATCGACACCAGCCATCTGCGTCCGAACGCGCTGCGCGCGATGGTCAAGGACTTCATCGCGCTGCAGGACGAGGCGCGCGGTCTGACCCTGCTGTTCCAGTCCTTCGGTTTCAAGCATGGCCTGCCGCTCGACGCCGACCTGGTGTTCGACGTGCGCTGCCTGCCCAATCCGCATTACGACCCGGCGCTGCGCCCGCTCAGCGGCCGCGATGCCGCGGTGATCGCGTTTCTCGAAGCCCAGCCGGATGCGCTGAAGATGCTCGCCGACATTCGCCGCTACCTCGACGACTGGCTGCCCGCCTACATCCGCGACAACCGCTCCTATCTCACCGTGGCGCTCGGCTGCACCGGCGGGCAGCATCGTTCCGTCTGGTTCGCCGAACGGCTGGCGACGCATTTCCGCGACAAGGCGCGCGTGCTGGTACGCCACCGCTCGCTCGCGGAATGAGCCCACCCCGAAAACCTCGCTACGCTCGGTTCTGTGCGGCAAAGCCCCATCCCGCTGCGCGGGACCAGCCTGCGGCTGTCCTGCGGCCTGCGGCCTTGTCCCCTCAAGGGGCAGAAACACTTGGGACGGCCCTGCGTGTTTCTTAAACCCTGGGCGGCTTTGCTGCGGCCGGGCGACTGGCTACTGGTCTTGCTGGGCGCGGGCGTCGTGGCGATTTCGTTTCCCCTGCTATGGACGGGCGGCAAGGCCGAGCGCGCCGTGGTGCGGCTCGACGGCAGGGTGGTCGCCGAATTTCCCCTCACTGCGCCGCGCCGCTTTGCGGTGAGCGGCCCGCTGGGCGAGACGCTGATCGAGATCGCGCCCGGCCGCGCGCGCGTGCTGTCCGACCCCGGGCCGCGCCAGTATTGCGTGCAGCAGGGCTGGCTGACGCGCCCCAATGCCATTGCCATCTGTGCGCCGAACCATGTCAGCCTGAGTTTGTCGGGCAGCAACACGAGCCATGACAGCCTCAACTATTGAGCTGAAAGTCACGCCGGCCGACCGCCGCATCGCGCGCTATGCGGCGGCGGCGATCGCGCTGACCGTCGCCGAGGCCGCGCTGCCTTCGCCGCTGCCGGGCGTCAAGCCGGGGCTGGCGAACATCGTCGTGCTGATCGTCCTGCTGCGCCACGGCTGGCGCGAGGCGGCCTGGGTGGCGCTGCTGCGCGTGTTCGCGGGCAGCCTGCTGGTCGGCCAGTTCCTCGCGCCGGGGTTCTTTCTGGCGCTGGCGGGCGCGCTGGCGAGCCTGGCCGTGCTGGCGCTGGCCGTGCATTTGCCGCAGCGCTGGTTCGGGGCGGTGTCGGCCAGCGTGCTGGCGGCCTTCGCCCACATCGGCGGGCAGTTGCTGCTGGCGCGCCTGTGGCTGGTGCCGCACGAAGGCGTGTTCCTGCTCGTGCCGGTTTTCGGCCTTTTCGCCCTGGTTTTCGGTATCGTGAACGGCCTGATCGTCGCCAAGCTGCTGGCAGAAAAATGAACAAGATCGTTGCCGTCGCCTGGACCGGGGCTTCCGGTCTGCCCTATGGCCTGCGCCTGGTCGAATCCCTGCTGGCCGCGGGCTGCCGGGTGTGGCTGATGTATTCGCAGGCGGCGCAGATCGTCGCCAAACAGGAGACCGATCTGGTGCTGCCCGCCCAGCCGGGCGCGGCGCAGCGTCTGCTGGCCGAGCGCTGCGGCGACTCGGCGGGCCGGCTCAAGGTCTTCGACCGCAACGACTGGAACGCGCCGCCGGCCTC
>CAZZFN010000179.1:0-2862 GCA_964653505.1 uncultured Methyloversatilis sp.
GGCCTGCGGCTGGACAAGGTCAGGAACGACCCCGCCCGCGACGCGCGCCTGCTGGCCGAGTGGCAGACGCTCGCCCGCCCCTGGGAACGCGAATGGCGGGCCATGCAGGCAGCGGGCGTGGCGGACGATTTTCTGATTGAATTCCGCTGGCTGCTGGAGGAATTGCGCGTGGCGCTGTTTGCTCAGGAACTGAAGACGCCGAGCCCGGTCTCGGTCAAACGCTTGCAGAAAATGTGGGAGGGACGCCGCAGATGAGTTTGCGCATCGAGTTTCTGGCGCCGATGGTGCTGCGCGCGGGGCGCGATCTCGCCCGCCCGGCCATCCTTTTCCAGGTCGTCTGGCCGCCGCTGGCGGCCCTCGCGCTGTGGCTGGCGGCGGCCTTCTTCGTCTGGACGCCGGCCGTCGCCTGGGTCGGGCTGCAGCTGCCGGGCTGGGCGTGGCTGGCCTGGCTCGATCCCTGGCTCGCCCATGTGGTCGTCTTCCTGGCCTTCCTCCCGCTCGTGTATGTGACCGCGCTCCTCCTGCTGGGTGCCTTCGCCCTGCCGCGCATGATGGCGATCATCGCGGCCCGCGACTATCCCGATGTCGCGCGCCAGGGGTCGACGGCGGCGGCGCTGTGGGGCGGGCTGTGGAATTCCCTCTCGGCCGGCGCGATCTTCGTCGTCGGCTGGCTCGCCACCTTGCCGCTGCTCCTGATTCCCGGCGCCCTGCTGGTGCTGCCGCTGCTGTGGTCGGCCTGGCTCAACCAGCGTTCCCTGCGGTTCGACGCGCTGGCCGAGCATGCGCTGCCGCAGGAGCTCGAATGCCTGTGCCGGCGCGAAAAGGGAAACTTCTACGCCGCCGGCGTGCTCAGCGCCCTCGTGGGTTACGTGCCGGTGCTCAATCTGCTCGCGCCCGGCTTCGCGGCGCTCCTGTTCTCCCATCTGAGCCTGGGCGCCTTGCGCGAACTGCGGCGCGCACAGGGGGCTCCGGGGGTTCCGGGGATTCCGGCATGAGAACCTACGGCCTCGTCATCGTCGGCGACGAAATCCTGCGCGGCAAACGGCCAGACAAGCATCTGGCGAAGTTCATCGAGATGCTCGGCGCACGCGATCTGCATCTGTCCTGGGTGCAGTATCTGGGCGACGAGCGGACGCGCCTCATCGACGTGTTCCGGCATACGCTGGCCAGCGGCGACGTGGTGTTTTCCTGCGGCGGCATCGGCGTCACGCCCGACGACCACACGCGCCAGGCCGCGGCCGCGGCGGCGGGGGTGTCCCTGGAACTGAACCGCGAAGCCGAGCGCGAGATCCGGGCGCGCCTGGCCGAAATGGGGCAGGCGGCGACACCGGCGCGCCTCGAACTGGGCACGCTGCCCGTGGGCAGCCGCATCATTCCGAACCCGTTCAACCGGATACCGGGATTCAGTCTGCACGATCACCACTTCCTGCCCGGTTTTCCGCAGATGGCCTGGCCGATGGCCGAGTGGGCGCTCGATACCTACTATGCGGACGACTTCTGCCGGAACGCCGAGACGGAGGCCGCGATCCTCGTCTGGGATGGCCTCGAAGGCACGCTGCTCGACCTGATGCGAAAAACCGAGGCCGATTTTCCTGGCGTGAAGGTCTTCAGCCTGCCTTCTTTCGGCAGCGAGATGGTGCGCCGCCATGTCGAGCTGGGGGTGCGCGGGGAAGCGCAGGCCGTCGCGCGGGCCATCGAGGTGCTCGAGGCCGGTGTCGTTGCGCTCGGCTATCGCTACGACGCCAGGTAAAAGTCGAAAGTCGGCGCCGGCGGTACGGCGAAAAAAGCTCCGACCCGCCCTCATGCGCCGTTTTGTACAAGAGTGGGCTCTCAAGAAACACGCCGGGCCGTCCCAAGTGTTTCTGCCCCTTGAGGGGACAAGGCCGCAGGCCGCAGGACAGCCGCAGGCTGGTCCCGCGCAGCGGGATGCGGCTTTGCCGCACAGAACCGAGCGTAGCGAGGTTTTCGGGGTGGGCTCATATATGAATTTTCTGTATCATCCCCGGATGCCGGAAACCACCATCTTTCCCCTGAACACCAGTGCGGCGCAGGCCGAGAGCCTGCGGGCCCTCCAGGAGCTGTTCGCCTCCGCCTGCAACGACATTGCTCCCACCGTGCAGGCCACCCGCTGCTGGAATCGGGTGGCCCTGCATCACCTGACTTACAAGGGGTTGCGGGAGCGCTATCCCCAGCTGGGTTCCCAGATGGCCTGCAATGCGATCTATTCGGTTTGCCGCTTTGCCCGTGTGGTCTATCAGCATCCGAACAGCCCGTGGCACATCGCCGGCCGGGTTCATGCCCCGTTGCCTCTCCTGCGTTTCATGCCCGATGCGCCCGTATATTTCGACCGCCACACCCTGAGCATCAGGTCCGGCCGCCTCTCCCTGTTTACGCTCGACGGCCGGATGCGTTTCCAACTCGACCTTTCGGCCGCCCTGCAGGAACGTTTTCGCAACGAGCGACTGCGCGAGATCGCTCTGCACAGAAACGCCGCCGGTTTCGCCCTCCACTTTCATTTTTCCGGGGACATCCGAACGGAGCATCCGGTCGCCGCCTGGGAGGAACTGCCCGGCCATCTGGTGGTGGAGGCCGACGGTGGCATGTCCGCGCCACCCTCCGCCAATCCTCTCCCTCTCCCAGCGGCATCCCCCGCCTGACCTCTCATGATCCTCTCCCCCGCCATGAACCCCACTCCCCCTCCATCGTCTGGCGAACTTCGGGCAGAAATCTGGCGGCTGCGCTCCTTCTACCTGCGGGCCCTGATGTTCGCGGGGGTTGCCAGCCTCCTCTCCCTGATGCCCTCGGTGTATATGCTCGAGGTCTATGGGCGGGTGGTCAACAGCAGCAATGCGACAACCCTGC
>CAZZFN010000180.1:0-2854 GCA_964653505.1 uncultured Methyloversatilis sp.
CGTTTTCGAGCCCGCCGACATCGAAGCGATAGAACACATGCAGGACCAGCGGCCGCGCGGCGGCGGCCTGGTTCACATGCGCCACACGCGGAAGCCGGCCTTGGCGAGGGCCCTGGCATCGTAGGCGGACTTGACATCGACGAACAGGCCGCCGGGCTTGAGCTTCGCCGTCAGTTTTTTCAGCGCCATGGTCAGGTATTCCTTGTGCGAGACGGCGGCGACGATGGCATCGGCCTGGTCCGGCAGCGCATTCCATTGGGTCAGTTCGATGCCGTATTCGTGCATCGCCTCGCCAGGCTCGCCGAGCGGATCGTGCACCGCGACCGCGCAGCCGAAGGATTGCAGTTCCTTGACGAGATCGGCGACCTTCGAGTTGCGCAGGTCGGGGCAGTTTTCCTTGAAGGTGAGGCCCAGCACGATCACCCGGGCGCCCTTGACGTGGCAGTCGTTGGCGATCATCCGCTTGACGGTCTGCTGCGCCACCCAGACGGCCATGCCGTCGTTGATGCGGCGGCCGGCGAGGATCACCTGGGGGTGGTAGCCGAGCATCTCGGCTTTGTGGGTGAGGTAATAGGGATCGACGCCGATGCAGTGGCCGCCGACCAGTCCGGGCCGGAAGGGCAGGAAGTTCCACTTGGTGCCGGCCGCCTGCAGCACTTCGAGGGTATCGATGCCGATGCGCTCGAAAATCAGCGCGAGCTCGTTCATCAGGGCGATGTTGAGGTCGCGCTGGGTGTTCTCGATCACCTTGGCCGCCTCGGCCACCTTGATGCTGCTGGCCTTGTGCACGCCGGCGGCGATCACCGAGGCATACATCCGCTCGACGAATTGCGCGGTCTTTGCGTCGTCGCCCGAAACGACCTTGACGATCCGGGTGATGGTGCGCTCCTTGTCGCCGGGGTTGACGCGTTCCGGCGAGTAGCCGACGTGGAAGTCCTTCTTCCATTTCATGCCCGAATGCCGTTCGAGCAGGGGAATGCAGACTTCCTCCGTCGCGCCGGGATAGACCGTCGACTCGTAGACGACGGTAGCGCCCTTCTTCATGTGCTTGCCGACAATGGTCGAGGAGCCGACCAGCGGCGAGAAATCCGGGATGTGCGCGGCATCGACCGGCGTGGGAACCGCGACGACGATGAAATCGGCCTCGGCCAGCGTCGCCGCATCGGTGCTCGCCGACAGCAATTTCGCCGCCCGCAGATCCCCGCTGCTCACTTCGCCGGTCGGATCGACGAACTTCCGGTAGTTCGCGACCTTCTCCGCCGAGAGGTCATAGCCGATCGTCCGGTATTTCTTGCCGAACTCGACAGCCAGCGGCAGGCCGACATAGCCGAGGCCGACGACGGCGACGACGGTGTCGCTCAACTTGGATTGTGCAGCCATGATTCCCCCTTCATGCGAAAAGATTACCGTTCCTGGCGCGCCGCCGCCGTCTGCGCCAGCAGGGCGGCGAGCGCCGGCCCGGCCGTGGCGAGATAGTCGGTCAGCAGCGCGTCGCCATCGGTCTGCGCGGCGGCGATGAAAATCGCGGCCGCATCGTCGCCGCGGCCCCTCAGCCGTCCGAACGCCAGCCACAGTTTGCCGACCGGGTCGCTGGCGACGATGCGGCCGTCGATCCAGTAGGCGTGCCAGACCCGCAGCCGGGACGCGCCGTCGTCGCCCAGCACGGCGCCCTTGCTGCGCAGCGTGGCGGCGTTCAGCGTGACGCGCTGCCCGCCCAGCACGGCCTGCGCCTGGCCGCGCCCGGCGACGGCCCATGCCTCGTCCCCGCTTCTCACCAGGACATTCGTCGAGCTGATCATCTCGCGTGCGTAGCCCTGCTGGCGATAGTAGGCGACGAAAACGCCGACACGCCTGCCCTCCTTCTCCAGCGCGACATCGAGAGTCGCCGCAGGGTTTTCGAAGGCGGGGCGCCAGCGCGACAGTCCGGCGTCGACCAGCTGCCAGCCGCCGGCGGCGAGCGGTGCAGCGGCGAGCGCCGGCAGCGGCGGCGCGTCTTCTTCCAGCAGCGCCAGTGCGGCATGCGGCGCGCTGGCGATGCTCGCGGCCGCCAGCGCCGCCAGCACGAAGCCGGCCGGCCTGGCGGCGGCCGGAACGGGGCTGCCCGCCTCTTGCGGCGGCGCCCCGTCGACATCTTCCCGCCAGCGCATGCCGATCATGAACAGGATCATCATCACCACGCCGAAGAAGATCCAGCCGTAGATCAGGTGATCCACGCCGACGGCGAGGGTATTGTCCGAGTAGTGCCCCAGCATGACGATCATGTAGGCGCGCAGCCAGTTGGCGACCAGCGGCACGAGGATGGAAAAACCGACGAAGATCAGCCGCCGCTTGAGCGAGCGGTAGTTGAGGTAGGCGTAGAGGGTGCCGACGACCACCGAGGCGATCAGGTAGCGCACGCCGCTGCAGGCCTCGACCACCGACCAGCGGCCGGAAGGGATCACGAAGTGCAGGCCTTCCTGATAGACGGGAATGCCCGAGGCGCGCAGGCCCATGACGGTGAACAGGGCCGTCCAGTCCATCAGCTTCGGCATGGCGAACTCGCCGAACGGCACCGCGAAGAACAGGAAGCCCAGCGGGAAGGCGATGCGCCGCGCCGCGGGCAGCCCGATGACCAGGGGTACGGCCAGCACCAGCATGGCGACCAGCGCGAACTGGGTGACAACATTCGCGGCGACCAGGTCGCCGAGCAGCCAGCCGAAGGCGATCGCGGCAAGCGGCGCAAGCAGCCAGGGGGCGGGAACGGGGGCGATGCGCGCGAGAACCTCGCGCTTCTGCCAGATCAGCCAGAGGGCGATCGGCGGCACCAGAAAGGCATGGTTGAAAGTCTCGGAACGCCACCAGATCTCGACCATCG
>CAZZFN010000181.1:0-2838 GCA_964653505.1 uncultured Methyloversatilis sp.
CCGCCGCCTCCTGACCGTCAACGCGCGGCCGGCGGCGCGCACCACTCGGCGACGGACTTGCGCGCCCGGGCGAGTTCGGCCTCGCGCGCCGCGCCGTCCAGCGCGATGCGTTCGCCCCGCGCGTCGACGCCGAAACGGATCAGTCCCGACTCCAGGCCGGCCAGGTTGCTGCGGGCCCGCGTGCAGTTTTCCGCGCGCGCTTTCGCCTGGGCGGGATCCTCGGCGGGTTGGTGCGCCCGTTCCGCGGCCCTGGCCTGCTTGTCCCGCTCGGCGAACTGGCGCTCGGCGGCCGCCTTGCGCGCCGCCGCGACATCCTCCGTTTCGGCCGGCGCGCCCGGCACCCGGCGGGCCTGCGGCTGCTTTTCGGCCGGCGGCCGGTCGCCGTAATGCACCTTGCCGCTAGCGTCCTTCCAGGAATACACCTGCGCCGCGCCCGCCGGACTCAGGGCGAGTGCGAGCAGGAAAAGCAGGGGGTGGAGGAGGGAGGTTGTGCTCATGGGTGACCCTTTCGCGCGTCGTGGGTTGCCGGGGATGGCCTCTGTATAATGCGTTTTTGGATACAAGGATAACAGCATGCGACTCATCCGGAAGGCATTTACCTTCGACGACGTTCTCCTGGTTCCCGCCCACTCGGCGATTCTTCCCCGCGACGTTTCCCTGGCCACGCGCCTGACCCGCAGGATCCGGCTCAACCTGCCGCTGGTGTCGGCGGCGATGGACACCGTCACCGAAGCCCGTCTGGCCATCGCGCTGGCCCAGGAAGGCGGCATCGGCATCATTCACAAAAATCTCGACGCCGCCGCCCAGGCGGCGGAAGTGGCCAAGGTCAAGCGTTACGAATCCGGCGTCCTCAAGGACCCGATCGCCATCCCGCCGACCCTGACCGTGCGCGAGGTGCTCCAGCTCACGCGCATCCACAAGATTTCCGGCCTGCCGGTGGTCGACAACGGCAAGGTCGTGGGCATCGTCACCAACCGCGACCTGCGTTTCGAGACCCGCTACGACGAAACCATCGGCAACATCATGACGCCGCGCGAGCGGCTCGTCACGGTCAGGGAAGGCGCCGGGCTCGACGAAGCCAAGGCGCTGATGCACAAGCACCGCCTCGAGCGCGTGCTGGTCGTCAATGACGCGTGGGAACTGCGCGGCCTGATGACGGTGAAAGACATCCAGAAAGCCTCCGACTATCCGCTCGCCGCGCGCGACGAGTTCGGTCGCCTGCGCGTCGGCGCGGCGGTCGGCGTCGGCGCGGGCACCGAGGAGCGCGTCGCGGCGCTGGCCGAGGCCGGCGTCGACGTGATCGTCGTCGATACCGCCCATGGCCACTCCCAGGGTGTGCTGAAGCGCGTCGAATGGACCAAGAAGAATCATCCGCAAATCGAGGTGATCGGCGGCAACATCGCCACCGGCGACGCCGCCAGGGCGCTCGCCGATCATGGCGCCGATGCGGTCAAGGTGGGTATCGGCCCGGGCTCGATCTGCACCACGCGCATCGTCGCCGGCGTCGGCGTGCCCCAGATCACGGCCGTCGAGAGCGTCGCCGCGGCGCTGGCCGGCAGCGACATCCCGCTGATCGCCGACGGCGGCATCCGCTATTCCGGCGACATCGCCAAGGCGGTCGCCGCCGGCGCGCATGCGGTGATGCTGGGCGGCCTGTTCGCCGGCACCGAGGAGGCGCCGGGCGAGACCGTGCTCTACCAGGGGCGCTCCTACAAATCCTATCGCGGCATGGGAAGCTTGGGCGCGATGCAGAAGGGCTCCTCGGAC
The DNA here is from genome assembly GCA_964653505.1 of uncultured Methyloversatilis sp. Taxonomy (GTDB): domain Bacteria; phylum Pseudomonadota; class Gammaproteobacteria; order Burkholderiales; family Rhodocyclaceae; genus Sulfuricystis. The sequence goes on from CAZZFN010000181.1 coordinate 1,768, forward strand.
CGTTACTTCCAGGAAAACGAATCCAATGTCGAGAAGCTCGTGCCGGAAGGCATCGAAGGGCGCGTGCCCACCAAGGGCCCGGTCGCGGCGGTGATCCACCAGCTGATGGGCGGCCTGCGTTCCTCGATGGGCTATCTGGGCTGTCCCACCATCGCCGACATGCACGCCCGCGCCGAGTTCGTCGAGATCACCGCGGCCGGCGTGCGCGAGTCGCACGTCCATGACGTGCAGATCACCAAGGAAGCGCCCAACTACCACGTCGACTGATGTCCCGCCAACGCATCCTCATCCTCGATTTCGGTTCCCAGGTCGCCCAGCTGATCGCCCGCCGCGTGCGCGAGCAGCAGGTCTATTGCGAGCTGCATCCCTTCGACGTCGACGCGCAGTTCGTCCGCGACTTTGCACCTGCCGGCATCATCCTGTCGGGCGGGCCCAATTCGGTCTATGAGGCCGAGGAATGGCGCGCGCCGCAGGCCGTCTTCGAGCTCGGCGTGCCCGTGCTCGGCATCTGCTACGGCATGCAGACCATGGCGGCCCAGCTGGGCGGCAAGGTCGAGCGCTCGCACAAGCGCGAGTTCGGCTTCGCCGAGATGCGCGCCCGTGGGCACTCGCGGCTGTTCGAGGGCATTCAGGATCGCACGAATGCCGAGGGCCACGGCCTGCTCGAGGTCTGGATGTCGCACGGCGACAAGGTGACCGCACTGCCGCCCGGCTTCAAGGCGATCGGCAGCAACGAATCGACCCCCATTGCGGCGATGGCCGACGAGCCCCGGCGCTTCTACGGCGTGCAGTTCCATCCGGAAGTGACGCACACGCTCAAGGGGCGCGAGATCATCGGCCGTTTCGTGCGCGACATCTGCGGCTGCCGCGGCGACTGGAACATGCCGGGCTATGTCGAAGAGGCGATTGCCCAGGTACGCGCCCAGGTCGGCAAGGAGGAGGTGATCCTCGGCCTGTCGGGCGGCGTCGATTCCTCCGTGGTCGCGGCGCTGCTGCACAAGGCGATCGGCGACCAACTCACCTGCGTGTTCGTCGACAACGGCCTGCTGCGCCTCAACGAGGGCAAGCAGG
>CAZZFN010000182.1:0-2761 GCA_964653505.1 uncultured Methyloversatilis sp.
GTGAGCCTGAAGAAGCAGTATCCCGGCCACGCCAAGCGCGTGATGTTCGGCATCTGGAGCTTCCTGCGCCAGTTCATGTACACCAAGTTCATCATCGTGGTGGATGACGACATCGACGTGCGCTCGTGGCCCGAAGTGATCTGGGCGCTGACGACGCGGGTGGATGCCGCACGCGACACGCTGATCGCCGAGCACACGCCCATAGATTATCTGGACTTCGCCTCGCCCGTCGCCGGCCTCGGCAGCAAGATGGGCATCGACGCCACGAACAAGTGGCCGGGCGAAACGGCCCGCGAGTGGGGGCGGCCCATCGTCATGGATGCGGACGTCAAGCGGCGCGTCGACGCACTCTGGCAACACCTCGGACTATAGGAGCGAACATGGCGGACTACGATCAGCAGGGCGACCTCGTGCGCAGCGGGAATCCGGAAGGTTCCCGCGCCTGGTGCCACATCATGTATGGCCTGCACGCGCTCTCGGCGCTGTCGGGCATCGTGAGCTCGGCGACGATCATCGGCGCCTTCGTGTTCGGCTGGCCGTCGATCATCGCGGTCATCATCAACTATGTGACGCGCGGCAACGTGCGCGGCACCTGGCTCGATTCGCACTGGCGCTGGCAGCTGCGCAGCTTCTGGTTTGCGGTGTTGTGGCTGCTGGTCGCCGGCCTGCTCACCATCACCCTGATCGGCATCCCGGCGGCCATCCTGGTGATCGCGGCGACCGGCCTGTGGGTGCTCTACCGCGTCATCCGCGGCTGGACGTCCTTGCTGGGCGGCAATCCCATGCCGCTGCCGGACTGAAAATCGGCGCTGGCGGCACGGCGGCCGCCGCGGTTTCCGCGCGACTGGCGGTAACATGCGGCGATGGACAAGGCGCGACGCACCAAGGATCTGCTCTACGAACAGGTGGCCCGCATCGGCAAGGCGGCATGCAGCCCGAAGCGGCTGGAGTTGATCGAGCTGCTCTGCCAGGGCGAGAAACCCGTGGAGACGCTGGCCCGCGAGGCCGGCATCAGCATGAAGCTGGCGAGCGCCCACTTGCGCGAATTGCGCGCCGCCCGCCTGGTGGAAACCGAAAAGCAGGGCAAGCACGTCATCTACCGCATCGCCAACCGGGCGGTCGCCGATTTCTGGGTGGCGATCCGTTCGCTGGCCGAGGATCGCCTGGTCGAGCTGCGCATGGCGCTCGCCCAGATGGCGAGCGATCCGCAGGCGCTCGCACCGCAGGATCGCGACAGCCTCGTCCGGCTGGCGAAGAAGGGCGAGGTGGTGATGCTCGACGTGCGGCCCGTCGCCGAATACGAGGCGGCCCACCTGCCGTTCGCGCGTTCGATGCCCCTCGACGAACTGAAGGACCGGCTTGCCGAGCTGCCCCCCGGCAAGACCATCGTCGCCTACTGCCGCGGTCCCTATTGCCTGATGGCGAAAGACGCCGTCGAACTGCTGCGCCAGCAGGGCTTCGACGCCCTGCGCCTGCCCGAGGGCGTGGCGGAGTGGGGCATCGCCCCGGTGCGCTGAAAGTCGGCGCTGGCGGGACGGCGCGCTTATCCGGCCAGTCGCCGCCAGGCCTCGACCAGCGCGGCAGCAGCGGTCGCGACTTCCTCCGCCGTCGTGAAGCGCCCCACCGACAGCCGCACCGCACCGCGCGCCCGCGCGGCATCGCAGCCCATGGCGGCGAGCACGCCGCTCACGGCGTCGCCGTGGCTGTGGCAGGCCGAGCCGACCGAGGCGGCGACGGCATCCGCGCAGCCGGCGAGCAGTGCGCGGCCGGAGACGCCGGGGAAGGAGACGTGCAGCGTATTCGGCAGGCGGTGACCGGGATGGCCGTTGAGCAGCAACCCCGGTACCTCCGCTGCCAGCCGCCGGTGCAATTCGTCGCGCAGCGCCGCGAGCTGCGCGGTCGCGGCGGGTAGCGCCTCGCGCGCGAGGCGCGCCGCCGCGCCCAGGCCGACGATGTGCGGCACGTTCTCCGTGCCTGGCCGCAGGCCATGCTCCTGGTCGGCGCCGAACTGGATCGGCCGGATCGGCGTGCCGTCCTTCACGAACAGCGCGCCGATGCCCTTGGGGGCATACATCTTGTGGCCGGCCAGCGTCAGCAGGTCGACGCCGAGCGCGGCCACGTCGAGCGCCAGCTTGCCGGCCGACTGTGCGGCGTCGGCGTGCATCAGGCTGCCATTGGCGTGGGCGAGCGCCGCGATTTCGGCGACGGGTTGCAGCGTGCCGACCTCGTTGTTGGCGTGCATGACAGAGACCAGCGCCGTGTCCGGCCGCAATGCCGTCGCGACCTCGCGCGGATCGACGCGGCCCGTGGCGTCGACCGGCACGATGCTCACATCCCAACCGCATTCGCGCAGGTGCAGCGCCGGCTGCATCGCGGCCGGATGCTCGACGGCGCTGACGATCATGTGGCGCTTCTCCGGCCGCGCCCGCGCGCTGCCGAGCAGCGCCAGGTTATTCGCCTCGGTGGCGCTGCCGGTGAAAACGATTTCCTCCGTGCGGCCCCCAATCAGCGCCGCGACCTCGGCACGTGCGGCGGCGACGGCCAGCCGCGCCCGCTCGCCGCGCGCGTGGGCGGATGAGGGATTGCCGAATTCGGCGTGCAGGAAGGGCCGCATCGCCGCCACGACGTGCGGATCGACGGGCGTAGTGGCGTTGTAGTCGAGGTAGATAGGCGCGCTCATGGACTGGGGGCTCAATTCCCTCTGATGGTTTACGCATGCGCCGGCTTGATGACGCCGACGAATTTCAGATAGACGAAGGCA
>CAZZFN010000183.1:0-2703 GCA_964653505.1 uncultured Methyloversatilis sp.
GGCCGCGCGCGTGGAACTTGTCGGTGGAAATGCCGATCTCGGCGCCGAGCCCGTATTCGAAGCCGTCGGCGAAGCGCGTCGAGGCATTCACCATCACGCTGGCCGAATCCACCTCGCGCAGGAAGCGCATGGCGCGCGTGTAGTCCTCGGTGACGATGGTCTCGGTGTGCGCCGACGAATACTGGTTGATGTGGGCGATCGCTTCGTCCACATCCGCGACCACCTTGCAGGAGATGATCGCGGCCAGGTATTCGGTGTAGTAGTCCTCTTCGGTGGCGGCCCTGGCCTGCGGCACGAGGGCCTGTGTCTCGGCGCAGCCGCGAATCTCCACGCCTCTGGCCGTCAGCATGGCGCACAAAGTCGGCGCTAGCGAGACGGCAACCGGACGCGCGATCAACAAGGACTCGGCGGTATTGCAGGTGCCCAGCCGCTGGCACTTGGCGTTCTCGAGAATCCTCAGCGCCTTGGCCGGATCGGCGGAGACATCGATGTAAACGTGGCAGTTGCCGTCGAGGTGCTTGATGACCGGCACCTTGGCCTCGCGGCCGATGCGCTCGATCAGGCCCTTGCCGCCGCGCGGCACGATCACATCCACATATTCGGGCATGGCGACGAGATGGCCGACCGCGGCGCGGTCGGTGGTCTCGACCACCTGCACCGCGGTCTCGGGCAGGCCGGCGGATTGCAGCCCTTTGCGCACGCTGGCGGCGATGGCCTGGTTGCAGCGCAGCGCCTCCTTGCCGCCCCTGAGGATGGCGGCGTTGCCCGACTTGAGGCACAGCGCCGCCGCGTCGGCCGTGACGTTCGGCCGTGCCTCGTAGATGATGCCGACGACGCCGAGCGGCACGCGCATCCTGCCGACCCGGATGCCCGAGGGGCGGTATTTCATGTCGTCGATCTCGCCGATCGGGTCGGGCAGCGCGGCGACCTGTTCGAGACCCTGGGCCATCGCCTCGATGCTCTTGGCGCCGGTGGTCAGGCGGTCGAGCATGGACGACTCCAGGCCGTCGGCCTTCGCCGCGGCGACATCCGCGGCGTTGGCCGCGAGCAGCTCGTCCTGGCGGGCGCGCAGGTCGGCGGCCATCGTCAGCAGCGCGGCGTTCTTCGCGGCGGTGCTGGCTTTCGCCATTTCGCGCGAGGCGGCGCGCGCCGCGGCGCCGAGTTTCTCCATGTAATGCCTTACGTCCATTGCTTCACCTTCGTTCTCGATCACGCAAAATCGGATCGCCACAAGTGTACCGCCCGCTCGGCCATGCGTCGCTGGCGCGCCTCCAGCAATTCCGGCGTCCATTGTTCGGGGGCTTCCTCCGCAAGCCGGCGTGCCAGCGCGTAGGCACTATCCGCATAGGCAGGCAACTTTTCTTCATACGTTTTGTTGCCAACCTCCCGATTGCGGTTCGACTCCAGCAATGTCAGGTTACCCAGTCTATCGATGTAGGCATCCCAGCGTTCGTTGGGAAAAGCTTGCTCCCACGGCTCCGTGGGGTTCTCGGGCAAGATGTGTTCGATGGTCGCCGGATCGGTTTCATGGTCGCATGGGCGGTTTCCGGCGTCTTCTTCGAGCTTGCAAAGCACATACTTCGCCAATTGCTTGCGCTGCCCGGAGGTCGGCACCTCAAGCATCGCAAAATCCTGTTTGAATTTGTCGTCGTCGACGTAAATCGGCCGCAGTTTCTCGAACACCGCTGCAGGAATAGCGGCCGAACCGTCGAGAACCGCTTTTGCGGCAACGTGATAGGCGGGCTCCAAGTCGTTCGGATTCAGGCCGCCGACGATGGTGTAGCGGAAGGCGATAAGCGACACCAGCCTGAGGGTGCGCTCGAAATCGGCTTTCGAGAATTTTTCCCATGCGGCAAGCAAGAGCGGCGTCATTTGTCGCACACGGAACAGGTTGAGATCGCGAATGTATTGCCGGCAACCGCGGTGCTCCATCCAGTACTCGTGTCGGCTATCGCCGAGAGCGGCGAATAGTTCCGCGCGCGCTTCCAATGCCGCCAGCAATGCAAATACTTCCGCCGGCGTCTTGACGCGCTCGCGGATCAGCTTGAAAAGGCGTTGCTGACGAATCTTCGGAAATTCGCACAGCAAGTGGTAGCGCAAGAATTCCGGAAACCTCTCCTGCCTGACCGTGGCAACCATCGCCTTCCAGCGGCGCTGCAGGACTTCGATGTCGGCGCCCACCTTGATCAGCGAGAACAAATAGTTCTTCAATAGATCCGTGGCCGACAGTTCCAGACCGCGTGCGTTGAGCGTCTCGAAGACGGTATAGGCATCGATCTCGTCGTCCACCGCGATCAGGATGAACAGCAATTGCCGACCGACGGTCTCGTTGAGCAGGCCTGCGAGCCCGGCGCCGTCGTGTCGATCCTCCAACTGGCGGCGGAACCAGCAGAAACACTCCCACAGCAGACGATTGGATTTCGGCAGGCTGCGCGGGACGGGCGGCTGCCGCAACTGGACCAGGTAGTCCTGATAGAAGGCATTGTCGGTTTCGTTGAGGAACAGCTTGCTGCTCTCGATCAAGGATGCCGGATCTTTTTCTCCGATGTAGCGCGCACGCAGTCCGCGCGCCCTTTCCTCGTTGTCGGGAGCCGCAACGCCTTCCCTGGCAAGCGATTTGAGGCGATCGATCACGGCCAGGGCCAGAATGCTCAACGTTGCCATGCGCTGCTGACCATCGATGATCAGAAACTCGCGGTCGCT
>CAZZFN010000184.1:0-2639 GCA_964653505.1 uncultured Methyloversatilis sp.
TCCACTCAGTGCTTCAAACCCTGATCCGCTGTCGAGAACTTGCAACACAAACATGTCGCCGGACTTTGGGCAAACATTGCAGACATTGGCCGGATATATGTGATACACGTCACGTTTTATGAAAGAGGTTTTATGGCAACGGGTACCGTCAAGTGGTTCAACGACTCCAAGGGTTTTGGCTTCATCACTCCGGACGATGGCAGCGAGGATCTGTTCGCGCACTTCTCCGCCATCAACATGCAAGGCTTCAAGACCCTGAAAGAGGGCGAGAAGGTCAGCTTCGAGGTCGTGCAGGGCCCCAAGGGCAAGCAGGCGTCGAACATCCAGAAAGCCTGATCACTGAGTGCCGTCCTGCCGGCGCCGACTTTTTAGGCGCTGAAACAAAAAACCCGGCATTGCCGGGTTTTTTGTCGACCGTATCCGGCCTTACATGCGTTCGATCATCGCCTGGCCGAACTCGGAGCACTTCACCTCGCGCGCGCCCTCCATCAGGCGGGCGAAGTCGTAGGTGACGATCTTGGCGGCGATGGCGGCTTCCATCGACTTGACGATCAGATCCGCCGCCTCGCGCCAGCCCAGGTGGCGCAGCATCATCTCGGCGGAAAGGATCAGCGAGCCGGGATTGACCTTGTCCAGGCCGGCGTATTTCGGCGCCGTGCCGTGGGTGGCTTCGAACACCGCATACCGGTCGGAGATGTTGGCGCCCGGGGCGATGCCGATGCCGCCCACCTGCGCGGCGAGCGCATCGGAGATGTAATCGCCGTTGAGGTTGAGGGTGGCGATCACGTCGGAATCCTGCGGGCGCAGCAGGATCTGCTGCAGGAAGGCATCGGCGATGACGTCCTTGACGACGATCTCGCGGCCCGTCTGCGGATTCCTGAAGCTGCACCACGGGCCGCCGTCGATCGGCTGGGCGCCGAACTCGTGCTGCGCCAGGGCATAGCCCCAGTCGCGGAAGGCGCCTTCGGTGAACTTCATGATGTTGCCCTTGTGTACCAGGGTGACGCTCCTCCTGTCGTTGGCCACGGCGTATTTCAGGGCGGCGCGCACCAGACGCTCGGTGCCCTCGCGCGAAACCGGCTTGATGCCGATGCCCGAGGTCGCCGGGAAGCGGATCTTCCTGACGCCCATCTCCTCCTGGAGGAACTTGATGATCTTCCTGGCGTTGTCCGACTCGGCCGCCCATTCGATGCCGGCGTAGATGTCCTCGGTGTTTTCGCGGAAGATCACCATGTCGGTCTTGGCCGGATCCTTGAGCGGCGAGGGTACGCCCTTGAACCAGCGCACCGGGCGCACGCACTGGTAGAGGTCGAGTTCCTGGCGCAGCGCGACGTTGAGCGAGCGGATGCCGCCGCCGACCGGCGTGGTCATCGGGCCCTTGATCGAGACGGCAAACTCCTTGCAGGCGTCGAGCGTTTCTTCCGGCATCCAGACATCCTGGCCATAGATGCGGGTGGATTTCTCGCCGGCATACACCTCCATCCATGCAATCTTCTTCTTGCCCCCGTAGGCCTTGGCCACTGCGGCATCGACCACGGCCTGCATCACCGGCGTGATGTCGACGCCGATGCCGTCGCCCTCGATGAAGGGAATGATCGGATGGTCCGGCGTAGGCTGGCCGGCAACGATTTTCTGACCTGCGGGGATCTTGATGTGAGTCTGGCTCATGACTTCTCCACGGACGGTTGTTGTTGGTTGGAACGGCTTTGCGCGCGGCCATTATCCACGAATGCCTGTCGGACGGCTAGCAGCCGGTGCTACAATCGGCCTGCTCGATTGTGAAAATTATCAATGTAAACATGAACCTGTCAGTGAAACTGGTGGCCGATGCCGAGCCCGCCGCCGCCGCGCAGGCCCTGCGGGTCGCCCAGATGCTGATGGCGGGCTTCAACAAGCACTATCGCCTGTTCCGCGCCAGTTCGGCGGCCGCGAAGGAACGCTTCGAGCAGGGCGACTGGCAGGCCGTCCAGCAGGCGGTGCGCGAGCGCATCCACTTCTACGACGATCGCGTCGCCGAGACCGTCGAACGCCTCCACGGCGAACTCAAGGCGGAAACGCTGGACGACGCGGTGTGGCGGCAGGCCAAGCTCTACTACATCGGCCTGCTGACCGATCACGACCAACCCGAACTGGCCGAGACCTTCTTCAACTCGGTGGTCTGCCGCATCCTGCACCGCGCCTATTTCCACAACGAATTCATCTTCGTGCGGCCGGCGATTTCCACCGAATACATCGAATCCGACCCGCCCGCCTACCGCTGCTATTACCTGCGCGAATCGGACTGGCGCGACGCCCTGCGCCAGATCTTCCGCGATTTCGGCTGGCGCCGCGCGTTTGCCGCCCTCGACCGCGATGTCGAATCGATTCGCCGCGCGGTGCTCGAATGCTTCCCCGATCCGCCCGCGCGCGAGGCAAATTTCCAGATCCAGGTGCTGTCCTCCGCCTTCTATCGCAACAAGGCCGCCTACGTGATCGGCAAGGTGGTGAATGGCGCGAGCGAGTATCCCTTCACCGTGCCGGTGCTGCACGACGACGCGGGCCGCCTGTATCTCGACACGATCCTGCTCGACACGGTCAACATCGGCCGCCTGTTCTCGCTGTCGCGCGCCTACTTCATGGTCGACATGCCGGTGCCGGCC
>CAZZFN010000185.1:0-2619 GCA_964653505.1 uncultured Methyloversatilis sp.
CGAAATGGAGAACCGGCCCGACTGGCTGCCCATTCCGCTCTTCAGCCTGCTGCGCAGGATCGATGCCCAGGGAGAACGACAATGAAAGTACTCGCCATGGTCCTCGCCGGCGGCCAGGGCTCGCGCCTGCATCCGCTCACCGCCGAGCGCTCGAAGCCCTCCGTGCCTTTCGGCAGCCGTTACCGCATCGCCGACTTCGTGCTCAGCAATCTGGTCAACTCGGAAATCCGCTCGATCTACCTGCTGGTGCAATACAAGTCGCAGTCGATGATCGAGCATGTCACCAAGTCCTGGGGCCATTCCCATTCCTTCCCCGGCGAATTCGTCTCGGTCGTGCCGCCGCAGATGCTCGAAGGCCAGGAATGGTTCCAGGGCACCGCCGACGCGATCGCGCAGAACCTCAACCTGATTCGCCACCATGCCCCCGACATGGTCGCCGTGTTCGGCGCCGACCACATTTACCGCATGGACGTGCGCCAGATGGTGGACTTTCACAAGGCGACGCGGGCGCACGCCAGCGTCGCCGCGATCCCGGTGCCTCTCGCCATCGCGCGCGGCCTCGGCATCATCGACGCCGCCGCCGACGGCCGCGTCACGGGCTTCCTTGAAAAGCCGGCCAGCCCCCCGCCGATGCCCGGCGACCCCACGCGCGCCTACGGCTCGATGGGCAATTATCTGTTCGACACCAACGTGCTGGTCGACGCCCTGCTCGAAGCCAAGCGGCGCGGCGAAACCGATTTCGGCACGCACATCCTGCCGCGTCTGATCCACGACCACCGGGTGCACGCCTACAACTTCGCCACCAACCGCATCCCCGGCATCCGCGCTTACGAGGAGCATGCGTACTGGCGCGACGTCGGCACCCTCGACGCCTACTACGCCGCCAACCAGGACGTGCTCGGCGGCGAGCCGCGCTTCAACCTGTTCAACCCCCAGTGGTTCATCAATTCGAGCAATTACCAGGGCCCCTCGCCGCGCATCGTCAGCGGCCAGATCGAGAACAGCGTCGTCGGCGCCGGCTCGCTGATCAAGGGCGCGCGCCTGAAGAACACCATCCTGCGCCGCGAGGTCATCGTCGAGCCCGACGTCGAGATCGAGGATTCGATCATCATGGACTACGCGGTGATCCGGCGCGGCACGCGTCTGCGGCGCGTCATCGTGGACCGTTACAACGAAATCGGGCCGGGCACGACGATCGGCTTCGACGCCGTCGCCGACCGCGCGCGCTTCCCCGTCAGTGCGGGCGGCGTTGTCGTGCTGCCGAAGGGATCGAGCCAGCCCGACATCACCCGCTACGCGATCTGAGGAGACGCGCATGACCGACTCGCGGCAGCAGCCGATCTCCGCCGTCTGGCCCGGCTCCCCGTTCCCGCGTGGCGCCAATTGGGACGGCGAGGGCGTCAATTTCGCGTTGTTCTCGGAAAACGCCAGCAAGGTCGATCTATGCCTGTTCGACCCGAGCGGCCGCCACGAGCTGCAGCGCATCGAGATGCCCGAGCGGACCGACCAGATCTGGCACTGCTACCTGCCCGAGGCGCGGCCCGGCCTGCTCTACGGCTATCGCGTGCATGGCCCCTACGCCCCGGCGCGCGGCCATCGCTTCAACCCGCACAAGCTGCTGATCGAACCCTACGCCAAGGACATCGTCGGCGCGCTGCGCTGGAACGACGCGCATTTCGGCTACAAGATCGGCCACCGCGACGCCGACCTGTCCTTCGATCGCCGCGACAACGCCGCCGGCATGCCCAAGTGCCGCGTCGTCGATCCGGCCTTCACCTGGGGCGAGGATCGCCGGCCCAACATTCCCTGGGCCGACATGGTGATCTACGAACTGCACGTGAAGGGCTTCACGATGCGTCATCCCGAGGTACCGTCGCACCTGCGCGGCACCTTCGCCGGACTCGCCTCTGCGCCGGCGGTCGAGCACCTGCGCCGGCTCGGCGTCACCTCGGTCGAGCTGATGCCGGTGCACGCCTGCGTCGATGATCGCCACCTCGTCGAGCGCGGCCTGACAAACTACTGGGGCTACAACTCGATCGGTTTCCTCGCGCCCGCGCAGCGTTACCGCGCGAGTCCGTCGATCAGCGAGTTCAAGACCATGGTCAAGACGCTGCACTCGGCCGGCATCGAGGTGATCCTCGACGTGGTCTACAACCACACCGCCGAGGGCAATCATCTTGGGCCGACGCTGTCGTTCCGCGGCATCGACAACGCCGCCTACTATCGCCTGGTCGGCGACGAGCCGCGCTACTACATGGACTACACCGGCTGCGGCAACACGCTCAACCTGCGGAATCCGCGCGTGCTGCAGCTGATCATGGACTCGCTGCGCTACTGGGTGCTGGAAATGCACGTCGATGGCTTCCGCTTCGACCTCGCCTCGGCGTTGGCGCGCGAACTGCACGCGGTAGACCGGCTGGGCGCCTTTTTCGACATCCTCGTGCAGGATCCCGTGCTGTCCCAGGTCAAGCTGATCGCCGAGCCCTGGGACCTCGGCGAGGGCGGCTACCAGGTCGGCAACTTCCCGCCGGGCTGGGCCGAGTGGAACGATCGCTACCGCGACACGCTGCGCGCCTACTGGAAGGGCGACGGCGGCCTGATCGGCGAATTCGCGCGCCG
>CAZZFN010000186.1:0-2600 GCA_964653505.1 uncultured Methyloversatilis sp.
TGCTCAACGTTGCCATGCGCTGCTGACCATCGATGATCAGAAACTCGCGGTCGCTTTTGCCTTCGACAACCAATGCCCCCATGTAGTGACGCTCGTCCGGATGGCCCTGACGTTCGACGATGTCTTTCCACAGGTCTTCCCACTGCTCGTCCGTCCAGGAGTAGTCGCGCTGGTAGGCAGGCACGCGGTAGATTTTGCCATTGCCGATCAGTTCGAGAAAGTTGACCGTCTTGGTGTCGAGAAGATTGGCCCTGGCCATGGTCTTGTCTCCTACCCGCCGACGGGTCGCGTCAGGCGCAACGCGAGTTGCAGGCATTCGTCCCAGAGGTCGCCGGCGGCGACGCCCTTGATGATGCGATCAATCTTCGCGGCATGCAAGAGGGCGGCACGCTGCATGCGCTGGCGCGCTTCGTTGGCCAGCACCCAGAGCACCAGCGGCGGCGCGGCATCCTCGGCGCGCAGGCCTGCGAGCGCACGCGCGCAGCGCGCGGCGTCGCGCGCCTGCAGGGCGTTCCCGAGGTCGTCGACGTCGTAGCGCGCGACGTTGAGCACGGCGGCCGAGACCTGCTGCAGCGTCAGCGCGCCTTGCGGGTAGAGCAGGCCGAGCTTCTGGATTTCCTGGTGGGCGGCGAGCAGGTTGCCTTCGACGTGCAGGGCGATGAATTCGAGCGCTGCGGCGGGGGCGGTCTGCTGCTGGGCGGCGAGCCGGCGGGCGATCCACTGCGGCAGCTGGGGCAGCGGCGGCGCATTGCATTCGACGGCCGTGCCGGCCGCGACCAGCGCGGCGAACCACGCGGCCTTTTTCGCCTTCCAGTCCATCTCCGGCAGGGCGACGATCGTGAGGGTGTCGGCAGGCAGGTTTTTGGAGTAACGCTGCAGCGCTTCGCCGCCTTCGCGGCCCGGCTTGCCGGTGGGGATGCGCAGGTCGACCAGGCTGCGGCCGCCGAACAGCGAGAGGTTGCCGGCGGCGCGGAACAGCTCGTCCCACTTGAACGTCGGCGAGACCACCAGCACCGTGCGTTCGTCGTACCCTTGCCGGCGCGCGGCGGCGCGCAGGGCGTCGCCGGATTCGACCGTCAGCAGCGCATCGTCCCCGTGCAGCACGTAGAGCTGGCCGAGGGGCTTCGCCAGATGCGCGGCCAGATGTTCCGGGCGCAGTTGCACGGCGCGGCTAGCCTTTCGGCGCGCGGCTGCCGGCGGCGAGCCGGCGCAGCAGCTGTTGCACCATGTCCTGCTGCATTTCGCGCCAGAGCAGCGCTTCTTCCGCTTCTTTCGCGAAGATGCGTTCGTCGTCGAAGGTCATCTCGCGCTGCAGGATGATCTGGGTGGCCGGGACCAGCTCCCGGCCCTGGGCGTCCTGAACGCGGTACATGAAGGCGCGCGTGAGCTGGAATTCGCGCACCAGGCCCTTGGCGGAAAGCGAGAGGATGTTCTTGTGCTGCTCGTTGCGCAGGATGACGAGAGAGGCGCCGGCCTGTTTGGGATCGGCGACGATCCGGGTCGGCGTGCCGGCCTCGATGCCGCGCCTGATCTGGAAGTAAAGCTCGTTGTTTTCGGGCAGGCCGATGTGCAGGGTGTCCCAGGGCAGGTCGTAGCTGCCGCGCAGCTGGAAGCCGCAGGCGGAAAGGGCGCAGGCCAGCAGCAGGACGGCGAGTGCGCGCATGGTCAGACGACGATATTGACCAGCCGGCCCGGCACGACGACGACCTTCTGCGCCGGCCGGCCTTCCATGAACTTCTGCGCGGCGTCCGAGGCGAGCGCGGCCATTTCGATGGCCGTCCTGTCGGCGCCGACTTTTATCGCGATGCTGCCGCGATGCTTGCCATTCACCTGCAAGACGAGCTCGACCTCGTCTTGCGCCAGCGCCTCTTCGAGCGGCTCCGGCCAGGGGGCTTCGAGAATGTCTTCGCCGTAGCCCAGCTCGATCCACAGCGCGTGGGCGATGTGGGGCGCGATGGGGGACAGGACGCGCAGCAGGATGCCGAAGCCTTCGCGGGCATGCGGGTCGGCGGGCGCTTTCTCCAGCGCATTCAGCATCTTCATGCAGGCCGAGGCGACGGTGTTGAACTGCAGCTTGGCCAGGTCGTAGTTGGCCTGTTTGAGCAGCAGATGGATCTCGCGGCGGAGCGCTGTCGGCGCTCCGGGCGCGGCGCCGTTCTTCGATTGCACGCCGAAGGCCCACACGCGCTTCATGAAACGGTAGGCGCCCTCGACGCCGGAATCCGACCATTCGAGGGTCTGTTCCGGCGGCGAGGCGAACATCATGAAGAAGCGCGCCGTGTCCGCGCCATACTGCTCGATCAGCGCCTGCGGATCGACGCCGTTGCGCTTCGATTTCGACATCGTGCCGACGCCGCCATAATCCACGCGTTCGCCCGTGGCCTTGAGCGTGGCACCTGTCGCATGACCCGATGCGTCGCGCACCAGGTCGACTTCGTCGGGCGCAAAGTAGTCGATGCCGCCTTTTGGGGTGCGGCGGCTGAAGATGTGGTTCAACACCATGCCCTGCGTGAGCAGGTTCGCGAACGGCTCGTCCTGCTTGACGAGGCCGAGGTCGCGCATCACCTTGGTCCAGAAGCGCGAGTAGAGCAGGTGCAGGA
>CAZZFN010000187.1:0-2553 GCA_964653505.1 uncultured Methyloversatilis sp.
GCCGACTTTTCGCGGGCCCGCCGCGAAGCTGACCTCGACCGGCTGGCGGATGCGACCGAGGCGGCGCTCGATTGGAACTGACTGGGCCGCTGGCTCTGATCAGCCCGGCGCGGGCGGCGGCGTGTGCTTGAGCGCGAGAGGCAGACCGGCCGCCACGAGGGTGACGTTGTCGGCCAGCGCGGCGATGCGCTGGTTGAGCCGGCCCTGTTCGTCGCGGAAGCGGCGCGCCAGGGCGTTTTCCGGCACGATGCCCCAGCCGACCTCGTTGCTGACCAGGAGGATGTGGCCGGGCAGCCCGGGCAGGACGGCGAGCAGCTGGTCGATCTCTTCGTCGCGCCCGGCGAGCAGGACGTTGGTCAGCCAGAGCGTCAGGCAATCGACCAGCAGGCAGGCGTCGTCGGCTGCTTCGCGGCGCAGGGCGTCGGCCAGCCGCAGCGGTTCCTCGACGGTGCGCCAGCGGGCCGGACGGCGGGCGCGGTGATGGGCGATGCGCGCGGCCATCTCGTCGTCGCGCGCCTCGCCGGTGGCGACATAGGTCGTCCGCAGACCGCAAGCGCGCGCCCGCGCTTCCGCAAAGCCGCTCTTGCCGGAACGGGCGCCGCCGATGACGAGTTCGATCATGGCCGGAGGTTATCATGCGGCCTTTGCGTGACCCGGCCATGAACCTCGCTCCTGCTCCCCTCGATGCCTCTCTCAATGCCGCGCTCGCCGCGAAGATCGATGGCAAGACCAAGCCGCCCGGCAGTCTGGGCCGGCTCGAAGCCCTCGCCGTGCAGATCGGCCGTGTGCGCGGTACGCTGACGCCCACACTGAACCAGCCCCACATCGTCGTCTGCGCCGGCGACCACGGCGCCGCGCGGCACGGCATTTCCGCCTATCCGCAGGACGTGACCTGGCAGATGGTCGAGAACTTCCTCGCCGGCGGCGCGGCGATCAACGTCTTCGCGCGCGCCAACGGCATCGAGCTCGTCATCGTCGATGCCGGCGTCGCCCACGACTTCGGAAAACGCGACGACCTCGTCGACGCAAAAGTCGGCGCCGGCGGGACGGCAAGTTATCTGGAAGGCGCGGCGATGACGGCGGCGCAATGCGCGCAAGCCCTGGAACGCGGCGCGGAGATCGTCGACAGGATCGCGGACGCCGGCTGCGAGGTCATCGGCTTCGGCGAAATGGGCATCGGCAACACGGCCTCGGCTTCGCTCATCACCCATTGCCTGACCGGCGCGCCGCTTCCCGACTGCGTCGGGCGCGGCACCGGTCTCGACGACGCGGGGCTGGCGCGCAAGACCGCCTTGCTGCAGCAGGCGCTCGCCGTCTGGCCGGAGCGCAGTGCCGATCCGCTGGCCGATCCATTACTTGTTCTGGCCCGTTACGGCGGCTTCGAGATCGCCATGATGACGGGCGGCATGCTGGCGGCGGCGCGGCGGCGCATGCTGGTGCTGGTCGACGGCTTCATCTGCGGCGCGGCGGCGCTCGTCGCCGCCCGAATGGCGCCGGCCTTCCTCGACCATGCGGTGTTCTCGCATCTATCCAGGGAACCGGGGCACCGGCTGCAACTCGCGGCCCTCGGCGTGGAACCCCTGCTCGATCTCGACCTGCGCCTGGGCGAGGGCACCGGCGCGGCGCTGGCGTGGCCGCTGGTGCGCGCGGCCTGCGCCTTCCTCAACGAGATGGCGAGCTTCGCGTCCGCCGGCGTTTCCGGAAAATCGTGATCCGCCGGGAGGCCGAGACCTTCTTCGCCGCGCTGCGCTTCTTCACGCGCATCCCCGTGCCGGCCTGGGTCGGTCATGCGGAGGAACCGTTGAACCGCGCCGCGCGCTGGTTTCCGGCCATCGGCTGGATCGTCGGCGGCTGTGGCGCAGGCGTCACGCTGGCGGCCCTGCAGGTCTGGCCCGCGCCGATTGCCGTGCTGCTCGGCATGGTGGCCGCCTTGCTCCTCACCGGCGCCTTCCACGAGGACGGCCTGGCCGACGCCATCGACGGCCTCGGCGGCGGCCGGACGCGGGAGGACGCGCTCTCCATCATGAAGGATTCGCGCATCGGCAGCTACGGCGCCATCGGCATCGGCATGGCGCTGCTGCTGAAATTCGCGGCGCTGGTCGAGCTTGCCGTCCTGCCGGCGCCGACTTTGGCGCTGGTGCTCGTCGCCGGCCACGCCGTTTCGCGCCTCGCGTCGACGTCGCTGATCCACGCGCTCGACTACGCGCGCGCCGAAGAGAAGGGAGGCAAGGCGAAGCCGCTCGCCACGCGCCTGGGCCGCGGCGAACTCGTCTTCGCGGCGCTGTGCGGCCTGGCGCCCTGCCTGCTGCTGCCCTGGGCGCCAGTCGCCGTCGCGCTCGGGCTGGTGGCGTTGGTTACGCTGCTCGCCGCGCGCACTTTCGTGCGGCGGCTCGGCGGTTACACCGGCGACTGCCTGGGCGCGACGCAGCAATCGACCGAAATCGCTTTTTACCTGGGGTTGCTTTGCGTCTTTTCCTGATCCGTCATCCGCCGCCGGCGGTGCCGCCCGGCATCTGCTACGGCGCCACCGACCTGCCGCTGGCCGGCGATCCG
>CAZZFN010000188.1:0-2507 GCA_964653505.1 uncultured Methyloversatilis sp.
CGCGTCGGGCCGAGAAAATCCATGTGGTCCAGATCGACGGTGGTGACGACCGCGCAGTCGGCATCGTAGAGATTGGTCGCATCGAGACGACCGCCGAGGCCGACTTCGAGGATGACCGCATCGGGTTGCGCGGCGGCGAAGATTTCCCAGGCGGCCAGCGTGCCGAATTCGAAATAGGTCAGCGGCGTGTCGGCGCGCGCCGCCTCGACGCGGGCGAAAGCTGCGCAAAAGGCGGCATCGTCGGCCGGCACGCCGTCGAGCCGGACGCGTTCGTTGTAGCGCAGCAGGTGGGGCGACGCATAGACGCCGACGCGATGGCCCGCCGCCCGCAGGATGCGTTCGATCATGGCGCAGGTCGAGCCCTTGCCGTTAGTGCCGCCGACGGTGATGAGCGGGCAGGTTTGCCGCTGACCCAGCGCCCGCGCGACCTTGCCGACGCGCTCGAGACCGAGCTCGATGCCGGCCTGCCCGCGCGGGTGGAGGCGTTCCAGGTGTGCGAGCCAGTCGTCGAGGCGCGCCGGGACGACGCTCTCAAGAAACACGAAGGGCCGCCCCGAGTGTTTCTGCCCCTTGAGGGGAGAACCGAGCGTAGCGAGGTTTTCGGGGTGGGCTCATCAGACGGCGGGAACGCCCTGCAACAGGGTCAGCACGGCCGCGAGCCGGTCGCGCAACTGACGCCGGTCGACGATCATGTCGAGCGCGCCCTTTTCGAGCAGGAACTCGGCGCGCTGGAAGCCTTCGGGCAGGGTTTCGCGCACCGTCTGCTCGATCACGCGCGGGCCGGCAAAACCGATCAGCGCACCTGGCTCGGCCATCACCACGTCGCCGACGAAGGCGAAGGAGGCAGACACACCGCCCATGGTCGGATCGGTCAGCAGCGTGATGAAGGGCAACTGGTGACGCGCCAGGCGCGTGACGGCCGCGGTGGTCTTGCCCATCTGCATCAGCGACAGCAGGCCCTCCTGCATGCGCGCACCGCCCGAAGCGGTGATGCACAGGAAGGGCAACTGCTGCTCGACGGCGGCATTCACGCCGCGCACGAAGCGCTCGCCGACTACCGAGCCCATCGAGCCGCCCATGAATTCGAACTCGAAACAGGCGACGACCAGCGGCAGCGTCTTCACCGCGCCCTGCATGACGACGAGCGCATCCGATTCGCCGGTGTCCTCGTGCGCCGCCACGAGACGGTCGGCATAGCGCTTGCTGTCCTTGAACTTGAGGACGTCGAGGGGGGCGACCTCGGCGCCGATCTCGAAACGGCCTTCCGCATCGAGCAGCAGATCGAGGCGTTCGCGCGCCTTCAAGCGGTGGTGGTGGCCGCACTTCGGACAGACGCCGAGGTTTTGCTCGAGATCGGTGGCGTAGAGCACCGCCTCGCAGGCGGAACACTTGCGCCACAACCCCTCGGGAATCGATTTTTTCGCGCCTTCGGCCCGTTTGATCTTGGGCGGCAACAACTTCTGCAGCCAGCTCATGGAAGCACTCCTCCATTCATGGCGGCACGAATCTCGCGCAGGAAAGCCGCGACGCGCGCAGGGGCCGCCCCGTGCGGGCTTTGCTCGATGAGTTCGATGATCCGGCTGCCGATCACCACGGCATCGGCCGCCTGGGCCACGCGCGCCGCGCTCGCGGCATCGCGGATGCCGAAGCCGACGCCGACCGGCAGGCCGACCTTGGCGCGGATCGCCGGGATGCGCCGCGCCACTTCGTCGAGATCGATGGCGGCCGAGCCCGTCACGCCCTTGAGCGACACGTAATAGATGTAGCCGCTGCCCAGCTCGGCAACCTCGAGGATGCGGCGGTCCGTCGAGGTCGGCGCCAGCAGGAAGATCGGATCGATGCCGTGTCTTTGCAGCAGGTCGGCGAAGCCGGCGCATTCTTCCGGCGGGTAATCGACCGTCAGCACGCCATCGACGCCCGCCGCCTGTGCGTCGCGGACGAAGGCTTCCTGCCCGTAGGCTTCGAGCGGATTGGCATAGCCCATCAGCACGACGGGCGTCGTCGTATCGGTCTTGCGGAACTCATGCACCATGCCCAGCACGATGCGCAGGCTCGTGCCGTAGGTCAGCGCGCGCTCAGAAGCGCGCTGGATCGTCGGGCCGTCGGCCATCGGGTCGGAGAACGGCACACCCAATTCGATGATGTCGGCGCCGCCCGCGACCAGCGCGTGCATCAAGGGCAGCGTCTGGCCGGGTTCGGGGTCGCCGGCGGTGATGAAGGGAATCAGGGCCTTGCGTCCCAATTCCTGCAACTCTGCAAACTTTGCTGGAATGCGCGACATGGTCAGAACCTTATCCCCGCCTTTTCGGCAACGGTGTGCATGTCCTTGTCGCCGCGGCCGGACAGATTGACGAGCAGGATCTTGTCCCTGGCCAGCGTCGGTGCGATGCGCGCCGCATAGGCCAGCGCATGGCTCGACTCCAGCGCCGGGATGATCCCCTCGTTGCGGCACAGGTCGTGAAAGGCCTTGAGCGCCTCGTCGTCGGTCACGGTCACGTATTCGGCAC
>CAZZFN010000189.1:0-2503 GCA_964653505.1 uncultured Methyloversatilis sp.
CGACGCCCCACCCGCGCGGGTGGGGCGAGGATTGAAACCCTCTGGGTCTGATGCCCGTCCGGTTGGGGCCTGCCCCCTATTCCTACCAAAGGGCTTATCTGCGCTGAGCCTGATCTAGCCGGATATGTGAGGGGGCCTGGTGCAGGACACCCCCCCCGGTCGGAAGCTCGAACGCACGCACCCACATGGCAGCCGACTCGTTACACGGGAAATTCTACCTCCGCAGCGAACAGGGGAGAACCACCCGGTTTTCCGCGAGTTGCACGTATCTTGAATTGTGGTCGGTTAACGGGTTCCCCCGACCCCAGCACATCCACTCGAATGTGGCGAGCGTCCAGGCGAGAAGCCGAAGCCGGCATGATGCGCCGATGGAAATCGGCTTCAATGGCCTGAGGCATGAGCGGATGCGTGGCGATTGAGCGGCGATTCCAAACAACGATCAGCGCAGTGGATAAGGTGGATTACCTTTCCGCCATGGCCCGTAGCGTGGTGAACGATGTGGAACTCAAACACCTGCTCAAGGCCGCAGGGCCGCCCTGACCGACAAGGTCGATGACCGCGAACTGTTCATGAAGGACATCGACATCAGCTATTACTACGAAGTTCCTGAGACCTTGTGGGCTGTTCCGGTAAATCCTCCGGCCGGTTGATGTTGGCGAAGGCCGTCGCATCGTCGAACCGGCACTCCACCGCCCGCTGCTGTCGGCACCACAGGCCGACGCGCCGTTCGCCGTGCGCCAGATAGCGTTCCAGCGCCGGGAGCAGCGCCGGCCGGCAGAGCATGAAGGTGGGCTGCGGGCCTTCGGCGGTGGCCGCGATGGCCAGCGCCTGGTCTCCGGCCGCGGCGAGGAGGCGCGCGACCAGGTCGGTCGGCAGATGCGGGCCATCGCAAGGACACACGACCAGCCAGGGCGTTGTGCAGGCGGCTAGGCCCGCCGCGATGCCTGCCAGCGGCCCCAGCCGCCCCAGCTGATCTGCGCTCGCATCGGCGATGACCGGGTAACCCAGGCGGCGATAGACGTCGAGGTTGCGGTTGGCGCTAATGATCAGCGTGGCAACCTGCGGCGCGAGGCGTTCGATTACATGGACGACGAGCGGACGGCCGCGATAATCGAGCAGGCCCTTGTCGGCGCCGCCGACGCGCCGGCCTGCGCCGCCGGCGAGGACGAGGCCGGTGACTGGTTCGCTAGCCGCCAATGTAGGACATCTCGATTTTCCTCAGCCCGGGCGTGGCCGCCATGCGCAGCTGGGAATAGCGGTCGGCGCGGGCCTGCCAGAGAGCGCCGATGGCCGCATCGAGCGCCGCGTCGTCGGCCCCGCCGCGCAGCAGGGCGCGCAGGTCGTGGCCTGCGCTGGCGAACAGGCAGGTGTAGAGCCGGCCTTCGGTGGACAGGCGGATGCGCGTGCAGCTGTCGCAAAAGGCTCGCGTCACCGAGGAGATCGCGCCGATTTCGCCCGCGCCGTCGCGGTAACGCCAGCGCTGCGCCACCTCGCCGGGATAGTTCGCGTCGATGGGCTCGAGCGGGAAGGCGTCCCCCACGACGCGCAGCACCTCGGCCGAGGGCAGCACCTCGTCGAGCGCCCAGCCGTTGCTGCTACCCACGTCCATGTATTCGATGAAGCGCAGGATGTGGCCGGAATGACGGAAATGCCGGGCCAGCGGCAGGATCTGGTCGTCGTTCGCGCCGCGCTTGACCACGCAATTGACCTTGACGGGCACAAGCCCCGCCGCGGCGGCGGCCTCGATGCCGGCGAGCACTTTCGAAACCGGATAGTCGGCGTCGTTCATGCGCTTGAACACGGCCTCGTCGAGCGCGTCGAGGCTGACCGTGACGCGCCGCAATCCGGCGCGGGCGAGGAGGGCGGCTTTTTTCTCGAGGAGCGAACCATTGGTGGTGAGGGCGAGCTCGACCCCGTCGATGGCCGCGAGTTTCTCGATCAGGGCTTCGAGGCCGTGGCGCAGCAGCGGCTCGCCGCCGGTGAGCCGGATCTTTTGCACGCCGCGTGCGGCGAAGCGCCGGGCGATGCGGGCGATTTCCTCGAAGGAAAGCAGATCGGCGCGGGGAAGGAAGGGATAGTCGCGCCCGAACACGGTTTTGGGCATGCAATAGACGCAGCGGAAATTGCAGCGGTCGGTGACGGAGATGCGCAGGTCGCGCAGCGGACGGCCGAAGCTGTCGAGCAGGGGAGAGGGCAGGGGAGAGGGCGGGTTCATGGGCCGATTATATGAACCTGCCCGCCGCAGCGCCGTCCCGCCAGCGCCGACTCTGTGGGATACTGGAAAAATCGACGGGGAAGTCGGATCCGCTTGAATGGCGACAACGGCCGGAGGAGCGTCTTTCATGCAAGGAAATGGCGACAGGCAGCGGGGCGGGGTGTTCCTGCAGGGCGCGCGACGCGCGGCGGCGGCGCGGGAGGTGGATTGCCTGCTCGACCGGATGGCGCAAATGGACCTCGGCAACGCGGTTTGCCGCGACGACATCCGCATCGCCGCCGACGGGGC
>CAZZFN010000190.1:0-2403 GCA_964653505.1 uncultured Methyloversatilis sp.
TACGACAAGCTGATGCAGCGGCCGTCCTTCGCCGACACCGTGCCGCAGGGCTGAACGTTCAGAGAATCACGCCGCCGCCCAGGCAGACGCGGCTCTCGTAGAGCACCACCGACTGCCCGGGCGTCACCGCCCACTGCGGCGCCGCGAAGGCGACTTCGCAGCGGTCGCCCTCCAGCGTCTCGATGTCGCAGGCCGCATCGGGCATGCGATAGCGGGTCTTGGCGGCGTACACCCAGTGCGGGCGCGGCGGCCGCGGTGAAATCCAGGACAACTGCCCCGCCGTCAGACGGTCGCGCAGCAGGGCCGGATGATCGTGACCCTGCACGACGTAGAGAACGTTCCGCGCCATGTCCTTCGCGGCAACGAACCACGGTTCTTCCGGGGCGTCCTTCACCCCGCCGATGCCGAGCCCTTCGCGCTGGCCGAGGGTGTAGTAGGCCAGGCCCTCGTGCCGGCCGACCACGCGCCCGTCGTCGAGGCGGCGCATCTCGCCCGGCTGTTTGGGCAGATAGCGGGCGAGGAAATCGCGGAAGCGCCGCTCGCCGACGAAGCAGATGCCGGTGGAATCCTTCTTGGCGTGGTTGGCCAGTCCCGCCTCCGCCGCGATCTGCCTGACCTCGCGCTTGTAGCGCTCGCCGAGCGGAAAGAGCGTTTTCGCCAGCTGCGCCTGGTTGAGGCGATAGAGGAAGTAGCTCTGATCCTTGGTGCCGTCCTCGGCCTTGAGCAATTGATACTCGCCGAGAAACTCGCGCACCTGCGCGTAGTGGCCGGTGGCGATGCAGTCCGCCCCGAGCCGCAGGGCATGATCCAGAAAGGCCTTGAACTTGATCTCGGCATTGCACAGCACGTCGGGATTGGGTGTGCGCCCGGCCCGATACTCGGCGAGAAATTCGGCAAAGACGCGATCCCAATACTGGTCGGCAAAATTGGCCGTCTCCAGCTCGATGCCGATCGTCTTCGCTGCGGCGCGCGCATCGTCGAGGTCCTGCTGCGCGGAGCAGTAGTCCTCGGTGTCGTCGTCCTCCCAATTCTTCATGAACAGGCCAGCGACGTCGTGGCCCTGGCGCTTGAGGAGCAGCGCGGCGACCGAGGAATCGACGCCGCCGGACATGCCGACGATGACCTTAGCCATAGTGGTGGATCACATCCAAAGGAAAGCGCCGTCCGGCCAGGTAATCGCGGATGCATTGCAGCACCAGCGGGCTGCGGTGGCGGGAGGCCGAGGCCTCGATTTCGGCAGGCGTCAGCCACACCGCGCGCAGGATGCCCGTGTCGAGCTTTCTCGCCGTCTCGCGAGCGCCGACTTTTCCCGCGAAGGCGAAGCGCAGGTAGGTGATGTCGCCCTGGGGACGTAGCCACTGGTAGATGCCGACCAGTTCGGTGGGCGTGAATGCGTGGGCCGTTTCTTCCAGCGCCTCGCGCGCGCAGGCCTCGACGAGGGATTCGCCCTCGTCCAGATGACCCGCCGGCTGGTTGAGCCGGACGCCCGCGCCGGTCTCCTCTTCCACGAGGAGAAAGCGGCCGTCGCACTCGATGATCGCGGCCACGGTCACACTGGGCTTCCACAGGCGTTGTTCCATGCGCCGCATTCTACAGGCGCGCTAGAATCGCCGTTTCGAATCGAACCGGAGACCGACCATGTCCATGGCAGACCGCGACGGCTTCATCTGGCACGACGGCCAGCTCGTGCCCTGGCGCGAGGCCACCACCCACGTGCTGACCCATTCGCTGCACTACGGGCTGGCCGTCTTCGAAGGCGTGCGCGCCTACAAGACCGTCGATGGCACCGCCATCTTCCGCCTCAAGGAGCACACCGACCGCCTGTTCAATTCGGCGCACATCTATCGCATGGCCATGCCCTGGGATCGGGAGACCCTGATGGACGCGCAAAAAGAGGTCGTGCGCGCCAACCGGCTCGAATCCGCCTACATCCGCCCGATCGCCTTCTACGGCTCGGAGAAGATGGGCGTGTCGCCCAAGGGCGCCAAGGTGCATGTCGCCATCGCGGCCTGGCCCTGGGGCGCCTACCTCGGCGAGGAAGGCATGGAGAAGGGCATCCGCGTCAAGACCGCCAGCTACGCGCGCCATCATGTCAATGTCTCGATGTGCCGCGCCAAGTATTCGGGCACCTATGCCAATTCCATTCTGGCCAACATGGAGGCTCTCGAGCACGGCTACGACGAGGCGCTCTTGCTCGACGTCGACGGCTTCGTCGCCGAGGGCGCGGGGGAGAATCTCTTCGTCGTCAAGGATGGCCAAATCTACGAGCCCGAGATCGCCTCGGCGCTGGTCGGCATCACGCGCGCGACGGTGCACACGCTCGCTGCGGAACTGGGCCATACGGTCGTCTCCAAGCGCCTGACGCGCGACGACATCTACATCGCCGACGAAGCCTTCTTCACC
>CAZZFN010000191.1:0-2383 GCA_964653505.1 uncultured Methyloversatilis sp.
TGCCCGCCCACCCCGGCTTCTACGGCGAACTGGTGTGGATCATGACGATGCTGGAGCACTGGCTGCGAGCGCAGCGGAAATAAACATGGAAATAGACCCGCAGCCGCAGGCGCGGCTGACGAGACAACGATGAAAGTCGGCGCCGGCGGGACGGCCGCACCATGACGGTGCGCACGCCTGCCTGGGCGTTCCTTGCCTTTGTCGCCGCCTTCATCCTCTACGGATCGCTTTTCCCGTTCGACTTCCGCGCCGCCCCGGAACCCTTCGCGATGCTGCTCGCGCGCCACGCCCTGTTCGCCAACGTGGCCGATGCGACCGACAACTTCCTGCTCTTCGTTCCTCTCGGACTCGCGCTGCACCTGTGCCTGCCCCGCCCGCGCGACCGCCTGATCGGCGCGCTGCTGGCGCTCCTCGCGCTCGGCCTCGGCGTCCAGGCCCTGCAGCTCTACCTGCCGAGCCGCACCGCCGCCCTCGCCGACGTCGTCTGGAACGCCGCCGGCCTGACGGCGGGGCTGCTGGTCGCCGGCCTGGCGCGGCGCTGGCTCGGCGCACGTTTCGCCGTTTCCCGGGCGGCGCAACCCTTTCCCCTGCTGCTCGTCCTGCTGTGGTTCGTCTACGAAAGCTTCCCCTTCGTGCCGACGCTCGACTACGGCCTGCTGCGCGCCCACGTCAAGACGGCGCTGATCGCGCCGCCGTTCGAGGCGATGCGTTTCGTCGAGCATCTGCTCGCCGCCCTCCTCGCCGGTCTCGCCCTGCAGCGCGCCTGCCTGTTCGAGCGCGACGGACCGGCCGTGGCGCTGCTCGGCGCCGGCGCGCTGCTGCTCGAGATCCTCGTCGCCTACGGCAGCCTGCGGCGCGAAACCCTGCTGGGCATGCTGGCGGGCCTCGCGCTCGGCTACCTGCTCGGCCGCAGCGGCGACCCGCCCGCCCGCATCGCCCTCGCAGCCGCCGCCGCAAGCGCCCTCCTGATCGCGGTGCTCACCCCCTACCGCGGCCAGGCCGCCGACGCGGGATTCACCCTGACCCCGTTTTCCGGCTTTCTGTGGCACCACGTCACCTACCAGATACCGCCGCTCGCCTTCGAGGCCCTCGCCATCGGCGCCCTGCTGTGGGCCGGGCTGTGGCAAGGCGGCCAGACCGGTCGCCGGGCCGCCCTGCGGGTCGGCGCGGTGGTGGGTCTGGTCGCGGCGCTCGAGGCCGTGCGCGTCCTGGTCGCCGGCTATCGCGGCGACACCACGGCACTGCTGATGGCGGCGCTGCTCGGGGCCTTCGCCCTCGGCTGCCGGCCCGCCGGCGGCGCCCCTGCCGGGCCCGACAGGCAAGGCCGCGGGCCCGGGCCGCTCGCGACGTTCCTCGCCCATCCGGTCGTCGCGATCGCCCTGCTGGCGGCCGCGGTTTATGCCGCCGCCCGCCTGCCGGGCATGCCCTACAACGTCCGCGAACTGTTCCCGGCCGGCAGCGGCGGCATCGGCGCGGCGCTTGTCCTGGCCGGCTGCGTCTGGCTCGCGGCGCGCTCGCCCTTCCTGCTCCTCGTGCCGCAGGCGCGCCGCCGGCTGCTGCTGTTTCCCCTGCTGCTCGGGCTGCAAGGCGTCATCCTCTGGGCGCTGCTGCGATGGGGCGTGCCGCGGGAAAGCCTGCACGACATCGTCGGCGCGCCGGTTCTCGGCTGGCCCTGGGACTGGGAGCTGTTGCTGCGCTTTCTCGCCCTGCACCAGGCCGTCGCGACGCAGATGGTCGGCGCCGTTTTTCTGGTTGCCCTGGTCTGCCGTCCCGCCCTGTTGCCCGCCTTGCTCTGGTGGCTGGTCGTCGGCCTGCTGTGCGCCTGGCCGCTCCACCTCGTCATCGTGGAGGGGGCGGTCACCGACAATCTCACCGAACTGATGCGCGGCGGCGGCAGCCTGTCGGCGAGCACCCTGCTGGCGCTGGGCCTCCTGTCCGTCTGCCTCGGCGGCGCGGCGCTCGGCGCCGCCATCGCCTTGCCGGAGCGCCGCCGCGCCCTGCTGGCGATCGCCGCCGCGACCCTGCCGCTGGCGGCCGCCTGCTTCCACGCCGGGCTGGAACCGACGATCGTCAAATACGGCCAGGTTTTTTCCGCCGGCCAGTTCCTGCTCAGCCCGGACCGCGCCAACTACCTGTCTCCTGCCGCGCTGACGATGCGTTTCGTCCTGGCCTGGGCGCTGGCCGCGGCGCTGATCGCCCTGCTGCAGCTGCGCGCCTGGCAGGCGCTGGCGAGACGGCACACAATAGACTCTTATACAACATTATAAATTTTTGTAGTATAAGTGACCATCATGAAGCCCTACAAAGACCTGACTGCCAGCGCCCAGAATGCCTACGCCGACCTGTTCGATGCGGCGCTGGCCATACATGTTTCCAGCAGCAT
>CAZZFN010000192.1:0-2382 GCA_964653505.1 uncultured Methyloversatilis sp.
GCGTCGATCTGAATCCGGTCGTGGATATCAAGGCCGACCCTTTTGCCGTGGGCGACACCCGCATGGCGTCCTGCCTCGAAAAGGATGGCGCCAGGCTGGGCACCGTCGAACACCTGATGTCGGCGCTGGCCGGGCTGGGCATCGACAACGCCCATGTGGAGGTCGATGCGGAAGAGATCCCCATCCTCGACGGATCGGCCGCCCCGTTCGTCTATCTGCTCCAGTCGGCCGGCATCGAGGAACAGAACGCGCCGAAGCGCTTCCTGCGCGTCAGGAAGGTCGTCGAGGTCAAGGACGGCGACAAGTGGGCGTGCCTGTCGCCCTACGACGGTTTTCGTCTCGAATTCTCGATCCGCTTCGACCATCCGGCGGTCGACAGGTCGGGCGGCCGCGTCGCGGTCGATTTCGCCGATCAGTCCTACATCCGCGCCATCGCGCGCGCGCGCACCTTCGGTTTCACCCAGGAGGTCGAGTCGCTGCGCGCGCAGGGGCTGGCGCTCGGCGGCAGCCTGGAAAACGCCATCGTGATGGACGAATACCGCGTGCTCAACGCCGACGGCCTGCGCCTGCCCGACGAATTCGTGCGCCACAAGGTGCTCGATGCCGTCGGCGACCTCTATCTGGTCGGCGCGCCCCTGCTGGGCGCCTTCAGCGCCCACAAGTCCGGCCACGCGCTCAACAACCGGCTGCTGCGCGCCCTGCTGGCCGACGCGACCGCCTGGGAATGGAAGACGTTCGAACAGCCGGCCGCGACGCCGGCGCGCGTGGCTCGGCTGTATCCCGACGTCCAGTTCGCGTGATACTGCTCCTGCGCATCGTCGGCATCCTGGCGGCGATCGCCATCGGTACCGGCATCGTCGCCTATCTGTTCACCCGGGACCGGAAATATCTCCTCTTCGCCTGGCGTGTCGCCAAGTACACCCTGATGGTCGTGCTGGCGGTGTTCGCGCTCTTTGCGTTCGAGCGCCTGATCGCCATCCTCTGACCCCTAGCCGTTGCTCAGCAGCTTTTCCAGTGCCCGACGCAGCGGAGAGTCGTCCGCCAGTCCGGCGGCCAGGGAAGTTAGTGAGCGCTTCGATGAAATGCCGAGTGTTTTCGGCTGTTTTTTTCGTATCGGTAACGATAAGCGGCGGGCGGGTTGCACACGCACATCGATTCCGCTAACCTCCTGCCCCTGTTGAACAAAACCCTCGGCGAGCCGGGGCGCCAACTGCCTCAGCTTGACCGCAACCGCGCCACTGTCGGCGTGGATAACGACTTTGCCCCGCTTGAGATTGGCGACGCGCGCACCCGGCGCGAGGTGAGCAGGCAGGGCGGCGTCGAGCAGGATTTGCAGCTGTCGCAGGCGATCGGCCTGGTGCGCGAGTCGGGCGAAGCTTTCGCTGGCGGCGAGATGGTCTTTCAACGAGCCTCGTCGGCTCGGGGGCAGGCTGGCCGGCAGACGGGTTTTCCGGTGAAGCGGCATGTCGGTGCAGCGGCGTGTTCGAAGGGCTTGGGCTTGCAGGGAGTATACGCGTGCAGATCATCCTGGTTTCCAATCACATGGCCAAGGCCCGCAGTATCACGCTGACGGGGCGCCATCTGGCCATGGCCGCGACCACGCTGGTCGTCGCGGTGCTGCTGTTGTCCTCGGTGTTTTCCTACCTGACCGTGCGGCATGCCGCCGAGATGCGCCTGCCCTTCCTGCAGGACATGCTGCAGAATATCGGCGCCGCGGAAGCCGCCAAAACACGCGAGCTGGTGCGCGAGAACCTGGCCAACATGGCGGCCCGCCTCGGCCAGATGCAGGGCCAGCTGCTGCAACTCGACACGCTGGGCGAGCGGCTCGCCGGCATGGCGGGCGTCAAGATCAAGGACATCAAACCCGCGCCGGAGCAGCAGGACGGGCGCGGCGGGCCCCTGCTGCGTCCGGACAACGTCGATCCCCATGCCCTGCAGCGGGCGCTCGACGAGCTGGCGCGCCAGGTGGAGTTCCGCAGCGAGAAGCTGGTCGCCATCGAGAGCCGGATTCTCGAGGAACGCGTCCGCAAGAGCCTGCTGCCGACTTCGTTGCCGGTGCTGGAGGGCGAAATCTCCTCCGGTTTCGGCTGGCGCAAGGATCCGTTCACCGGG
The DNA here is from genome assembly GCA_964653505.1 of uncultured Methyloversatilis sp. Classification (GTDB taxonomy): domain Bacteria; phylum Pseudomonadota; class Gammaproteobacteria; order Burkholderiales; family Rhodocyclaceae; genus Sulfuricystis. The sequence continues at coordinate 2,113 of CAZZFN010000192.1, forward strand.
CAGACGGCGCTGCACGAGGGGGTCGATTTTCCCGCCGAACCCGGCACCCCGATCTATTCCGCCGCTGCCGGCGTCGTTCTGAGCGTGGAACGTCATGCGCAATACGGCAACGTGGTCGACATCGATCATGGCGACAATCTGGTGACGCGCTACGCCCATGCCGCGCTGGTGCTGGTCAAGCCGGGCGAATTCGTCAAGCGCGGCCAGCACATCGCCGCCGTCGGCAACACCGGCCGCTCGACCGGGCCGCACCTGCATTTCGAGGTGCTG
>CAZZFN010000193.1:0-2330 GCA_964653505.1 uncultured Methyloversatilis sp.
CGTTCTCGGCCAGCGTGTAGCGCCAGTCGTAGGCGAGCATCTTGTTGACGAGCGATGCCGAGGCCGGACAGGCGGCATAGACTTCGCGCTGGTGGCGCGCGGGTTCGTCCGCGTCGATCTGCGCCCGGAAGTCTTCGGTCAGCACCTGGTCGAGGCCCAGATACGTGAGCAGGTTGAAATTCTGCATGCGGTCCGGCATCGGCACCCGGGCGTGCCGCACGTAGCCTGCGCCTTTTTTCAGCAGCGGGATGCGGTTGAGCAGGCCGCTGTTCGCGAGCGGCTCGGCGAAACCTTTGCGCAGGATGCCCGGCAGGTGATCGTAGATGCCCAGAATGCGCTGCATGGCATAGCGCTGGTTGCCGCCGAAAAGTTCGTCGCCGCCGTCGCCGGCGAGCAGGTGGTCGATGCCGTCCTGCCTGGCGCGCAGGGCGCAGTACCAGGCGGGCACGGCAGAGGAGTTGCCGAAGGGCTGGTCGTAATGGGCAGCGACCCTGGGCATGCCGGCGACGAGGTCGTCGGGCGTGATGTAGTACTCGTGGTGGTTCGTGCCGAAATGGCGCACGGCGATGCGCGCGTATTCCATCTCGTCGTAGCCCGGCACGTCGAAGCCGATCGAATAGGTTTCCGCGGGCTTGCCGGCGATCTGCGTGACCATGCCGGCGACGGTGGAGCTGTCGGTGCCGCCGCTCAGGTAGCAGCCGATCGGCCGGTCGTCGATGCGGCTGGCGACGGCGTCGCGCACGCTGCTGAGAAATTCCTCGCGCAGGGCGGCGAACGAGTCGCCGCGGCCTTCCTCGAACTGCGGCTGCCAATAGGGCGCGACGGTCAATTGGCCGTGTTCGAACAGGGCATAGTGGCCGGGCGGCAGGCGCAAGACACCCTTGAAGATGGTGCGCGGCGAGGGGATGACATGGAAGTAGAGGTAGTCGAAGATCGCCTGCGGGTCGAGTTCGGTCGCGCCCAGTTGATCCGCGCGCGGCGCGACGTGCAAGCGGCCGCCGACGATACGGTAGCAGAGCGTCTGGATGGCGAACTTGTCGAGGGCGATGAAGCTGCCCCCCGCGGGCGTGTCGAGGGCGACGGCGAAGTCGTTGCCGACGCGGGCGGGGGCTTGCACGCCATGGCGTGCATAGGCCTGCTGCCAGGCGGCCGGGACGCCCTCGCGCGCGGCGATGGCGGCCAGGTCGCCGTCGGCGAAGCGGGGGTGGCCGAGGCAGAGGTGTGTTTGCTTCATGCGCGGGTCAATACCGAAGTCATTTACCGGAATCGATTATAGGGGGCGATTGTGCGGATGCTCGTGCGATGATATTCTTACCCGGTATTACAAGGAGAAGGCGATGGATACATGTTCCGTTACCAGCAAAGGGCAGGTGACGATTCCCAAGTCGGTCAGGCAGCGGTTGGGCATTCGGCAAGGCAGCAAGGTCGAGTTTGCCCTGGTGGGCGATCATGTCGAGGTGCGCGTCAAGAGTACGCCGGTGGCGGTTCCGGAAAGCGGTTTCGGCATGCTCAAGAGCCGGCGCAAGGCGGTGCCCGTGGATTTCGATCCGGCTACGCTCGCCAAACCATGATCGGCATCGACACCAACATCCTGGCCCGCTATTACATCGCCGATGTCGGCGATGCGGAGGCTGCCCGGCAGCACCAACAAGCGCGTCAGCTGATCGAATCCGGCCAGCCGCTCATGGTCTGCAAGACCGTATTGCTGGAGTTCGAGTGGCTGATGCGCGGTTACTACAATTTTCAGGGAACGGATGTGCTTGCGGTGATGGAGCATCTGTGCGCCTTGCCGAACATGACCGTCGAGGATCGGGAGACAGTCGTGCAGGCGTTGTCGCATTGCGTAGCCGGACTCGATTTCGCCGACGCCTTGCATCACGCCAGCCATCGGGGATGCACCAGCATGGCCTCGTTCGACGACCGCAAATTTGCGCGTCGGGCGAAGCGGATGGGGCTCATGCCCGCGGTTGTCGTTCCGAAATAGTATCGAGCCACTTCAGGCAGGTTGCGGCCACGATGGCGCGCCACTGCGCGGAAGAAAACGTGTGGTCGGCATCCGGCACGTCGCAGCGCGTGACACCGTCCTGTTCCAGCAGGCCGCGCCAGCTCGGCGCGCCGGCCGCGTATTCGCGGAACTCTTTCGCGGTGTAGTCGTTCCCGCTGAGGATGAGCAGGATCGGTCCGGTGAAACTTTTCCAGCCGCGCGCCATGCGTTCCTGGAAGCCGAGGGCGGGAGCCGGAGCGGAGGATGCCTGCGCCAGTTTGCGCAACAACTCGCCCACCGAAGCGAAGACGTTCAGCCGTCCGGAGAGCAGCTTCGCCCAGAATTC
>CAZZFN010000194.1:0-2250 GCA_964653505.1 uncultured Methyloversatilis sp.
GCAGCGGCTGGGGTGCGGCGCTGCGCGCCACCATGGTCTGCAGCCGGCAAAAGTCGGGCTTCATGAGACGGCGCTTCCAGTCCCACTCCGGCAGCGGAATGCCGGGTCCGAGCGGCAGGTCGTCGGCAGCGGCGGAAGGCAGGTCGAGGTCGAAGCGCACCTTCGACGCGACGCGCAGCGCGTCCTGGTCGTCCTGCGCGAGGGTCAGCTGGTCGAGCGCTTCGGCGGCGCGGCCGGCGTCGGGATTCGGGTCCTCGTCGAAGGCGCGATTCACCTTTAGAAACTCGGCCCAGGAGAGGACGCTCTCGGCGCGGAACAACAGGATCATCGGCGACTCGTTCTCCGGCATCTCGGTGCGCTCGGCCTGGTAGCGCTTGTTCTCGGCGGCCTGCTCCGCGCCCCCGGCTTCGTGGTTCGCGGGCTCGCCACGGCGCGGCGCGGCGGCTGCCTCCGGCGCCGGATAGAGCCACAGCGGCACCGGCTGCGGCGGCTTGGCCTTCGCACGCGTCAGCGGCGGCAGCGCGGCGACGCTGCCGGGGTCGCGCAGCGCCTGCCCGATCGCGTGCTCCTGCGCGGCTTCATCCCCGGGCAGCTGTTCGGGAGGAATGCGCTCGGCGAGCAGTGCTTCGACCAGTCGCCGGTAGCGCGGCGCGAGGCCGGGATAGCGTTGCAGCGTTGCCCAGGCGGCGAACTGGTTTTGCACGATCCACTCGCGCGCGAAGGCGCCGAGCAGGGCCGGGCCGGCGCCGCCGGCGACCGCGGCGAGCCAGACGTAGAGATCGCGATTCAAAGTCGGCGCCGGGAAGACGGCGATCCTGGGCGGCAGCCGCAGGGTTTCGGCGTCGAGGGCGGCATGCGCGGCGCGCTCGCCGGCGCCGGCGATGCGTTCGAGCAGCCGGCGACGGCCGCCGTGGGTCGTGTCGGCGGCGGCGGCCACGCGCAGGCCGGGGTCGCCGCCGAGTGCGCGGAAAATCACGCCGAGCGTTTTCTCGACGTCCTTCAGATGCACGGCGGCCTCGGGGTGGTCGCGCCGCGCCGCCTGCGTGATCCAGCGATCCCAGAGGTTGCCGATCCATTCCTCCATCGCGTTGCCTGTCGACAAGTCATTCGTGATGAGCGGCAGTGCTACCATCCGGCATATGAAACCGCCGCGCCGCCCGTGGGGCGAATTCCCGGATGTTCTGGTTCACGCCGACGAATCGCGTGTCAAGCAACACCCCGCTTATCCTGCCGCCAAGAGCGGCGATCATGTCGCTGCTCTTGAACTGGTGCGCGACGTTTTCGCTGATGATTTGCCAGGGCGCTTGCGCGTTCTGGTCGGCGATAGTCGCCCTGTGCTTGTTAGCGCCCATGCCTATGAGCGCGAGGGGGTCAATGCGATTCCCGAGGTGCTGGCGGATGTGATGGCTCGGAAACTCGGCTGGCAAGTCGACAACGGCGTGGTCCAGACCAACGTTGTGGCGCATACCGGAGCAGACGGTTTCTCCCGTCTGGCGCGGCAGCCTGCTTTCGATGGCGCGGTAACGGCTGGCGCCGATTACGTGATGGTCGACGACTTTGTCGGCATGGGAGGTACGCTGGCGAACCTTCGCGGGCATATCGAGTCGCAGGGAGGCCGAGTGCTGGCTGCCATCGTCTTGACAGGCAAACCGTATTCGGCGAAATTGCGGCTGACCGCAGACCGATTGAACGAATTGAGGAACAAACATGGCGCAGAACTCGAACACTGGTGGCAAGAACGATTCGGTCACGCCTTCGACGCGCTTACTGAATCGGAAGCTCGGTATCTTGTCCGGACCCCGGACATTGCAACCATCCGAGATCGCCTTGCTGCGGCGGAGCAAGCAGGAAATCGCCCGCAAGGTGGCGGCGAGCAGGTGATCTCTTAGGTTCGGAAATCCCGTTCGCGGCCGCAGCCTCCTCTCCATTTTCATCAGCGTTTTCCCGTCAGGCTCCAGCGCGTTTCGTTGCGCCTCGCCTCGTCCTTGTCCACCCAGTCGAGCAGCGTGCGGCCTTGCTGCACGGTGGCGCAGGCGGAAACGCATTGCGCGCATTGCGTGCAGGTGAACATCTGGTGTTTCGGCACGCGCGGGCGCAGGCGCATCGGGCAGACCGCCTCGCAGGCGGCGTCGCCGAACCTGTTGCGGTCGTAGCAGACGGCGCAATCCGCCGCGCGCTGACGCTGGAAGCCGACGACCATGGCCTCGCGGTTGGCCATCCAGGCGAGGCTCTGGAACAGGCCGACGGCGC
>CAZZFN010000195.1:0-2084 GCA_964653505.1 uncultured Methyloversatilis sp.
GCATCGCCGGCATCCTCGCCTTCGTCTCGCTCTACATCTACGAGCACCCGAACCACCACTGCCCGTTCTGCATCCTTAAGCCGGACTACGAATACCGCGGCTACGGCCTCTACATTCCTCTGTTCGCCGCAGCGGCGGCGGGCATGAGCGCCGGCGTGCTGCGCCTGTTCGCCCGCCGCCCGAGCCTGGCGCAAGTGGTGCCGCCATTGACCGCGCGGCTTGCGGCCACGGCGGCCATCGGCTATGTTGCCTTCGCCCTGATCGCCAGCCTGATGATCTGGCAATCCAAACTGATCCTGATCGAATGAAAATCCTGTCCATCCTCGTCGTCGCCCTCGCGCTCGCCGCCTGCGGTGGCGAACCGCCGGCCAAGCTCAACACCGGCGCCGCCGCCCCCGCCTTCAAGACCGTGCGCCTCGACGGCGCCGCCCTCGATTTCCCCGCCGCCTACGCCGGCAAGCCCGTGGTGTTGCGCTTCTGGGCCGACTGGTGCAAGTTCTGCGAGCCGGAGATGAAGCTCATCGACACGGTGCGCCAGCGCCATGCGGGACTGGAAATCCTCGCCGTGAATGCGGGCCAGGACAAGGCCACCATCGCGGCCTTCATGCGGAAACTCGGCGTCGGCTACCCGGCCGCCCTCGACGAAAGCTCGCAGATCGCCAAAAGCTACGGCGTCGTCGGCCTGCCGACCACCTATTTCATCGACGGCCAGGGCGTCGTGCGCGGCAAGATCGTCGGCGAGACCGACGAGGCGCTGTTCGAGCGCCAGGTGCAGGCCCTGCTGAAATGAAGCCCTGCGACCTCTGCAGCCTCGACTGCGGCAACCGGCCCTTCGAGCTGGTCACGCCCGAGAAGACCCTGCAGTTCTGCTGCGAGGGCTGCCGCGGAATCTACGAAATGTTGCACGAGATCAATACGGCGCCCGCGCAGGCGGGGCAGAATCCGGACAAACCCACCGAAAGGAAATGACATGAACGCGTCGATGATGGAAGCCGCGCGCCAGGCGCCGCAGATGATGGGCAGCATGATGGGGAACATGGGCAACATGATGTCGCACCCGATGGCCGGCAGCGCGATGCTCGCCGCCGGCGGCTATGCCGCAGGCAAGGGCCTGCTGGGCGCCGGCACGGGCTTCCTGCGCAATCCGCTGGTGCTGCTTGCCGCCGGCGTGGCCGCGGGCTACCTGATCTTCAAGTACGAGAAGGAGATCGTCGAGACCGCCGCCAAGCTCACCGGCATGGGCAAGGACTTCGTGCTGCACCAGAAGGAGAACCTCGACGACCTGATCGCCGAGGGCCAGGCCGCCACCCCGGCCACCCCGGCCGCCGCCCCCGCGCAAGAGTAAGGGGGAAACGGATGGACGCCGCCGCCATTCAGGTGCTGCACCGCGAAACCGGCTACCTGCGCCTGCGCCTGCCGCCGGAACTGCGCCACCCGAGCGCCGGCAGGGCTATCGAGGACGGCCTGCGCGGCCTGGCGGGCGTGCTGCGCGTCACGCTGCTGACCGCCGAGGGCAAGCTGGCGGTGCGTTTCGATCCGTATCTCTGCGGCCCCGGCCAAGTGGCGCAGCGCCTCAAGTCCCTGCTGCCGGAACTGCCGGTCGTCGCCGTTCCCGCGCCGGCCGCGGCAGAAAGCGCCGAACCGCGACCGGCGGCGCATCTAGGCGAACGGCTGGCACAACTGCGCGGGCAGGTCGTCGCGGCCATGCCCGAGCGCTTCCAGCCGGTGGTCGAAAGCGCCATGACCGAGAAGGCGGTGACCAACTTCTTCAACGACATCGTCGCCTTCTATCTCATCAAGACGCACTGGGATCTCATCGTCAAGCTCTGGATCAGGGACCCCATCAAGTACGGCAACGCCTGGCTCACCGTGTTCTACCTGGTGTTCCTGCTGGTGCGCTACCGCAAGTCCTGAGCCGATGATCCGCCTGCGCGTCGTCCACCGCCTGCCACGGCGCATCCGCCTGATCGCGCCACCCCTCGTCAAGAACGCCGAGCGCTGCTACCTGCTCGAAATCCTGCTGCGCAAGCATGCCGCGATCGAGGACGTGCGCATCGTCGCCGACATCGGCTCGGTGACGGTCC
>CAZZFN010000196.1:0-1902 GCA_964653505.1 uncultured Methyloversatilis sp.
CTCCCGCCTTCCAGCCACAGCGCGCGGTTGCAGAGCGCCTCGATCTGGTACATCGAATGCGAGCAGAACAGGATGGTCGCGCCCCGGTCGCGCAGGCTCATGATGCGCTCGAAGCTCTTGCGCGCGAACTGGCCGTCGCCCACCGAAAGCGCCTCGTCGATCACCAGGATGTCCGGGGCGACGCTGGTCGAAATGGAAAACGCCAGCCGCACGTACATGCCACTCGAATAGGTCTTGACGGGCTGGTCGATGAAATCGCGGATGCCGGAGAAGTCGACGATGGCGTCGAAGCGCGCGTCGATCTCGGCCGGTGTCAGGCCAAGCACGGCGGCGGCGAGATAGACGTTCTCGCGGCCGGAAAATTCCGGATTGAATCCGGCGCCGAGTTCGAGCAGGGCCGCCACGCGGCCATTCACCCGCACGGCGCCCGCGGTCGGCGCCAGCGTGCCGCAGATCAGTTGCAGCAGCGTCGACTTGCCGGCGCCGTTGCGGCCGACGATGCCGAGCACCTCGCCATGGCCGACCGCGAGGTCGATGTCGCGCAGCGCCCAGAACTCGCGGTAATACTTGCGCCGGCCGCGCCAGAGCATCTGCTTCAGGCGGTCGGCGGGTTTGTCGAACAGCGTGTAGCACTTCGACAGGTTTTGCGCGCGGATCGCCTGCTCAGATGACATCGGCGAATCCTTTGCGCGTGGCGGCGAACCAGCGCGCGCCCAGCCAGGCGACACAGGCGGCAAGCGCCGCGTACCCGAGCAGGGCCAGCCAATCCGGCCACAGGCCGTCGATCAGGACGCGGCGCAACTGCTCGATCGGCAGGGTCAGCGGATTAAGATTGAGAATCGGATGCCAGCGCTCCGAAAGGGATTGCACGGGATAGAACACCGGCGAAAAGAACATCAGGGGCGTGACCGCCATGCCGACGATCTGCCCGCTGTCGCGCAGGTAGACGCCGAGGGAGGCGAGCAGCCAGGTCAGGCCCAGCAGCAACGGCAGGAAGGCGGCGACCACCAGGGGCAGGGCCAGGATCGTGACCGGCAGCCCGCCGCGCGCGATCAGCACGGCGGCGGCGAGGACCGCCAGGTTCACCGCCATGTGGAAGATGCCGGCCAGGATCGCCGACCAGGGCAGGATCTCCAGCGGGAAAACCACCTTCTTCACCAGGTTGGGCTGGTCGACGACCAGGCGCGGGGCGCGCGTCACGGTTTCGGCGAACAGGTTGAACATGATCAGGCCGGCATAGACCTGCAGCGCGAAGGCGATGTTGCTGTCCTCGGCGAAGCCGCCCCGGCCCGAGGCCGGCCAGCGCGCGTTGAACACCTCGCGAAAGACGAAGGTGTACACCGCGAGCATCAGCAGTGGCGTAAGGAAGGACCAGCCCAGGCCCAGCAGCGATCCCCGGTAGCGCGACAACACGTCGCGCCGGGCGAACTGCCAGATCAGCGAGCGCAGCTGGAAGGGGAGGAAGTAAGTCGAGAGACCGGACAAGACTGTCCTCGGAAAGTGAAAAGGCGAAATTATAGTGCGGTCGGTTAATGGCATTGGCGGGTTTCGGCCCCCTCTCCCCAACCCCTCTCCCGCGAGGGGAGAGGGGTTTTGCGGCGTGCGTTTTGGGGAGTGGAGTTTCGTCGTCGCCAGCAGCTTGCCCATGAGGGTGGAAAGCGGGCCTGGTCATGCCCCTCTCCCCTCGCGGGAGAGGGGTTGGGGGAGAGGGGGCTCGTTCAGCGCAATCATCACGGCTTCCAGCACCCCCTCGGTATTTCTCAGGACCTCGTCGTTCCAGAAGCGCAGCACCCGGAAACCCTGGGCCTGCAGCCAGGCATCGCGTACTGCGTCTGAGGGTGCGCCGTCATGTTGCCCGCCATCCGCCTCGACGACGAGACGGGCGCCGAAATGGACGAAATC
>CAZZFN010000197.1:0-1886 GCA_964653505.1 uncultured Methyloversatilis sp.
CATGCTGCTGATGATCGACAATTACGACAGCTTCACCTACAACCTCGTGCAGTATTTCGGCGAGCTCGGCCAGGACGTGCGCGTGTTCCGCAACGACGCGATCACCCTCAAGGAGATCGCCGCGATGGGGCCGGACTATCTGGTCATCTCGCCCGGCCCCTGCTCGCCCAAGGAGGCCGGCATCTCGGTGGATGCCATCAAGGCGTTCGCCGGCAAGCTGCCCATCCTCGGCGTCTGCCTCGGGCATCAGAGCATCGGCTACGCCTTCGGCGGCGAGATCGTGCATGCCAAGCAGATCATGCACGGCAAGGTTTCGCCCGTGCATCACGCCGACACCGGCCTGTTCGGCGGTCTGCCGAATCCCTTCGGCGCGACGCGCTACCACTCGCTGGCGATCCGCCGCGAGACGCTGCCGGACTGCCTCGAGATCACCGCCTGGACCGCCGACGGCGAGATCATGGGCATAAGACACACTGGCCACAAGGAGCATCCCATCCAGGGCGTGCAGTTCCACCCCGAATCCATCATGACCGAACACGGCCACCGGCTGCTGCAAAATTTCTTGCGGGGCTGAGCGGCTCGCCGGATAATGGCCATCGAGATAGCCATTTCCGGAGGAACGCCATGGACAGGACCTGCTCGATCGCGGAGGCCCGCAACGATCTTTCCGGCGTCGTGCGCGAGGCGGAAGCCGGCCGGCCGGTGACGCTCTCGAGGCGCGGCCGGCCGGTGGCGGTGCTCGTCTCGGCTCGGCAATACGAACGCATGGCCGGACAGCGGCCGCGTCTCGCCGAAGCGATCGAGCGCTTCCGCGCCGAGCATGCGGATGCCCTCGACGACGCCGACTGGCTGCCGCCGCGCGACCCCGTGCCGGGAAGAGCACCTTGGCGGCCCTGAAATACCTGCTCGACACCAACGTGCTGTCGGAGCCCGTCCGCGCGCAGCCGGACGGCGGCGTGCTGGCGCGCCTGAAGAAGGCGGGCGAACTGGTCGCCACCTCCGCCATCAACTGGCACGAGTTGCACCACGGCCTCGCGCTGCTGCCCCCGTCGCGCAAACGGGAAAGCGTCGCCGCCTGGCTGGATACGCTGCGCGAGGCCCGGTTGCCGATCCTGCCCTATGCCGACGAGTCCGCCGAATGGCATGCCGCCGAGCGGGCGCGGCTCGCCGCCAAGGGACTGACGCCGCCGTTCGCCGACGGCCAGATCGCCGCTATCGCCCATGTCCATGCCCTGACGCTGGTGACGCGCAACGTGGCGGACTTCAAATATTTTTCCGGCCTGAAGATCCAGAACTGGTTCTCCGGCGCACGACGGGAGACACGCACATGATCACCCCGCAAGAAGCGCTCCAGCGCACCATCGAGCATCGCGAGATCTTCCACGACGAAATGCTGCACCTGATGCGGCTCATCATGCGGGGCGAGGTCTCGCCGGTGATGACCGCCGCCATCCTCACCGGCCTGCGCGTCAAGAAGGAGACCATCGGCGAAATCGCCGCCGCCGCCACCGTGATGCGCGAACTCGCCACCAAGGTCGAGGCGCCGCATAACGAACACTTCGTGGACATCGTCGGCACCGGCGGCGACAGCTCGCACACCTTCAACATCTCCACCTGCGCCGCCTTCGTCGCGGCGGCGGCGGGCGCGACGGTGGCCAAGCACGGCAACCGCAGCGTCTCGTCCAAGTCCGGCGCCGCCGACGTGCTCGAAGCGCTCGGCGCCCGGATCGACCTGCAGGCGCCACAGGTCGCCGCGTGCATCAGGCAGACCGGCATGGGTTTCATGTTCGCGCCCAACCACCATCCGGCGATGAAGAACGTCGCGCCGGTGCGCAAGGAAATGGGCGTGCGCACGATTTTCAACATCCTCGGCCCGCTGACCAACC
>CAZZFN010000198.1:0-1731 GCA_964653505.1 uncultured Methyloversatilis sp.
GGTCTCATGGCGTGGCTGCTAGCGTCCGGTGCCCGCTCCCGGCATCGAGGAGGCGGCGGGGTACTGGTCGGGGATCGGATGACTGAAGCTCTGCTGATAGCGGCGGCGCGCCGCCTCGGCCTGCGGGCCGCGCAAGGGCTGGCTGCGTCCCGCCTGCCGCCCGTCGCGCTGCAATTCGAGCAGGGCCGCGGTGCGCTCGCCGACGCGCGGCGTCTCAGGGCGCGGCGCCGGCTCCTCGGCGCCGCGCGCCGGCAGGGCGAACAGACAGGCGCACAACAGGAGGCGGGCCTTCATTTGGCCTCTCCAGCGCGCGCGGCCGCCAGGGCGCGAATGTCCGCGCGCGCCTTGTCCGAGAGCTGATACCGCCGCATCACGCCGTCGGCCGCGTCCTCCCGGCCCTCCAGCAGCAGCAGCAGCGCCAGGTTGGCGCCGACGCGCTTGCTGCCGGCATCGAGTTCCGCCGCCCGGTAGAGGCTCTGGCGCGCGCCGGCGAGGTCGCCGGCGAGCAGCCGCGCATAGCCGAGGTCGTTGAGCAGCGCGGTGCTGGTGGGCGCGAGCCGGACCGCGCGCGCGAGCGCCGCCAGGCCATCCTCCTGCCGCCGTTCGCGCATGGCGATCAGGCCGAGACCGTGGCTGGCCTCGGCGGCGAAGGAACCGGATTCGAGGCGCCGATAGATTTCCGCCGCCGCCTGGTTCGCGCCGGTCTCGCGCAAGGCATGGGCGCGCAGCAGCTGCGCCTCGCCCCGATCGGGCCAGCGCGCGTCGAAGGCGTCCAGGTGGGCCAGCGAGGCGTAGTAGAGCGCCTTCTGCTGCATGCCGCGGATCAGTTGCAGGTAGAGCGCCGGGTCCGCCGCCGCCTCCTGGCCCTCGCGCTCCACGGCGGCCTGACTTTCCTGGCTCGCCGCCGCCGCGGGGCCGGCCAGCGCCACGCATGCCGCGAGCAGCCATCGATTGCACAGTTTTCTCATGACATCGCTCCTCAATGTTTCAACGCCTTCATGATCGCCAGGAAGCCCGGCCCGGCGGTCACCGCCAGCAGCGCCGGCAGCAAGCACAGCACCATCACCACGGCCATCTTGGCCGAGACCTTGCCCACCTGGGCCTGCACCTCGAAGCGCCGCCGCTCGACGAGCTGGCGCGACAGGTGGGTCAGCGGTTCCTGCAGCGGCGTGCCGTAGCGGTCGGCCTGGATGATGATGGCCACCAGTTCGTGCAGCTCGGCCACGCCCAGCTCGCCGGCGAGTTTCTCGAAGGCCGCGCTGCGCTGCCGCCCGCTGGTGATCTGGCGCATGGTCTCGCGCATCTCCTCCGCCAGCACCGGCAGGACGGCGGCCTGGGTGTCGGTGACCACGAGCAGGCTCTGCTCCAGGTTGAGGCCGACGCCCTGCAGCATGCGCAGGAAATCGACGAACAGCGGCAGCTCCTCGGCGATGCGTGCCAGGCGCCGCCGCGCCAGCCATTGCACGGCCCATTTCGGCGCCAGATAGCCGAGGGCGACGACGGTGAACACGTTGATGGCGAACCGCGCGCCGATAGGGGCGTTGATCCAGGACAGCGACAGCAGCACGAGGCCGGCGATCGGCAGGCCGACGCGCAGGGCGGAGAACACCATCAGGGCGCGGCTGCCGCGCAGGCCGGCCTGCACCAGCAGGCGGCGTTCCTCGTCGAAGGGGTGCTCGCTCACGCCTTCCTCCAGCACCAGCCGCGCCAGCTGCCGCACCACGCGGTCGA
>CAZZFN010000199.1:0-1726 GCA_964653505.1 uncultured Methyloversatilis sp.
GATCTCGCCCACGATGCGAAGATGGCGGACACCCAGGTGCGCCGCTTCCTCGTGCTGCACAAGGAACTCGATCCCGACGACGACGAGCTGACCCGCACGCGCAAGGTGCGGCGCAACTTCGTTGCCGAGAAATACGCCGTTTTGGTCGATGCCCTCTATGCCGGCAAGGCGTCGCAGTACATCGAGACCGAGGTGAAATTCGAGGACGGGCGCAGGGGCCAGGTCGCCGCCGATATCGCGATCCGCGCTGCGCGCATCTTCCCGGCCACGCAGGGGAGGGCGGCCTGATGGCGCGACAGATCGGCCCGGTGGTCCTCGACCTGCGCAACATTTCCCTGTCGTTCGGCGGCGTCAAGGCGCTCGCCGACGTTTCCTTCGACGTACGCGAACACGAAATCCGCGCCATCATCGGTCCGAACGGCGCCGGCAAGAGTTCGATGCTCAATGTCATCAACGGCGTTTATCGCCCGCAGCTGGGCGAGATCGTGCTGCGCGGGGGGCATTTCGCCAACATGACGCCCTATCGCGCGGCGCGCGCAGGTTTCGCCCGCACGTTCCAGAACATCGCGCTGTTCAAGGGCATGAGCGTGCTCGACAACATCATGACCGGCCGCAGCCTCAAGATGAAATCGGGCCTGCTGCAACAGGCGATCCGGTTCGGCCCGGCGCGGCGCGAGGAACTCGCCCATCGCGCCCGCGTCGAGGAGATCATCGATTTCCTCGAGATCCAGCACATCCGCAAGACGCCGGTCGGTCGGCTGCCCTATGGCCTGCAGAAGCGCGTCGACCTCGGCCGCGCGCTGGCGATGGAGCCGCAGATCCTGCTGCTCGACGAGCCGATGGCCGGCATGAACGTCGAGGAAAAGCAGGACATGAGCCGCTTCATCCTCGACGTCAACGACCAGTTGGGCACCACCATCGTGCTGATCGAGCACGACATGGGCGTGGTGATGGATCTGTCCGACCGTGTCGTGGTGCTCGACTATGGGAGAAAAATCGGCGACGGCACCCCCGACGAGGTGCGCGCCAATCCCGAAGTCATCAAGGCCTATCTCGGCGCCAGCCACTGAGGATCGCGAACATGGCATTCTTCCTCGAGACCCTGATTGCCGGCCTGATGGTCGGCATGCTTTATTCGCTGGTGGCGCTCGGCTTCGTGCTGATCTTCAAGGCTTCCGGCGTGTTCAATTTCGCCCAGGGCGCCATGGTGTTGTTCGCTGCCCTGGCCATGGCGCGCTTTTCGGAGTGGATCCCCGGCTGGTTCGGCATCGAGAGCCTGTTCCTGGCCAACCTGCTGGCATTCGCCGTCACGGCGGCGATCATGTTCGCCGTCGCCTGGCTGATCGAGCGCCTCGTGTTGCGCCACCTGGTCAACCAGGAGGGTGCGACCCTGCTGATGGCGACGCTGGGCATCGCCTATTTCATGGAAGGCCTCGGTCAGACCGCATTCGGCAGCGACATCTACGAGATCGACGTCGGCATGCCGAAGGATCCCGTGCTGGTGCTGCAAAACGTCTTCGAGGGCGGCGTCCTGATCAGCCAGGAGGATCTCATCGCCGCGCTGATCGCGGCCTTGCTGGTCGCGGCGCTGGCCCTGTTCTTCCAGAAGACCGGCACCGGCCGCGCGCTGCGTGCGGTGGCCGACGACCACCAGGCGGCGCAGTCGATCGGCATCCCGCTCAACCGCATCTGGGTGATCGTCTGGTGCGTGGCCGGCATCGTGGCG
>CAZZFN010000200.1:0-1704 GCA_964653505.1 uncultured Methyloversatilis sp.
CCCTCGGCTTCGACGGCCGGCTTGACGTGGTCCTCCTCGCCGACCGAGACGCCGCCCGAGGTGACGATCAGGTCGTGCGCTTCCGCCGCCGCGCGCAGCGCCTGCCGCGTGGCGGCGAGGGTATCCGGCACATGGCCGGCGTCGGTCACCGCGCAGCCGTAGCCCTCGAACAGCGCGCGCAGGAAATGCCGGTTGGAGTTGTAGATGCCGCCCGGCGGCAGCGGGTTGCCCGGCTCGGTCAGCTCGTCGCCGGTCGACAGCAGCGCGACGCGCAGGCGGCGCTTGACGGGCAGCTGGGCGATGCCGATCGAGGCCGCCAGGCCGATCTCGGCCGCGCCGATGCGCGTGCCGGCCTGCAGCACCGTGGCGCCCGCCATGATGTCTTCGCCCGCGCGCCGGATGTTCTGGCCCGGCTTCGGCGCCCGATTGACGATGACCTTGCCGTCGGAACCATGTTCGCTCATTTGCGTGCAATTTTCCTGCATCACCACGGCGTCGGCGCCCGCCGGCACCGGCGCGCCGGTGAAGATGCGCGCCGCCGTGCCCGCCGCCAGCGCATGGCCGACGCTGCCGGCGGGGATGCGCTGCGTCACCGGCAGCGCGACGCCGGCTTGGGCCACGTCGGCGCAGCGCAGCGCATAACCGTCCATCGCGCTGTTGTCGAGCGGCGGCACCGTCACGGTCGAGGCAACGGCCTCGGCGAGGATGCGGCCGCGTGCGACCGCGAGCGGCAACAGTTTCATTTCCGCCACGGGTTCGGCAGCGGCAAGCAGGTGGTCGAGGGCTTCTTCGTAACTCAGCATGGGCGATCCAGAAAACGAAGTTTCAGAGCAGGCTAATGCCCGCGTCAGCGGGCGTTACGCCGAAACTATAATCAAGGATGAATCGGACGATGGCGTCCGGGTCGTTCAAGTCCAGCGTGGGCAGCGGGCAGTCGATCTTGCCATCCGTCGCCACCGCGACGACGCTCTTGTTCTCGGGCCAGATCGGCGGCCGGCCATGGTCCGGACGATGGATTTCGAGCTTGGAGATCGGCGTCTGCTTGAAACCTTCCACCAGCACGAGGTCGCAGGGCGACAGCACCTTCAGCTGTTCTTCCAGCGTCGGCTCGGCCGCGCCGCGCAGCTCGTGCATCAGCACCCAGCGCGTGTCGCAGGTCAGCAGCACCTCGCCCGCGCCGGCGGCGCGATGGCGGTACGAATCCTTGCCCGGATGATCGACATCGAAGTTGTGGTGCGTATGCTTGATCAGCGAGACGCGCAGGCCGCGCGCTGTAAAGCGCGGAATCAGCTGCTCGATTAGCGTCGTCTTGCCCGCGCCGGAATAGCCGGCAAAACCAAAAACTTTCATTGTTCGACAACCCTTGCAAACCCGCCGCCCGCAGTCCTGAAATTAGTCGTCTGTCCCTGGTACAGCCGCGCGGCCACCAGTTGGACCGCGCCACGATACGCATAGTTGCGGATGTCCGCCTTGAGCTCGATCATCTCGCCGTTCAGCTCATGGCGCACCGTCGACGGCGGCGCGAAGGCCTGCGCCACGTAGTCTCCGGCGAGGATCTCGTCGAACACGCGCCTGGTCAGCTTGTCGCCGCGATACGAACCCTTCGAGCCGAAGCCCGCCGCCGGCTTGAAGAACAGTTGCCTGCGCCGCTGCCAGAAATCCTCGGCACGCGCCGCCGTCACCGCCTCGGTTTTCGGAATGCCG
>CAZZFN010000201.1:0-1600 GCA_964653505.1 uncultured Methyloversatilis sp.
CCGCGCCGTCCCGCCGGCGCCGACTTTCAGAGGTCGATCTGCTCCGGGTCGAGGCACTCGTCGGCGTAACTGCGCCAGACGCCTTGCCGCATGAAGACCTCGAACAGCTCGGGGTCGATGTGGCCGTTGGCGGCGAACTTGCGCATGATCTCCAGGGCCTGCGACAGCTTCATGCCCGACTTGTAGGGCCGGTCGCGCGCGGTGAGCGCCTCGAAGATGTCGGCGATGGCCATCATGCGCGCCGGCAGCGACATCTGCTCGCGCGTCAGGCCGTTCGGGTAGCCTTTGCCGTCCATGCGCTCGTGGTGGCCGCCGGCATATTCGGGCACGTTCTTCAGATGTTTCGGCCAGGGCAGCGCTTCGAGCATGCGGATCGTGGCGACGATGTGGTGGTTGATGACCTCGCGCTCGGCCGCCGTCAGCGTGCCGGAACGGATCGTCAGGTTCTCGATCTCGTCGGCGCTGAGGAAATCGGCCTCCACGCCCGCGGGATTGCGCCAGCGCCGTCCGGCGCCGATCTCGCGCACGCGCTGCTGGTCTGCGGGACGCATCGCCTCGACGCCGATGTTGGCGCGGCGCAGGAAGGCACGCTCGTCGTCGAGCGCGTCGAGTTCGCCCCGGCAGGCGGCCCAGCAGTCGGCCTCGGCCGCGGCGTCCCGCTGCGGCCGCAGTTCGAGCTGGCGGCGCAGGGCGGCGATCTGCGCGTCGCGCTTGAGCACCTCGAAACGGGTGTCGATCAGGCCGATGCGGTCGTAGAGGGTTTGCAGCTTGGTGGCCTTGTCCACCACGTGGATGGGCGTGGTCACCTTGCCGCAGTCGTGGAGCAGGCCGGCGATTTTCAGTTCGTAGAGCCCGGCCTCGGACAGCGCGAATTCCGCCAGCGGCCCTTCTCTCGTCGCATTGACCGCCTCGGCGATCATCATCGTCAGGCGGGGCACGCGCTGGCAGTGGCCGCCGGTGTAGGGCGACTTCTCGTCGATCGCCAGGTTGATGAGCCGGATGAAGGATTCGAACAGCGCCTCGAGCTGGTCGATCAGCTGGCGGTTGGTCAGCGCGATGGCGGCCTGCGAGGCGAGCGATTCGGCCAGGCGCTGCGCGGCGAGGTCGAAGCGCTGTATCTGGCCGGTTTCGGGATGTTTCGCATTGATGATCTGCAAGACGCCGATGATGCTGCCCTCGTGGTTGCGCATCGGCACGGTCAGAAAGGATTCCGAGCGATAGCCGCTCCGGGCGTCGAACGCGCGCGTCCCGGAGAAATCGAAGCCGGCCTCGGCGTAGGCGTCGGCGACGTTGATGGTGCGATCTTCGAGCACTGCGCACACGGCGACCAGTTTCTTGTTGGGGACGCCCTCCGGGGTATGGAGCGGCAGATCGGCGAAGCCGGCCGGGCTGCCGCCGGGCGCGAGGCCCAGCGTGTCGTTGCAGACGATCTCGAAGCGCAGGGCGCGCCGGTCCTCGGTCACCCGGTAAAGGGTGCCGGCGTCGGCATGGGTGATGGTCTTGGCCGCGACGAGGATCTGCTCGAGCAGGCGCCGCAGATTGCGTTCGCTGGAAAGCGCCGCGCCGATCGCGTTCAACCGTTCGAGACGATGAAAAAGTT
>CAZZFN010000202.1:0-1598 GCA_964653505.1 uncultured Methyloversatilis sp.
CTCGCCGATCACGATGCCGGCGCAGCCGACCAGGCCATGCACGGCGCCGAACGCCGCCAGCGTCGCCGCCACGCAGGCCTGCGCGCTCGCCGCGTCGGCCACGTCGGTCGCGACGAAGCGTGCGCCGATCTCGGCCGCAAGCGCTTCCCCCGCCGCCTGGTCGAGATCGGCGATCGCCACCTTGCCGCCCTGCGCCGCCAGCAGGCGCGCCGCGCCCGCGCCGAGGCCCGAGGCCCCGCCGGTGACGATGAATACGCTGTCCCTGATCTGCATGTCGTCCTCCCGAGGAATTCGGGGAGGGATTCTACCGGGCGGGCGTCAGGCGGCCAGTGCCGCCCGATGATGCAGTTGCATGAGCTTGTGACATGAGACAGGCTCGATGGCATAGGCGACACCGTCGACATCCGCAAACTCGACAAGCACATGCCCGGCATCCAGCTCATCCACGATGGTACCCACTTGCCCCTTGGCCAGATGCGCCTCGGGCAAGTCCTCCAGCGTGGCCACGACATCATGAAGTCTCATTGCATTCTCCGATCACAAAACATGTTACGAGCCGGGTTTCCTTCGATTTGCAAAGCCAGGCTGTCCTGACCCTTGCGCAACGCCGGCCGCGAACGATCTCGACATCGACGCGGTAGATTGTGCCCCATTTCGTTTCAGCCTGCACCTCAGCCGCACCATCCCGAACCGCGGCAAGAAGGGCCTCTGCCAGCCACTGGCCCCCCCGATGCGCCAACCCCCAGTGCGGAAAGGAACACCCGCGCCTTGTGACGCCCTTCCGGATGATTTGGATTCAGCACATAACCGGTCAATTTCGCTATGTCGATATGCGCCCGATCCAGATTCGGCAGCCTCATGGCATCCAGCCGTCAGCCGCCCCGCAGCAGCGCCAGCACGGGCGCCGTGTCGGGTCGCAGGCCGCGCCAGAGGAAGAAGGATTCGGCCGCCTGCGCCACCAGCATGCCCAGCCCGTCGGCGCCGCGCGCCGCGCCCTGCGCGCGCGCATCGCGCAGGAAGGGCGTTTCGCCCTGGCCATACACCATGTCGTAGGCCAGCGCGCCGGCGGCGAACAACCCCGCCGGCAGGCGCAGGCTTGCCGCGCCGAGGCTGGCGGACGTCGCGTTGATGACCAGATCGAAGCCCCCGCCGGCGAAATCGTCGAAGCCGCCGACCCGCAGCTCGCCGAACGCGGCGAATTGCGTTTTCAATGCCTCCGCCTTGTCCGCGCTGCGGTTGGCGATCGCCAGCAGCGCCGGCCCCTCCTCCAGCAAGGGCAGCACGACGCCCCGTGCCGCCCCGCCGGCGCCGAGTATCAGGATGCGCCGGCCGGAAAGCGCAAAACCCAGCCGGTCGCGCATGTCGCGCACCAGCCCGATGCCGTCGGTGTTGTCGGCGAAAACCCCGTCCGCATCGAAGCGCAAGGTGTTCGCCGCGCCCGCCAGGCGCGCCCGCGCGGTCGGCCGGTCGGCCAGTTCCAGCGCTTCCAGCTTGAAGGGCAGCGTGACGTTCATGCCGCGCCCGCCCGCCTGCCGGAACGCCGCCACCGCCGCACGGAAGCCGTCCAGCGGGGCGAGGATCGCCTCGTAAGTCAGATC
>CAZZFN010000203.1:0-1598 GCA_964653505.1 uncultured Methyloversatilis sp.
GTCACCCTCGGCATCGAGGACATCCTCAAGCTCGCGCCGCTCGAAGAGCGCATCTACCGCCTGCGCTGCGTCGAGGGCTGGAGCATGGTGATTCCCTGGCTCGGCTTTCCCCTCGACGTGCTCCTGAAGAAAGTCGAGCCGCTCGGCAGCGCAAAGTACGTCGAGTTCGTCTCTGCCGTGCAGCCGGAAAGCATGCCCGGCACGAAGAGCCGCGTGCTCGACTGGCCCTATCGCGAAGGGCTGCGGCTCGACGAGGCACGCCATCCGCTCACGCTGCTGGCCCTCGGGCTCTACGGCGAGGCGCTGCCGAACCAGAACGGCGCGCCGCTGCGCCTCGCCGTACCCTGGAAATACGGCTTCAAGAGCGCGAAGTCCATCGTCGCCATCCGCTTCGTCGAACACGCGCCGCGCAGCTCCTGGATGCAGGCGAACGCGCGCGAATACGGCTTCTACTCGAACGTCAATCCCGAGGTGGCCCACCCGCGCTGGAGCCAGGCGACGGAGCGCCGCATCGGCGAATTCCAGAAGCGCCGCACGCTGATGTTCAACGGCTATGCCGAGCAGGTAGCCTCGCTCTATGCCGGCATGGATCTACGGAAGCACTACTGATGTCGATCTTCGCGTTGAAAGCCCTGACCTTCCTGCTCTGCCTGCTGCCGCTCGGCTATTACGGCTGGGGCGCCTGGCAGGACACGCTCGGCGCCAATCCGGTCGAGGCGGTGACGCGCGGCCTCGGCACCTGGACGCTCAACCTGCTGCTGATCACCCTCGCCGTCACGCCGCTGCGCAAGCTCACCGGCTGGCACCTCGTGGCGCGGCTGCGGCGCATGCTCGGGCTGTTCGTCTTCTTCTACGCCTGCCTGCACCTGACGACCTATCTCTGGTTCGACCAGTTCTTCGACTGGAACGAGATCGCCAAGGACATCCTCAAGCGGCCTTTCATCACCGTCGGCATGGCCGCCTTCGTGCTGTTGGTGCCGCTCGCGGCGACCTCGAACCAGTTCGCGATCCGCCGCCTCGGCGGCCGGCGCTGGCAGGAACTGCACCGCACGGTGTATGCCATCGCGATCCTCGCCGTGCTGCACTACAGCTGGCTGGTCAAGGCCGACCAGTCGCAACCGCTGCTCTACGGCGGCGTGCTCGCCGGCCTGCTGGGCATCCGCTACTGGTGGCGTGAGCAGGAACGCCGCGCGCAGCTCGCCGGCAAGTACGCGCCCAAGGCGCCGTTGCCCAAGGGCCGCATCATCACCATCATTCCGCGCCGCTGAGCGCCTTGCGCAGTTGCGCCTGCTGCAGCGCGCGGCCGGCGCGCTTGTCCTTGCGCGCATGCCTGCCGCCCTTTTTCAGGAGCGGCGTCGTCGCCAGCGGATTGCGCGGCTTGATCTTGTGGTGATTCTTTTTCGCGCGCTTCATGGCTTTTTGAATCGGACGATGGCGCGGCCGTCGGGCAGGTTCCGCGGCGCGACCTTCCAGGCGTGGCCGTAGATGATCTCGAAGCGCGCCGGCAGCAGGCCGTCCTCGCGCTCCCAGGCGGCGAAGACGCGCCGCCATTGCCGCCAGGGCAGCCGGCCCAGCAGCCCGTCGCGCACGCCGAGCCG
>CAZZFN010000204.1:0-1501 GCA_964653505.1 uncultured Methyloversatilis sp.
GATCTGCAAGGCGCGCTACGAGGCCTTCGGCTGCGCCGGCCAGGCCGCCAAGATCAAGCCGATCTCGCTCGAAGCGATGGCTGCCCGTTACAAGAAAGGCGAGCTGACCGCCGTCGTCAAGTAAACGCCGCATCGCCGACCTCGGCCACCCGCCGGTGGATGAAACGCTGGCGGGACGGCGGCTAGAAGCCGAACAGCCGTGCCAGCTCCGCGCCTGGCGAGGGCGCACGCATGAAGGCTTCGCCGACGAGGAAGGCGTTGACACCGTTCTGCTTCATCAGCGCGACGTCGGCGGGGGCGAGGATGCCGGATTCGGTGACGACGATGCGGTCGGCGGGGATGCGCGCGAGCTGCGACAGCGTGGTGTCGAGGCTGACTTCGAAGGTGCGCAGGTTGCGGTTGTTGATGCCTTGCAGCGGCGTCTTGAGCTTCAGCGCGCGGTCGAGTTCGCCGGCGTCGTGGCTTTCGACCAGCACCGCCATGCCGAGCGACAGGGCGAGGTCTTCGAGTTCGCGCATCTCGCTGTCGGCGAGCGCGGCGACGATCAGCAGGATGGCGTCGGCGCCCAGCGCGCGGGCTTCATAGACCTGGTAGGGATCGATCGTGAAGTCCTTGCGCAATACCGGCAGGGCGCAGGCGGCGCGTGCGGCTCGCAGGTATTCGGGAGATCCCTGGAAGAACGGGTGGTCGGTGAGCACCGAGAGGCAGGCGGCGCCGTGTTTTGCGTAGTCGACCGCGATCTCGGCGGGGCGGAAGTCGGGGCGGATTACGCCCTTGGACGGGCTGGCCTTCTTGATTTCGGCAATGACTGCCGTCTCGCCAGCACCGACTTTCGCGCCGATTTTGTTTCGAATGGCGCCGACGAAGTCGCGGGCCTGCGGCTGTGCTTCGGCTTCGGCGCGGATTGTCGCGAGCGGCTTGACGGCCAGCACGGCGGCGACTTCCTCGCGTTTCGCCGCGAGGATTTTGTTCAGGATGTCGCTCACAGTGAATTCGTGACCTTGACGAACTCGTCGAGCTTGGCGCGCGCCCGGCCAGCTTCGATGGTCTGGCGGGCCAGGCGGATGCCCGCGCCGATGTCGGCGGCGAGGTTGGCCGCGTAGAGCGCCGCGCCGGCGTTGAGGCAGACGATCTCGAGCGCCGGCCCGGGCTGGTTTTCCAGTACGCCGAGCAGCCGCCCCTTCGATTCGGCGGCATCGGCGACCTTGAGGTTGCGCGTGGCGATCATCTGCAGGCCGAAGTCCTCGGGGTGGATTTCGTATTCGCGGATCTCGCCGTCCTTGAGCTCGCCGACCAGCGTGGCGGCGCCGAGCGAGATCTCGTCCATGCCGTCCTGTCCATGCACCACCAGGACATGGCGGGCGCCGAGCTGCCGCATGACGCGCACCAGGATGCCGACCAGGTCGGGGTGGAAGACGCCGAGCAGGGTGTTGGGCGCGCCGGCCGGGTTGGTCAGCGGGCCGAGGATGTTGAAAATCGTGCGCACGCCCATTTCCTTGCG